>NC_013894.1:900346-1200461 GCF_000025605.1 Thermocrinis albus DSM 14484 | reverse complement strand
AATAACCTGTCTGTTTTTACATAGTAAAGCATGTGCGTTTTCCAGAATAAGACCACATCTCTATCATCCGTGTAAATTCTGTCATATATGCTTTGATAGTATGGTGTGTGAACAAAGTATATTGAACCGCTTTCAGAAAAGTATCTTTTAAAGAAGGTGTAAAGCTTATCAAAAAGCTCTTCTCTAAAATCAGGAAATTCCTTTAATGAGCTATCAATATCTTCTTTCAGTTTAGGAAATACGCGCTTTTCGTAATATTTAGACTTTATCCTCATTAAATTAATGTATCCTGATTCACCTTCTATCTTTTCTCCTACAAAGACGTTTTTTAACGCTTCAAAAAACCTCCGCTCCTTTTCCATGTATTAATATTATATATTCCAATGGAACTTATTATAGCTTTTACAATAGGCGCTGTTTTGGGAAGTTTTTACAATGTGCTTATACACCGTCTTCCCAGAGGTATGTCTATAGTTCACCCACCTTCCCATTGTCCCAACTGTAAAACCAAGATAAGATGGAGAGACAACATACCCATTTTATCTTACCTGCTTTTAAAAGGAAGATGTAGATACTGCGCTCATCCCATACCTTTAAGATACCTCCTGGTGGAACTGGCTTCAGGCCTTCTGGCTGTTCTGTGCTACCTAAAGTGGGGACTCTCTTATGAGCTGTTGATCTTCTACTTTTTTTTCTCTGCCTTACTGGTGGCTTCTGTTATAGACTGGGAGACTTTTCTACTTCCTGACAGTATAACCTTAGGGGGTTTGGTTACAGGGCTTGTCCTCTCTTTTTTCAGAAGGGACATATCCCCGTGGGAGAGTTTCCTGGGTGCTGCATTGGGAGGAGCTTTTTTTCTCCTCATATATCTTTACTACACGCGCCTTAGGAAGGTAGAAGGATTAGGATTGGGAGATGTTAAGCTTATGGCTTTCATAGGTTCTTTTACGGGACTATACGGTGTTGCTTACGCTGTGGGACTTGGTTCTGTACTGGGTCTTCTTTACGCCTTTCCCATAATACTTAAGAATAGAAACCTTCAGTTTGTGATACCTTACGGACCCTTCCTGTCAGCAGGGTGTTTCTTGGGTGTTATGCTGGATCTCAAGAGATTTTTGGTTAATTTTTAAATGCTATGAAACTCTGGGTAAACGGAGAAGAGAGAGAGGTGCCGGATGGTATAACTGTCATGGATCTTCTGGAGGTTTTGGGAGTAGCTTACAGAGAGGTAGGTCTTGCTGTGTCCATCAACGAGGAAGTGGTACCCAAGGGAGAGTACAGGAACAGAGTCCTTCAGGAGGGAGACAGGGTGGAGATCATCCATTTGGTAGGTGGTGGTTAAGGAGGGACACCCCAATGCCGCCTGCCGGGTCCGTGGGTGTCCCTTTGAAGGCGGGATACAAATAGCCCGGCACCCGAACATGCAGAGTTCGGGTAAAGAGGTGTGGACATGACAGATTGGGAAAAGTTGCTGGAGGACGACTATCTGGAGATAGCAGGTAGAAGGTTCAGGTCTCGCCTCATAATAGGGTCCGGAAAGTTCAAGAGCTTTCAGGAAACCAAAGAGGTTCTTGAAGCATCTGGTGCTGAGATAATAACGGTGGCTGTAAGGCGCGTCAACATAACGGATCCTAATAAGGAGAACCTTTTGGACTATGTGGATCCCAAAAAGTACCTGATACTACCTAACACGGCTGGATGCTACACGGCGGAGGAAGCCATAAAGACAGCCATGCTGGCAAGAGAGGCCACCGGAATAAACTGGGTGAAACTGGAGGTGATAGGAGATCAGAAAACTTTACTGCCTGACATGGAAGAAACCTACAAAGCTGCCAAGTATCTGGTTAAGGAGGGTTTTGTGGTACTTCCCTACATCTTTGACGATCCTGTTTATGCCAAGAAGTTTGAAGACATAGGGTGTGCTGCGGTGATGCCTTTGGCAGCTCCCATAGGCTCTGGTCTGGGCCTTCAGAACCCTTACAACATCATCTTCATAAGGGAGGCTGTATCAGTACCTGTGATAGTGGATGCAGGTATAGGTAGTGCCTCTGACATACCACCTGTTATGGAGCTGGGTGTAGACGGCATCCTCACCAACACCGCACTGGCTGAGGCAAAGGATCCTATAAAGATGGCTGTGGCTATGAAGTACGCCGTTATAGCAGGCAGGCTGGCTTACCTGGCGGGCAGAATGCCCAAGAGAACATACGCTGTACCCTCTTCACCCCTTAAGGGAGTACCCTACAAGTCATGATGGACGTTATAGTGGTAGGAGCCGGTATATCGGGTCTCTCGGTGGCCTTCAGACTGTCAAAGGAAGGCCTCAAGGTGAAGGTTCTGGAAAAGGAAGAAGAGCCCGGAGGAAACATACGCACGCGGAAAGTGGGTGACTTTCTCTGTGAACTTGGTCCCCAAACGGTGTTGGCCGATGGGGAGGTGGTAGATTTCTTCCGTGAGGTGGGTATACAACCCCAGGAAGCCTCGCCTTCCTCCTCCGTTAGATATATCTATAAGAGAGGAAAACTTATCCCACTCCCCAATAGTCCCGTAAAGTTTCTCACCTCTCCCCTGCTATCCTTAGGTGGTAAACTGAGGGTGTTGATGGAGCCCTTCGTGGCACCTTCTGTAAAAACAGAAGAAACGGTGGCTCAGTTTGTAAGAAGAAGACTGGGAGAAGAGTTTCTTCACTACGTGATAACTCCCTTCGTGAGGGGTGTGTACGCCGGTGACCCGGAGGAGCTCTCCATAAAGTACGCCTTCAGAAGGGTATACCAGTTGGAGAGAGAGTACGGAAGCCTGATAAGGGCTGCCATCAAGTTAAAGAGGCTCGGACCTCCGGGAAAAATAATCTCCTTTGAAGGAGGAAACCAGAGCATCATCCAACAACTGGCCAGTTATGTGGATCTAGAGACGGAGAACGTGGCACTCCGTATAAGGAGGAAGGACGATAGATACATACTGGACACCAAAGAGGGAAAGTACGAAGCACGGTGTGTGGTAGTGGCATCTCCTGCCACATCTGCAGGTTATCTTCTGAGGGATATCTCTTGGAGTGCTGCGCAGGAACTGGACAAAATATACTACGCCCCAGTAGTGGTGGTACATGTGGCCACATCTCAGAATATACCTGACGGCTTCGGTTTTCTGGCACCCCAGAAGGAAGATCTGAGGATACTGGGAGTTCTCTTCTCCTCACGTATCTTTCCTAACAAGGCTCCGCAAGGGAAAGAACTCCTCACCATCTACATGGGAGGTGCCACCGATCCGGAAGTGGTAGAGTACGAAGATGAGCTCATAATGCGTATAGTGGAAGAAGATCTAAGAAAGAGCTTGGGTCTAACCCAACTGGAGTTCCTCCTCGTTACACGGTGGAAGAGAGCCATACCTCAGTACACACTGGGATACGGTAGATACATAGAACTGGTGGAAGCACTGCAGAGGGAAAACCCTGGACTTTTTATAACAGGCAACTACCTGGAAGGTGTGTCTGTGGCGGATTGCATAAAGAGATCCAAAAGGGTGGTACAGGAGGTGGTAAAGTTCTTCCGATGACACTGGAAACCTTGCCCTTTCCTCTTTGGGAAGGAGTTATACGCCTTACACTGGCTGCCTTTCTGGGAGCCCTCATAGGTTTTGAGAGAGAAAGGAGGAGGCAACCCGCAGGTTTTAGAACTCATGCCGTTTTGGCTCTAGGGTCCTCTCTCATGAGTCTGCTTTCTGTATACGTATCTTACCGTTACGGAAACCACGCAGACCCAGGAAGGGTGATATCTCAGGTACTGGCAGGTATAGGATTTCTCGGTGCAGGCGCTATATTACGCATGGGAACCTCTGTCAAGGGGCTTACCACAGCAGCCAGTCTGTGGACCACAGCCGGGATAGGACTGGCTGTAGGTGCAGGTATGTATATGTTGTCTGTGGTTTCTGTATTTCTCTTACTGGGTATACTGGCTCCTATGAGTAGGATAGAGAGGGAACTTTTGGGGAAGAGCACAGCTCTACTGACCTTGATGTTGGAGGAGGTACAGGACCCTGTGGAGTACCTTAGAAGTATAGGGGATGTAAGGATAGTGATGTTGGAAAAAAGGGAAGCTGGATACTATATCAAGCTGGAGATACCTTTGTACGGAAAAACTCAGCAGGATCTTATACAGGAACTCCTAGATCGTAAGGAGGTAAAGGCGGTAGAACTTTTGTCTGCTCCACCCAGTTTGTGATTATACTGTTTAAAGCTATGCGTCAGCTGGACTTTATGGGGGTAAGATACTACGCTTACGCGGTGTCTTTGTTGCTCCTCGTCATATCCCTTTTGTCTCTGGGGCTAAAGGGTTTGAACCTAGGGCTGGACTTCACCGGTGGCACACTTTTGGAAGTCCGGTACACACCTAAACAGAGCACAGCAGACATAAGGAAGGTTTTGGAAAGAAGCGGTGTATCGGCCTTTCAGGTACAGGACACAGCCCAGGGGACTATACTGGTTCGGCTAAAGGTAGATGAACCTAGAGATAAGGTTCTTCGAGCCCTGAAAACCCTCGGTGATTACCAACTACTACGTATGGAAAGTATAGGAGGCGTCATCAGCGGTGAACTAAGACAGAAAGCTTTATGGGCCATTCTCACCGCCATAGGAGGGATACTCCTGTATCTGGCTTACAGGTTCGAACCTGTATGGGCTTTGGGTGCTGTTTTGGCTTTAGCTCACGATGTCTTCCTTGTGGTGGGAGCCTACTCTCTGACAGGGAGAGAGGTTAATCTGGATGTGGTAGCAGCTCTCTTAGTGGTGGCTGGTTACTCTATATCCGACACTGTAGTGGTCTTCGATAGGATAAGGGAGAACATGCGCATAAGAAAGGGAACAGATCTAAAAACCGTCATAAACATCTCCATAAACCAAACTCTCAGTAGGACCGTGATGACCTCCCTCACCACCTTTGTGGTTTCTCTGACCATGTTTCTCTTAGGAGGGCCTGTTTTATCCAACATTATGTTCTCCTTCGTGGTGGGCATAGTGGTAGGAACACTGTCTTCCATATTTGTGGCAAGCGCGCTGGTACTGGACATAAAAGAACGCCTTGTGAGACCTAAATTAGCTTGAAAACATAAGTAGCTAATACAACACACGTGAGAAATATGATGGCACCGTAGATTTTATCCATCCCCTCCTTGCCTTCTTCCCATGCTTTTTTCTGAGCCATTCTCCTCTATTTGTTACCTTAGTTGGGAACTTTGATTCCAAGCAAAGACAGGAGTTTATGTGCAAATCCTTGGGTCTGTCTGTAGGGGATTCCGAGAGCGAACTTGATAAAGAGGAGCATACGTATGAGGGGCTCAGGGTAGGTGTATGGTCTGCCTCTCTTCTTCTCTTGCTTGTGCTTTTCTTCAAGTCCAAAGGTATCGGGGGCTATCAAAAGCTCTCCTCTCTTGACCAGATGGTCATTGTATTCTTTCCAGTCCTTCTTCATGTGTTATATTTTGCTATATATTTGTTTCATTATTAGACAAAGCAGTTGACGAGCAAAACAGAGCACTGATTAAGGAAGATATGAAGATGCCAGAAGAGAGGCAGGTTTTGGATTTGATGAGCCAAGAACATCAAAATACCCCAGCGCCAGAAGTACAGCGTAAAATAGATAGCCTACCCACTCCCCAACCAAAGATTGACAAAGAATATTCTAAGTAATATAATATAATCAAGGAGGTATGTAGAAAAAGTGAAATAAAATTTAAAGGGAGGTGTATTATGGAGTGGTCTACCAAGGATTTTGCTTTAAGTGTAGTTATAATTTCAGTGATGGCGGTTCTTGCATTATTAGCACCAAAAGTACTGGTGGTTTCGGTAGTGATTCTTTGGATAATTCTTTGGGTAATTGCGATTATTGACGTTCTCAAAAGTGAATTTACTGGTTCGAATAAGATTGTCTGGATACTCGTTCTAATACTCATTCCCATTATCGGGGTCATAGCCTACTCTTTAATTGGGGAAAAGCAAAAAGTAAAAGAGTGAAATAAAATTGCTCTGTCCAACAAAGTCTACTGCCTTAAACACTATCTCTCTCCTGATATTCTCAAACTTCACGCTTGACACATACTCCCCAAACCATCGTTTGAAGACAGAGAAAAAGCTTTCCACAAGTCTTACCTCTCCTTATAGCTCTCATTGTGAGACCTAAATTAGCTTGAAAACATAAGTAGCTAATACAACACACGTGAGAAATATGATGGCACCGTAGATTTTATAAAGCCACGTATGTGTCCTGTAAAAACCCTTGTCCACCTGTGTTATGGTCCTGTAGAAATTCAGTATACCTAATACGAGGGTGATAACACCTATCGATATGACGAAGGCACCTATACTGAACAGTTTATGATGCTCTCCTTGAAGATGAATGTTAAATATGCGTTCCAGTTGCACTATGAAAAACTCAAACTTTTCTATCACAAAACCAAAGACTATGAGAGATATGGCGGTTCTAACCCATGCGAGGAAAGTTCTCTCTGCCGCCATATATATACGTGGGTCTGTCACCTCCTTAGGAGACACCTCTTCACCTCCTTCAATGTATTTTATATCCCAGTAAAAGGTAAGGATACCTATCAGCACCATCAAAACACCCACAACGGCAAGGATCTTTGCCAACACTACAAGAAGGATAGACACGTGGATCTTCCCGGTTATCTCCGCAAGAAGATCCAGCTTTTCCAGGAAAACACCAAAGGAAAGAGTATAGAGGGAAAACTTTATGTATCCCAGGTAGGTTCTCTCCACCGAAAGATACAAACGGGCGTCCTTTACGCTGGGAAAGCTCTTGATAAGCACGCTTTTATATTATAACCACTTTTACATCCCGGTAGACTCCTGTGATTATTTTATGGTTAAACAGTTTTGCGGTTTTTTGCAGAGAAATAAGATAGTCACGCAACTTGACAGAAAGTTGATCCTTCAATAGATTACCCTACTGTGGTGGGGTTTTTGGTGGTTTTGTTGTTTGTAAGTCTGACTGCCGGGGCGGAGGATGAACTGAAAGGTATCGTTGATCCCTCCTTCTTAGATGAAAGTAAAAAGATGGAAGAGTTGGTAAATAAACTGAAAAAATCCGGAAAGTACGATTTGATGCTAGAACTTAAGCTGAGAGATCTGGCAGAAAGATCAAGAGACAGAACCTTCTACTCCAAACTGCTGGTAGAGTACACAGGTGATATACAGGATCTTCTCACTTATGGAAAAAACTTATTTCCTGACGATGTTATTAAGTTATGTAAGGACACTGTGAAGAAACCACCACCTCTGGAACGTTACAAGATGTGTTTTCAGATACACGGTGACGGTAGGTTCTACAGAGGTGTTTATGCGGAGATGGATGTAAAAGATGAGCATACCAGAAGATGGATGGAAGATAACCTGAAGAGAGTGAGGTTATACAGAGAATATGCCTATCATGCCCTTGGTCTTCTTTACTACAAGATGGGTTGGAAGGATAAAGCGGTACAACAGCTGACACTGGCGGGAAGAATTGGTCTTGCTCCCCTCCTACGCCTTTACCTTTCGGAGGATAATATGCAGAAAGCAAAGGAGATAGCTCAAAGGTTAAAGGAGTACTCTGATCTCACAGAGGAGGAGAGAAGGTCGTTGGATCTTTACCACCAAGTTGTCAGTAAAGGATCTGTACCTTTCCTGGAGCTATCACCTTTGCCCTGAGGATAGGATTCTTTTTACCTTCCGGTAATACTCTTACCGTCTTACCTATGTATCCTCTATCGAGGGATCTAGCGTGAAACTTCAGTTCCAAATTACCGCTTGTGTAGAAAGCCTCCACTGTCTGCCCTATCTCCACCGCAGGTATAGGTTTAAGAAGACTTCTTCTGATGATGCTACCCTTAGGTATAAAGGTAGATGTAATGTACTGGGAGAGATGGATATCTTCCAACCTCAGATCAGATGGAACACTCCTTCCCCATCTCTCCTCTTTGTAAAACATGTCGGGTTTTAGGACTCTTCCTTTAGGTATATCCTCCTTGGCTATTAACACCGTGTATCTCCACAATCCATCAAGGATCAATGTGTATCTTCTATCCCCCACTACCAGGTAGGCGAGCATTTTACCTCTTCCGTATTCCATATCTAAGTACACACTACCGCCGTCCGTTATCTGAGGAATCTCGTCGTAATACCTGACACCTGTCAACCGAAAGTCGTCACCGAACTTCCTCTTTATTTCTGACAGTACCCTTTCCCTCAGGATGTCCTGCTGCTCTCCATAAACAACACTAAAAAGAATAAGCATCCAAAGCACCAGCATGTGTTTTAATTTTACCTTTGATGCTGTCAGTACTGATACGTGCCAAAAACGAGGAGAAGAATATAGAACGTGCTATAAGAAGTGTTCAAGGCGTTGCAGATCAGGTGGTGGTTCTTGACTCGGGGTCTACCGATGGAACGGTGGAACTGGCGCAGAAGATGGGAGCTGAGGTGTTCTTTAGGGAATGGACCAACTACGCTGATCAGATCAACTACGGTGTACAGTTATGTAAGGGAGAGTGGGTTTTCGTTCTGGATGCAGATGAAGAGTTATCGGAAGAGCTAAGAGAGTCTGTGATGAGGGCTTTGAAGGATCCAGAGTGTGATGTTTATATGGTGTGTAGGAGAACTTACTATATGGGGAAGTTTTTAAAACACGCTTGGTATCCTGAGTGGAGGGTGAGGCTGTTTCGTAAAGGATCTGTGAAGTTTGAAGGTGTTCTTCACGAGAGGGCTGTTTTTGAAGGGAGAGCATGTAAGCTAAAGGGAGATCTTTATCACTATTCCTACCGCAGTTTGTGGGACCAGTATAGTAAGACGATAAACTACGCTATGCTTATGGCAAAGGACCTTCACGAAAAGGGTGTGCGTTTTAGTGTTGCCAAACTGATGTTTAATCCTCTATGGGCTTTCTTGAAGGTTTACGTGGTTAAGGGTGGATTTCTGGATGGTATGCAAGGGTTTTCTGTGGCTGTTTCCTCTGGTATCTACACTTTTCTGAAATATCTTTTTCTCTGGGAGCTGGAGTTGAAGGAAAGGAAGGGAGGAGACCTATGGAGATGAGTAAAAGGGTTTTGGTAACGGGTGCTACGGGTTTTGTAGGGAGGTACATAGTGAGGGGACTTTTGGAGAAGGGTTATAAGGTGGGTGCTTTGGTGAGGGACACCCAGAAGCTAAACAGAGTATTTGATGGTAAGGTAGAGGGTTATAAGGTGGATTTTCTGGACGAAGAAGCTATAAGAAAGGCGGTGGAGGATTTTTCTCCTTACGCGGTGGTGCATCTTATAGGTATTCTGCTGGAAGACAAAAAGAGAGGCTACGACTTTTACACAGTTCACTTTCTGTACTCTAAAGTTCTCTACAGTGTTTTGGCTCATACAGGTGTGAGGCGTGTGCTTCACATGAGTTCTTTGGGAACTCACAGGGATGCTCCTTCTATGTACCACCGTACCAAGTACATGGCGGAGGAGTTTCTCAAAACTCTGAAGCTGGACTTTACTATCTTTAGGCCTTCCATGATACTGGGTCCCGAGCAGAGGCTTTTTTCAGATATGTGGCGCATAACCAAGTACATACCCGTGGTTCCATTACCCGGAGGTGGCCACTATCTCTTTCAACCTGTGGATGTTAGGGATGTGGCATGTGCCTTTGTGGAGAGTTTGGAAGATCCTTCCACTTTTGGTAAGACTTACGAACTTTGCGGACCTCAGCGGGTGAGTTTCCGGCAACTTATGAAGGACACTATGGAACTTCTCGGAAGAAAGGTTGTTTTCCTTCCTGTTCCCAAGAGTTTTATGTATACAGCCGGACTTTTGGCTTCTGAGATACTAAGTCCTCCACCTTTCTCTTCCGATCAGATTCTCATGATGTGGAGAGACAACGTGTGTGGTTTGGATCCTGACGTAGAAAAGGATGGTGTGCGGAAGATATGCAAGAAAGAGCCTGTACCTTATGAAGAAGCTATCAGATGGAGTGTGGAGGAGTTTCGAAAATCTCTCTCACTAACTTCTTGAAGGTCTCTCCCCTTTCCTCGTAGTTAGAGAACATGTCAAAGGAAGAACAAGCCGGAGAGAAGAGGAGTATGTCTCCAGGTTTTGCCTCTCGTTGAGCCATTCTAATAGCCTCATCTAAAGATGAGGCAAGACTTACTTGAGTACAGCCCTTCCATGCGTCCGCTATCCTGCGTTTTGCCTCACCTATCAGCACAGCATGTTTCACCTTTTGGGTTACAAGGGGACACAGATGCTCAAAAGATGCACCCTTATCCTTACCTCCAGCTATTAGGATGACTCTACCGTCAGGCATACTACCGAGGGCAGCCTGAAGAGCGTTAGGTGTTGTGGATTTAGAATCGTTGTAGACAAGAACACCGCCGAAATCGCCCACCAGCTCCAACCTGTGGGGTAATCCCCTGAAATCCCTCAAAACTTCCTTCATCCTGTCGGTGGGTACACCCATTATTCTTCCTATCACACACGCTACCAGTGCGTTATAGAGATTGTGTTTTCCTATCAGTTTTATGTCCTCTACGCTAAAGAGTTTCTCCTCACTCCAGTAGGCACCGTCTTCCTTTACATGGGCCTCGCAGCCATCACCGAAGAACACTTTCCGAGCAGGTGAGGGTGTGTCTCTCGTGACCTTTTGAGTACCGTTGAGGAGTATCCAGTCTTCAGGTGTTTGACGTGAAAAGATGTTGTACTTGCTCCACAGGTAGTCTCTTAGGTCCGGATGCCAGTCCAGATGATCCTCTGAGAAGTTAAGAAAGGCACCTACATGAGGCCTAAAGGTCTTAAGTGTCTTTCCCTGAAAGGAGGAGACTTCCAGCACAGCCAGAGCTTTTGGGTTCTTCATCACCAGATAGGAGAAGGGTACACCTATGTTACCCCCTTCCTCCACATGAGAGAAATAAGACCTAAGGATAAGGTAACTGAGTCTCGTGGTGGTGGATTTGCCGTCAGTTCCCGTTATGGCTATAGCTGTCCCTTCAAAAAATCTCCATGCCAGTTCCAGCTCACCTATCACCTCTATACCTTTTCTTACGGCCTCCTGCCAGATAGGGTGGGATGGTGGGATGCCAGGAGACAACACGAGGGTGTCCACTTCTTCCAGGAGGAGTCTCCAGTCTGTTTTGTGTTTGTCATCCCCTCCTATGGCCTCTATGCCTTTGGATTTTAGAAGTTGGAGGGCGGCCAGGCCGCTCGCTCCTAAACCCCAGACGAGAACCCTTTTCATACAGCCTCCACCACTACCTGACCATCTCTGTAGTCCACCAGCACCTTCTGACCATCCTTCACCTCGCCTCTTATTATCTTGTCAGCCAAGGGTGTTTCTATGTAACGCTGGAGTGTTCTTCTGAGAGGTCTTGCACCGTAAGCTGGATCGTAACCCATTCTGGCCAGCTGTTCTTTAGCTGCCTGTGTAAGCTCTATCTTTATACCTCTGTCTTCTAGTCTCCTGCTTATGGATGCCACAAGAAGATCCACTATCTGTAGTAGTTCCTTCATGGTGAGAGGTTTAAAGACCACTATCTCGTCTATTCTGTTGAGAAACTCAGGCCTAAAGTGATACTTCAGTTCCTCCAACACCTTTTCTTTAGCCTTCTCAAACTCTCTCTGGACCTTTTCCTCATCACCGTCTAAGGACAAGGACAGAAGATACTGAGAGCCTATGTTGGAAGTCATTATTATGACAGTGTTTCTGAAGTCAACGGTTCTGCCGTGAGAGTCTGTGAGGCGCCCGTCATCCAGAACCTGTAAGAATAGATCGAAGACACGGGGATGAGCCTTCTCCACCTCATCTAAGAGAAGGACCGAGTATGGTTTCCTTCTCACCGCTTCGGTAAGTTTTCCACCTTCTTCGTAACCTACATAGCCAGGAGGTGCACCTATGAGTTTAGCTATGCTGTGTTCTTCCTTAAACTCAGACATATCAAGGCGTATCAGAGCATCTTCGTCACCGAACAGAAGCTCAGCTAGGGCCTTTGATAACTCCGTTTTTCCTACACCAGTAGGTCCTAAGAAGAGGAAGCTGGCTATGGGTCTCTTGGGATCCTTGAGACCTGCCCGCGCTCTCCTTATAGCCTCGGCCACTGCTCTTACTGCATGTTCCTGGTCTATGACTCTTCTGTGAAGTTCTTCCTCCAGTTTCAGTAGGCGTTCCATCTCCTCCTCTTTTAACCTTTGCACCGGTATGCCTGTCCATTCGGAAACTACTGCGGCAACATCGTCCCAAGTTACCACCAAGGCCTCTGACTTTTTGAGCTCCAACTCCTTTAGTTCCTTTTCCAGCTTCACCTTTTCTATCTTCAGTTGAGCTTCTCTCTCGTAGTCACCTTTCTCTGCGGCACGGATTATCTCCGTGTCCAGTTCCTCCATTCTGCGTTTGATCTCCTTGATGCGAGCATCTGTACCTCCCGTTTTTTCCAGAAGTTGCTGTCTTTCCTTCTCCAGCTGCACTTTCTTTATCTTGAGTTGAGCCTCCTTTTCGTAGTTGCCTTCTAGAAAGGCCTTCTGGATCTCCTCGTCGAGGGCCTTTATTCTTCTATCCAGCTCTTGTACCTCAGGTGGCACAGCTACCACAGAGAGTTTCTTGCGAGCACACGCCTGATCAAGGGCATCTATGGCCTTATCGGGCAGCTTCCTGAAGGTAACGTATCTTCTTGTGAGCTTCACCGCCGCCTCTATAGCTTCGTCGGATATCTTCACCTTGTGGTGATTTTCCAGCTTCGTTCTTAACCCCTTGAGGATCTCTATAGTCTGCTCTTCTGTAGGTTCATCCACGTATATGGGTTGGAAACGCCTTTCAAGGGCTGGATCCTTCTCTATGTACTTTCTGTATTCGTCCACAGTGGTGGCACCTATCAACCTTATCTCTCCCCTTGCCAGAGCCGGTTTTAGAATGTTGGAGGCATCCACTGCTCCCTCCGCTTTGCCTGCTCCTACCACCGTGTGTACCTCATCTATGAAGAGGATCACGTTACCTTTTTGTTTCACCTCGTCTATGAGGGCCTTTAGTCTCTCTTCAAACTCTCCTCTGTACTTGGATCCAGCCAGCAAGGATGCCATATCTATGGACCACAGTTCTTTGTCCTGAAGTTCTGTTGGTACCTCTTTGTTGGCTATTCTCTGAGCCAGACCCTCCACTATAGCTGTCTTACCTACTCCCGGATCTCCCACCAGTACAGGATTGTTTTTGGTCCTCCTGAGGAGAACTTCTATCACCTGGTTTATCTCCTTCTCTCTACCTATAACAGGGTCCAGCTTACCTTCCCGGGCAAGCTGGGTCATGTTGACACCAAACCTCTCCAACGGTGATTTTTCTTCCTCTCTAAGTTCTTGGGTAGTGTCCTTCATCTTATCACCTCCTGTAACTTCATTAATCAGTTTACCACCTACGGTGTCCACCGCTTCTATGAGGGCAGACGCCAGGTGGTAAGGTTCCACCTGAGGGGAACCTTCCGATATGGCTTTGTCTTGGGCCTTCTCTAAAACCTTAAGAAGGTATTGAGAGTAATCCAGCGTAGGTTCCTTACCAAAGACTTTTCTGGCCACCGCCTCTGTAAACCTTTCAGGTGAGAAACCCAACTCTTTTACCTGCTCCAGTATGGGAGATTCCTCCAGAGCCTTCCTTACAAGACCATCTATGGAAAGCCTGTTTTCCATAAAGGCTCTCACATCCTCCTGTTTAAATACACTGGAAAGACTTCTTTCCACACTCTCCAGCTGACTTTTGTACTGGGAGTAGAGGCGCTCCAGTCGGGAAAGTTCTACCTGAAGTTCCTGAGCGGTCCAGTAATCGCCGTACCTTTTAGCTTGTTGGAGTTCCCGTTGGAGTCTCTCCTGGGCTCTTTTTACCTTGTCCACCTCCAACTGTAGCTGTCCTATATCTGACTTGACCTGCATTATCTTACTTCTTAGATCTATAAGGTGCTTGGCCTCCTGATCTACCGCCTTCTCCAGCTGTGTCTTTACCTTCCTTAAATACTCCTTCACACGGGAAGCAAACTCCTTAGCAGGTACTCCCCTCTTCTCCAGATACTTAAAGAGAGGAGATTTCTCATCAGACAGAAAGGCCAGAAGGAGGTGGTCAGTATCCACCTTAGTGTCCTTCTCTTGCACGGCCAGTTCCTTCGCTTTCTCCACATACTGAAGAGCTCTAGCGGAGAACAAGTTCTCGCTGAACATCTCAACCCTCCAAAATTTATACTAGTATTGATAATATTCCTTAGTATAGTTTTGTCAATATATCCCTCATCCACCGGACAGTCCTGGCGAGCCCCTCCAGAAGGTCCACCTTAGGTTCCCAGTGGAGAAGCTTTTTGGCCTTGGTGATGTCGGGACATCTTCTAGGTGGGTCCTCCTCCCTGGGAGGTAAGAACATCACAGTGGAACTGCTCTTGGTTATCTTCAGTATATTATCTGCCAGATCCTTTATACTCACCTCCTGTGGGTTGCCTAAGTTGAAGACCTCTCCCTGAAGGCCTTCGTAGGTGGCTAACCTATATATACCCTCCACCATATCCTCCACGTAGCAGAAACTACGTGTTTGGGATCCATCTCCATGTATGGGAATCGGCTCGTTTCTGAGAGCCTTCGTCAAAAAAGTGGGGATAACTCTCCCGTCATTTAACCTCATTCTTTCACCGTAGGTGTTAAATATCCGTGCTATCCTTACGTCTATGCCGTGTTCTCTGTGATAAGCCATGCAGAGCGCTTCCGAAAACCTCTTGGCTTCGTAGTACACACTTCTGGGACCTATAGGGTTTACATAACCCCAGTAAGTCTCAGGCTGTGGATGTACGTGAGCATGTCCGTATATCTCAGAGGTGGAGGCCAGTATGTAACGTGCTTTCTTTAGCTTGGCCAGTCCCAGTGTGTTGATGGTACCCAGAGAATCCACCTTCATGGTGTGTATAGGATGCCTCATGTAATCTACAGGAGAGGCAGGACAGGCAAAGTGGAGAACCAGATCCACAGGACCGTCTATGTATATATAGTTGGTTACACTGTAATGGATGAACTTAAAACGGGGATGTCCAAAAAGGTGGGCTATGTTTTCCGGTCTTCCCGTGAGGAAGTTGTCTATACCTATGACCTCAAAGCCTTCTTTTAAGAATCTGTCACACAGATGGGATCCCAGAAATCCTGCCGCTCCTGTGATAACAACCCTCACCCTTAAAAGTATAAAGGGCATATAATTAATAGCAGAGGAGGTGAAGTATGTTTCATATGCCGTCCTTACCTGAGTTGTTAATTATACTACTGGTGATTTTCATCCTCTTTGGCGCATCCCGGCTACCGGAGGCGGGCAGAGCTCTAGGAGAGGGTATAAGGAACTTTAGGAAAGCCCTGTCCGGGGAAACGGAGGAAGAAAAGAAGGCAAGAGAGGTGAAGGGAGAGGAAGTAAAGAAGGAGGAGATCAGGCAAAGCTGAGTTTATCCCGTAAGAACCTCCCCAGCACTCCGTTAACGAAGCGAGCCGGTGTTTTACCAGCGTACTTGAGGGTTAGCTTTACGTAGTCAAAGATAGCCTGTTTTGGGTTCTTAACTTTCAAAAACATAAGTTCTGTAAGGGCTACCCGCAGTATGTTTCTCTCCACATAACCCAATCTGTCAAGATCCCAGTCCTCCACCATCTGACCGAGGATCTTGTCCACTTCCTTCCAGTTCTCCATAAAGGTCCTCACCATCTTCCTTACGTACCTTCTCCTTTCCGAATACTTTATGTTCTTCATCCGTATGTACTCCTCTGCTAAAGCGAAAGGATCCTCACCCTTCATCTCCCATTGGTACAGAATGAGGAAAGCGTCCTCCCTTGCTTTCGGCTTGTATATCATCGTATCTGTTTCATCAAGTTGGCCATCTCTATGGCGGAGAGGGCTGCTTCCCACCCTTTGTTTCCTTGCTTTGTTCCCGCTCTCTCTATAGCCTGTTCTAGATTGTCAGCGGTTATTATGCCAAAAGTGACAGGTTTTCGCAGCTCCAGACTCACCTGTGCAAGTCCTTTCGCCACCTCGGATGCCACGTACTCAAAGTGGGGTGTCTGTCCTCTTATGATGACACCTAAAGCTATCACCGCATCTACTTCTTCCTTCAGTAGGAGTTCTTTGGCTACCAGAGGTATCTCCCAAGAACCAGGCACCCTCACCAACAGCACCCTTTCGGTGGAACCACCGTGTCTCTGTATACAATCCAGAGCACCTTCCACCAATCTGTCCACCAACAGGTGGTTGAATCTGCTTGCCACTATCCCGAAAGTGAGACCGTCCGCTACCAAAAGACCTTCATACTTCCTCATGGCTGAACCTCCAGTTGTCTATGAGACGTGTTGTACCTACCCATACAGCTACCAAAAGTCTGTGTCCTTCCTCCACTTTCTCTACAGGTCTCAACTCTTCATCCCTTATATCCACGTAGTCTATCTTCTTAACGTGAGGATGTTTGCTTATAAAGTCTTTTACCGCAGATATTATGACCTGAGGATCTCTGTTGCCTCCTGAAAAAAGTCGCTGTGCCAGTAGAAAGGATCTATAGATAGAAAGGGCGGACTCTCTTTCTTCTTGTGTGAGATATGTGTTTCTGGAACTTAGAGCTAAGCCATCTTTGTCCCTCACAGTTGGGACCGGTACTACTTCCACTTGCACCGACAGATCCTCCACCAACCTCTGCACCACCTTAAGCTGTTGGTAGTCTTTCTCACCAAAGTAAACTCTGTCGGGCTGAAGGATATGTAAGAGTTTTAGCACCACTATGGCTACACCGTTGAAGTGTCCAGGCCTAAAGGCTCCTTCCAGTATATCCGTGAGACCAGGTATCTCTATGCGGACCTGAGGTTTTTGGGGATACATCTCTTCGTCAGTGGGTGCGAACACTATATCTACTCCCAGCTCCCCACATAGAGCCAGATCCCTGTCTAAATCTCTGGGATAGCGTTGGAAGTCTTCTCCTTCTCCGAACTGAAGAGGGTTCACGTATATGCTTACCACCGTTATATCGTTCTGAAGTTTGGAGAGTTTTATGAGCTCCGCATGTCCTTCGTGGAGGTATCCCATGGTGGGGACAAAACCTATGGTTCTGCTGTTACCCTCGCACCTGACAGTTTTGATAAAACTCCTGAGCTCTCGGATCTTTCTGAACAGTTGTGGCATAGCCTTATAATTATATAGCCGTGCTGGACGTAGAGCTAATCAGAAAACAGCCTCTTTACGTAAGACAGAAGCTGGAAAGGAGAGATCCTCAGTACGCTCAGCTGTTGGATCAGTTTCTGGCTCTGGACACCAGAAGAAGAGAACTTATAAAGGAGATAGAGCAGCTCAGGTTTCTGAGAAACACCAAGAGCAAGCAGATAGGAGAACTCAAGAAAAAAGGTGAGAACACCAGCCTCCTGGAGGAGGAGGTCAAAGAACTCAGGGAAAAGATAGACCTTATGGACAGTGAGCTCAGGGAGGTAGAGAGGCAGGCCCAGGATCTTCTCTTGCGCATACCTAACCTACCCCACGACAGCGTCCCTGTAGGCGAGGACGAGAAGGACAACGTGGAGATAAAAAGGTGGGGAGAGCCACCCTCTTTCACCTTTACTCCTAAACCTCACTGGGAGATAGGAGAGTATCTGAACATCTTGGATTTTGAGAGGGGTGCCAAACTTTCCGGTAGTCGTTTTACGGTACTGAAAGGGTGGGGCGCTAAGCTGGAAAGAGCCCTCATCAACTTTATGCTGGATCTTCATACCTCCAGAGGTTATACAGAGGTTATGACACCTCACCTCGTCAAACCCGAGATACTGGTGGGTACGGGACAGCTACCCAAGTTTGAGGAAGATCTCTACAAGTGTGAGAGGGATCAGTTGTACCTCATACCTACCGCGGAAGTAACTCTCACTAACCTCTTCAGGGAGGAGATCCTCAGAGAGGAAGATCTACCCATATACCTGACCGCTTACACTCCCTGTTACAGAAGAGAGGCCGGTGCTTACGGTAAGGATGTGAGGGGTATAATAAGACAGCATCAGTTTGACAAAGTGGAGCTGGTGAAGATAGTAAAACCAGAGGATTCCTACAAAGAACTGGAGCGACTGTTGGAGGATGCAGAGGAAGTGCTGCGCCTCTTACAGCTCCCTTACCGAGTGGTGGAGCTGTGCACAGGTGATCTCGGATTCTCTTCCGCCAAAACTTACGATATAGAAGTCTGGTTTCCCTCTCAGGGAAGGTACAGGGAGGTTTCTTCCTGCTCCAACTGTGAGGACTTTCAGGCACGTAGGATGAACCTGCGCTACAGGGATGCAAATGGAAGATTGCGTTTCGTTCACACCTTAAACGGTTCCGGTTTAGCGGTGGGTAGAGTACTGGCGGCTATACTGGAAAACTACCAGAGGGAAGATGGGAGTGTGGAAGTACCCCCTGTCCTGAGGGACTACTTAGGCACAGACATCATAAGGAGAGGCTGACATGAAGAGAACTAAGTACTGCGGTGAGATAGGAGAAGAGGATCTGGGAAGAGAAGTGGTTCTGTGCGGGTGGGTCCACCGTGTGAGGAATCACGGTGGTGTCATCTTCATAGACCTGCGAGACAGAGAAGGGTTGGTGCAAGTGGTAGTGGAAGAATCAGTAAATCCAGAAGCTTACAACGTGGCCGATCAGCTAAGATCCGAGTATGTGGTGTGTGTAAAGGGTGTGGTGAGAAAAAGACCTCCCGGTACAGAGAATCCTAAGCTGAAGACAGGCATGTACGAAGTGGTGGGTTATGAGATAGAGGTTCTCAACACTTGCGAACCTCTCCCCTTCCCTGTGGAAGAAGAAACACCTGTATCGGAAGAACTCAGACTTAAGTACCGATTTTTAGACTTACGTAGAGAGAGTATGAAGGAAAACATCCTGTTCCGACACAGGTCTTATCAGATAATAAGGCGCACTTTGGTGGAGAAGGGTTTTGTGGAAGTAGAAACTCCGTTTCTTACCAAGTCCACACCCGAAGGAGCAAGAGACTTCCTGGTACCATCACGACTACACCCAGGTAAGTTTTACGCTCTTCCCCAGTCTCCCCAGCTCTTCAAACAGGTCCTTATGGTAGCAGGTATAGACAAATACTTCCAGATAGTGAAGTGTCTCAGAGACGAGGATCTAAGGGCCGACCGTCAACCTGAGTTTACCCAAGTAGACATAGAAATGTCCTTTGTAGATGAAGAAGACGTGATCCAGATAAGTGAGGAACTGGTCAGCAATCTTTTCAAGGAACTGCTGGGGATAGATCTGAAAAGACCCTTTGACAGGATTAGTTACGCAGAGGTTATGGAGCGTTACGGCACCGATAAACCTGACAGACGCTTTGGGTTAGAACTGGTGGACGTTTCCCAGGAGTTGAAAGAAACCCACTTTATGGTGTTCAGATCTGTTTTGGAAACGGGAGGAGTAGTGAAGGGAATGAACCTGAAGGGACTTTCTCTGTCCCGCAGAGAGTTGGATGATCTTACCAAAAAGGCTCAGGAACTTGGTGCCAGAGGTCTTGCGTGGATTAAGCTAGAAAAAGGAAAACTTGTCTCTCCTATAACCAAGTTTCTCACAGAGGGAGAAACTAACGCCCTCCTAGAAAAAATGGGTGCAGAGGAAGGGGATACTATAGTGCTCTGCGCAGACAGTAGAGATGTGGTGAACAAGGTCCTCTCCTCCTTGAGGCTACAGATAGCAAAACAGTACGGACTAATTGATGAGGAAAAGTGGGACATACTGTGGGTGGTAGACTTTCCCCTACTGGAGTGGGATCAAGAAGAAGGAAGGTTTGTTTCGGTACACCATCCCTTCACAGCTCCCAGACAAGAGGACATACCAAAACTGGAGGAAGCCCTAAGAGCGGAGGATCCTAAAGATAAGATCAAGCTGGTAAGCTCGGTGAAGGCAAGGGCCTACGACCTTGTTATAAACGGAGAGGAGGTAGGTGGCGGATCTGTGCGTATTCACGATCCTAAGCTTCAAAAAATGATCTTTGATCTGCTCAACATATCCCAACAGGAGGCAGAGGAAAAGTTCGGTTTCCTGCTAAGAGCTCTACGGTACGGTGCTCCACCTCACGCAGGTATAGCCTTCGGCCTTGACAGACTCCTCGCCATCATGAGAGGACTTGATTCTATAAGGGATGTTATAGCCTTCCCCAAAACCCAGAAGGGTGTTTGTCCGTTGACAGGCGCACCTGATTATGTGTCTCCCAAACAGCTTAGGGAACTCCACATAAGACCTGTTACCGAGTAACTTGAAAATCTGTCTCAACTGCTGATATTTATAGAAAAACTTGCGGGCTAAAACCCCGTATCTGTGATGCGGGGATACAGCCAGCCCCGAAAGGGTTGACACAAAAACATTACTGAATTAATTTAATGTATAGCTAATACCCCATCGCTCTCCTGGGTAGGAGAGTTCAACGGCTTTAAGGTGGGGTATAGGTGAAGTAGAAGAGCTAAAAGTAGCTCCGCTATATCGCTACATGGCGGTATAGGCAGGAGTAGGGGCGGTGTGAACCCGCCTGTGGTAGTAAGGAACGCGTTAAGCGTTCAAACCTACCACGAAGCTCCGCATCTTTGATGCGGGGTAGTTCACTAGCAAGGGGTCAAACATGGAAGAAAGGTTAGTTTTTCTAGAAGAGCTGCTCTTTAAGAGCATGGCAAAAGAGATAGAGGACAACTACCGGGAAGTTACACAGCTTTACTCTCACGACAGGGAAGTCCTCAACATAGCCAACAGTATAAAGGGTATCTGTGATTACATCCTGAAGGTAGCCAAGGAGATACCCAATCCCGAGAGAAAACTGGACGAGTCTCTCTACTCTACCCTCTACTCTATCCTTAAGGATCTTAACGTGACCCTCTACGACCTTAGCATAGCGGAGGGTGAGCAACTGTACTACGTTATATCCTCCGCTTATCAGAAACTCAACGGAGCCAATAACTTACTGGAAAGACTCGTGTAAGAGTTCCGTTATCACCTCCACCACCTTCTCAGGTTCTATATCCAGACACTGATAGGTGCCGTACTTACAACTCCCCTTACCATGGATATCACATGGCTGGCACGAAAGACCTTGAATGATGAACCTACCTTCTGTAGGTTCCAAAGAGAAACCAAGAGTGGGATGTGTCCCGCCGTAGATCTGAATGGCTTTTGTACCCACACATCTGGCCAGATGCAAAAGTCCCGAATCGTTACCCACAAAAAGGGATGACAGCTTTATAACCGCCATCACGTCCGGCAAAGATAACTTACCACACAGATTCTCACCCTTCCATCCCTTTACTAACTGCGCATCTGTGTTATCACCCACAAAGATTACCCTGTACCCCATGGAGGATAAGATCTCGGCTATCTTATCAAAGTAGGGATACCTCTTCTTACAGTAACGAGCACCTACCCCCACCGTTATAAAGCCCTCACCCAACGTGGATCGCATCCTCTTCAGGCGCTCCTCAGAGATCTTCACCAGAGGCCTTCCTTCCTCTGTTCCCAGAGTTTTCAGATAAGCTTTCACCACACTGTAAGGCTTCCTGAAGGAGGGAATCCACACGGCCAGTCTCCTTCTGAGTGAGTCTTTAGAGTAGCGAAGCCACCTTCCCCTCAGCATCAGTTGTAAGAGCCACGTTTTAGGGTTGCTGTGGAGATCTATGTAGAGGTCAAAGCCGGTGAGCTTTCTCAGGGTGCGAGTAGAGAAAAGTTCCTCCCTCTTTACCTCTAACACTGTGACTCTGTCGTCATCTGCAAAGATCTGTCCGTAAGGTGGGTAAGTAAGAAGGAAGGGCCTGTATCCCCTCTCAAGAAGAGGATCAAAAAGACAAGACACTAAAGCCACATCACCTAAGGATGAGAACCTTAATAAGAGGGCTCTCTTATCCACCGCTCACCGGTGGTATGACTGCTACCCTTTCGTCTCCTCTCAGTGTATGGTGATCAGATACATACTCCTCATTGACGGCGAACCTACAGAGGACCAGTATGTCCCTCACATGGGGATACCTCTCCTCCAGAAACCTTCGCAGATCTTCTACCTTTCCAGAAAACTCAAGGCTCTCCCTGTCTTTTCCCAGCTTTTCTTTCAGCACAGAAAAGTAAAAAATCTCCATGACAGAATTATATACCCTGAAAGGTCAGAAAACAAAACCCTTAGCCGGAGGGAGGATCTAACTCATCAACCTTGCCTTGGTAGACGTAGGATGGACCAAGGTAAAATTCTAAAGTATGACCTTCCTTTACGAAGGTGTAGATCAAAGCGGAAACAGAAGGAGAGGTAGAATATCGGCCAGCAGTAAGGAGGAAGCTTACAGAACCCTGATGGAAGAAGGTATAAGACCCATCTTCCTAAAGAAGGAAGGGGGGAGAAGCTTTGTATCGTGGGAGGATCTTTCCTTGCTCCTTCTTCAGCTTTCCCATATGCTACGCTCCGGTATGCCGCTGGCTCAAGCTGTGGAGAGTTTAGCCTTACAGGAAGACAAACTGTCAGGACCTTTACTACAAATAAAGGAGAGTTTAGAAAAAGGTAACGCCATTCCCGAAGCCTTTGCCTCTGCCGGTGTGTTCCCTTCTTTCCTTATAGAGATGCTAAGAGCGGCAGAGAGGGGTGAGAACCTGGAGAAGATTCTGGAAACGGCAGGACAGTTCCTCCAGAGGATGGGACAGATAAAGGCCAAGGCTATAGGTTCTCTGGCCTATCCCCTCTTTGTCCTTGCTCTAAGTTTCCTCAGCCTAGTGGTGAGTAGTCAGATGGTTGTTCCCAAGATAGCCTCTGTACTGAAAGATATGGGAAAGGATCTTCCCCTCATCACCAAGATGGTTTTGCTGACCTCTACAGTGGCTTTCTACGGACTTTTGGTCTTTGTGGGAGTGATTCTTCTCTTTCCCTTCTGGAGAAGGTGGTTTTCGGAAGAGAGGTTAGGCTACCTCCTTCTGAAACTACCCTTTCTAGGCAATTTCTTCTATCTTGTGGATGTTCAAAGGTTTGCCAGTATACTGGCGGTAACGCTAAGTTCCGGTGTAGCCTTACCACGTGCTGTAGATCTCAGTATCAGAACCATTACTAACCCTTATCTTAAAAGTAGATTGAGAGAACTTCCCCAGGAGATCTCCAAGGGAAAGAGCTTGGGAGTTACCCTACAGGAGACGGAAGTTATGCCCCAACTTTTCATTAACCTGGTAAAGACAGGCGAAAAGAGTGGTGATCTGGAGAGGATGTTGGAACTCTGTGCCGACATATACCAACAGAGGATAGAGAAGTTGGTAAGCTTGTGGCTAAGACTTATAGAACCGGTAGCTGTCTTAATTATGGGAGTAGTGGTGGGTCTTGTGGTGATGAGTGTTCTTCTACCTCTCACGGAAGTGTCCACTGGGGTGAGATAGATGATAGGTGTTTCCTTTGCTGTGGGCCTAGGTCTTCTGCTGGGTTCTTTTATACTCCTTTACTTTACTCACCTTCCGAATCTGAAGCCTCCCTTATTGCCCCAAGAAAAACCCCCTATACCCCAGATAAAGGCCTTTGCTCCTGTATCTTCTCCTCAGGCAGAGGACATCCACCTGCTGGGTACCGCTACAGGATCTGTCCGTATGGCTCTCTTACAGGTGGGAGGAGAGGCAAAGGTGGTGTATGTAGGCTCCTCCGTGGGACCCTACAAGGTGGAAGAGATAGGTAGGTATTATGTGATCCTCGCAAAGGGTGATGTAAGAAGAAAGCTAACCTTTGAAACAACGCAAACCACTCCCACCTTTCAGGATGAAGGGTCCCTTCAGGCGGTGGTCTCCAGAGAGGAACTAAACAGGATAACGGCAGATCCGGGTATCATGTTCCGTCAAATAAGACTTGTGCCTTTCCTACAGGGAAACAAAACGAAGGGTTTCCTCATAGAGTGGGTAGATCCCTCCAGCATATTTTCCCGGATGGGGCTAAAAGGGGGTGATGTGCTTCTCGCTATAAACAACCAGGAGATAAGGAGCGGTGAGGATGCTTTTAAAATTCTTCAGGTGCTCAGAAACGAGAGCACCATAAAACTGGACCTTTTGAGAGAGGGGAAACTTATCACCATGGTTTTGAGGGTGGAGTGATGAGGATTTTACTTACAGCTTTCTTTATGTTTCTGTCTTTGGCAGCGGCGTTACCCAAAAAGTCTGGGACGGTGGTTCTCAACTTCCAGAATGCGGACATACCCTCCGTGGTGCGCTTCATGTCAGAGCTCACTGGTAAGAAGATCATTCTGGATCCTGAGGTAAAGGGTAGTATAACACTGAGTAGTTCAAAACCTGTCAGTATTCAAGAAGCGTGGGAACTTTTCTCCATAGCCTTAGGAATGCAAGGTTACGGTGTGGTAGAGAAAAAGGGTTTCGTACAGATACTACCTCTTCAGAAAGCCATAACCTTTGCCCCCATCAGAGAAAAACCCTCCCCTTCTGGGTTCAGTCTTTACATATACAAGGCGGAGAACACTCAAGCTTCTCAGTTACAACAGGCAGTGCAGCCTTTTCTTTCCCAATACGGAAGGTTGGCGGTACATAACCAGAGTAACAGCCTGATAGTGGGAGACATACCACCCAGTCTGGAGAGGATAAAAAAAATCCTCAAGGAGCTGGACAAATCAGCTCACACGGAGCTTAGAGTTTATTCCTTGGAGAAAGCCAGAGCGGACAGTATTGTTCAGAGTTTGCAACCACTGCTGCAAGCCTACACACAGGAAGGAAAACATGTCTTTGTCACTGCCAACAGAGACACCAACACCGTTATAGTTCTGGCAGAAAAATCTCTTCAGGAAGGTCTCGGCAGACTAATAAAAGAACTGGATGAAAAGGCAGAGTTTTCGGAAGAGAGAAGTTTCCACGTGATACCCCTAAGGTTCGTGAGTGCCGAAGAAGTATACAAAAGCTTATCCTCCTTGCTGGGAGGTTTCAGAACCCTTTCTCCTACACCACCCCCACCTTCTCCTTCTCTTCAACCCACTCCCTCCCTGAGGGGTGAAGAGATACCTTTGCGAAGGGAACAACCCCAGAGACCCCAGGAGACGGTGCCTCCGGCTATCCAGACGAGGGAAGGCCTGAGGATAGGTTACGATAGAGGAACTAACTCACTGCTGGTATACGCAACACCCAAAGAGTTGGAAAACCTACAAAAGCTGATAAAAAAGTTGGATGTGAGAAGAAAACAGGTCCTCATTGCCGCCTCTGTGGTGGAGATGAGCACCACCAAAGCTCTTGACTTAGGTGTAAGATGGCAGATTTTGGGTACTCAGGGTGGTGGAGCTTTTGGAGGATCCACTCTACAGGACCTATCCAGTGCGCTACTTTCCGGTAATTTTGTACTGGGGCTTCTCAGCTCCTCGGGAAGAAGTATCACGGTAGGTGGTACAAATCTCTTTTTCCCAGACCTGGTCCTCCTCTTCTCTCTTCTGGAAAAGGGGACAGGCTTTAACCTCCTCTCCAATCCTAAGCTGCTTACCCTAGACAACCAACCTGCGGAGATAAAAGTGGGGCAAGTGGTTCCCTTTGCGTCGGGTGTAAAGTTTGACATAAACGGTCAGCCCGTTATCACCTATGACTACAAAGAGGTGGGTCTTGATCTTAGGATCACTCCCTCTGTGTCTGAGAAAAACCTGCGCCTCTCCATAAGCCTTCAGGTACAGGAGATAATAGACTTCCTGAGACCTCAGATAGGCACTCTCAGTTACGCTGTTCCTGTCACCAGTAACCGTCAGGTGAACTCAGAGGTGGTGGTGGAGAATGGTCAGACCATTATCATAGGAGGGCTCATCAACACGCGTGCTCTCAGAAGTACGGAGGGGGTCCCTGGTCTTCAGGATGTTCCGGTCCTCGGTTGGCTCTTTAAGAGGAAAACTACCCAAGAGGATAAAGTATCTCTCTTTATCTTCATAACACCCTACGTAATAGAGTCTCCAGAGGAGCTGTCTCGTATAACTCAAGAGCATCAGAAACTGGCAGATGAACTAAGAAAGGCTATGGAAAAGCGATGATCCGAAAAGTTATCCTTCACTTTACTCTCTTTCTTGCGTTTCTTTCTTTAATTCTTATGGTGGCGATTCCTAAGTTTCTTATACTGGACCGTTTTTTAGCAGAGAAAGGTGTTTATCTGCTGGCCCAGAAGGTACAAGAAGGCCCTCTCAGTTTGAGACTAAGTTCTGTAAAGATATACCTAGATAACCGCCTTTGGTCCCATTGGGACTATCTGGAAGTGTCCCCCTCTCTTGGTGGGATAAAGGTGATAGGAAAGTGTTCCACCGGTAGCATGGAGGTTTTTCTGGGAATAGGATGGTGGAGAGTGGAGGGTAAAGAGGTGCGTTGCATAAAGGATCTCAACATAAAGAAAGTGAATCTACATGTAGCAGAAGGTATGACGGGTGTCTTTGAAGGAGATATAAAAGATCCTTACGGCTTGATGGCGGAAAACCTGGTGATTAATTTTAAAGGAAAGGTCTTTGATCTGAGGGCCAAAGTGATGGGAACGGAGGTGGCCGGGAGCGGCCAGATAGTGGGGGACAAAATCAACGCTGTTTTGATAAGTGAGGGGACCCGTTATCTTCTTTCTGGAAATTGGAAAAACCTTCGGATACAAAGAGGGCCATGAACCTGCTTAAAGACTACCGTCTGATACCTGTGGAAGAAACAGAGGAGTACATAAAACTTTTAGCTCCGGAGGGCTATGACCCACTGGTTCTGGAGGAGATACGTTTCATCACCAACAAAGACCTACGTGTGACTTTCCTCTCTCAAGAAGAGTTCACACAACAGCTTCAGAGGGTTTTATCTCAACAGGAGATTCAGATAGAAGGCTACGACACCGAGAGGGAGGTGACAGATCTACTTCTGGAGGAATCAAGTGGACCTGCGGTGGACTTTGTCAACCAGCTTCTTATAAAGGGTGCCACCACAGGAGCTTCTGACATTCATATAGAACCCTACGAGGGTCAGTCTTACGTCAGGATAAGACTGGATGGAGTCCTTCATGACTATGTTCAAATACCCCTCTCCTTGCATCAGCAAGTGGTGGCCCGCATAAAGGTGTTGGCAGATCTTAACGTGGCCGAAAGGAGGACGCCCCAAGATGGTAAGATGAGGGTGAGGGTTGGTGGAAAAGATATAGACATAAGGGTTTCGGTAATTCCCACTGTTTTCGGAGAGAGGGTTGTTCTGAGACTTCTCTACAGGTCCGAGAAGATACTGAGTCTGGAAGAGTTGGGGCTAAGTCAAGAGGATCTTGCCAAACTTAAGAGGGCTGCCAAAAAACCCTACGGTATGATACTGGCCACGGGTCCTACGGGAGCAGGCAAGAGTACCACTCTGTACGCTCTCCTACTGGAGGTAAAGAACCCCACCAGAAACATTATCACCATAGAGGATCCCCCTGAGTACCAGTTGGAGGGAGTAAGTCAGATACAGGTAAATCCAAAGGTGGGTCTAACCTTCGCTGCGGGACTTAGAGCTATATTACGCCAAGACCCGGATGTCATCATGGTGGGTGAGATAAGAGACTCAGAAACCGCCCAGATAGCTGTCCACGCAGCTCTAACAGGCCACCTCCTTCTGTCCACCCTCCACACCAACGATGCTCCTTCCTCCATATCTCGTCTGGTGGATTTAGGTGTGGAACCTTTCCTTTTGGCATCTTCTTTGGATGTGGTGATAGCCCAGAGATTGGTGAGGAAGATATGTAACCAGTGTAAGGAACCTTACGAACCTACTGAGGAGGAGCTTAGGGAACTCTCTTTGGAGGGACACTATACCTTCTACAGGGGTAAGGGATGCCCTGCCTGCATGGGTACAGGTTACAGAGGAAGAACAGGCATCTTTGAGATCTTAGAGCTGACGGAGGATCTTAAGAAGCTCATAGTGAGGACCCAGGATGCACAGGCTATAAGAGAGGAGGCTGTAAGGAGAGGATTTAGGAGTATGTTGGAAGATGGTGTAAGAAAGGTGATGGAGGGTATCACCACGCCTGAAGAGATAATAAGGGCTGTGAGGACAGAGGCATGATAAAGAAGGTTTACACCGCTGTAGACAGCGGTAAGAGTCTCAGCGTGGAGATCAATTTACTGAGAAAAAGTTGGCGAGTTGTGAAAAAAAGGGGAGAAGAAATATGCGTCATACCTTCCTCCCAATGTTTGGTAAAGGTGGAAGAGGCCTTCACCAAGAAGTACAGAGAGTTAAAAAGTTACTATCGTATGCTGGTAGATTCCAAGTACGGACCTTTTCCTCACCAGATAAGTCTTTACGGTGATACCGTCTTTCTCTGTGTATGTAAAGAAAAACCTCCTTGCCAGCTGGTAGAACCTGAGGTGTTCGCTCTTGCCAGACTGGCATCCCTAATAGCCTCCACCTGTCTTTTGGTGGACATAGGCCAAAGAAAGACCACCTTTGTGAAGGTAGAAAACGGGATTTTAAGAGCTTACCGAGTTCTCATGAGGGGGCAAAACCATCTGGTAGACATCATATCCCATCGAAGAGGTGTATCTCACCAAGAGGCGGAAAATCTTCTCAAATCAAAAGGAACTCAGCTGGAGGAAGCTGCGGAGTTTTACAGAGAACTTATAACCTCTTCTGGTTTTGATATAAACATGCCGGTGGTTCTCACAGGTGGTGGTGCACGCACTCCCGGACTCAGAGATCTCTTCCCCCATCCTTTGGAAAACCCTTACTGTGAACCAGAGCTGGCCTCATGTCTGGGTGCCTGTCTCAGAAAAGTTCTTCCCAATCCTTATCCCGATATGGAGGATAGGGAGATAAGCAAAGAGGATCTTAGGGAGATAGCTGTGTCTTCTGCCGTGTTTTTGTTGCTTTTGGGTGTTTCTTTTTACGTAACAAACATGGCCTTTGACACAGATAAGATAAGGGAAGAGGCAAAACTTCAGTTTAAAAAAATCTTTCCTTCCGTACCTGCTGTGTCTGTGTATCAGCAGGTGAAGGCTATGAGTCTCCCGGCAGATCGGTTTCTCCTCACCGAGAAACTTCAGGAAGCATCCCGTTACACAAAAGAAGGTATGAAGATATACAGTATAGAGTACGATGGTACACGCCTTGTTATAAAGGGAGAAGCTTCCGAGAAGACCCTTCAGGATGTCCCTGTTAAAGCCATCAAAAAAACACCCTCAGGTAACGTAGCTTTTGAACTCAGTTTCTGATCTTTTGGAGGATCTTCTCCTTCCATCTTTTTGCCACAAACTTCACCTCCTCCTCGTCTATCGTTTTCAACTCCCTCTTCTCCATGAGGACACGCCCTTTACACACTACTGTGTCTATATCAGAAGATTTCGCACTGTAAACCAGCTGAGCTATCGGATCGTAGAGGGGCTGAAGGTGTAGGCCTGATGTATCTACCAGTATGAGATCCGCCTCGTAACCCGGTTCTATGAGACCGGCCTTTATGTTAACTGCCTGGAAACCCATCTGTGTGGCTACCTTCAGGGCTGTGGGAGCATCTATGGCACCGGGATCTCCCGTCACACCTTTTTGTAACTTCACCATGGTGCTCATCTCCTCCAACATGTCCAAATTATCGTTGGAGGCCGGTCCGTCTGTACCGAGACACACGTGAACACCCCTCTTCAGGTAATCGCTGACAGGTGCTATACCCGACCCTAACTTGAGATTACTTTCGGGACAGTGAAGCACCTTGGCTCCCCTGTGAGCTATCAGGTCCCTTTCAAAGGGCTCTGTCCAAACCACATGAGCCATCAGGAGGTTTGGTGCCAGAAGACCCAGGTGGTCCAGATAAGCCACGGGTGTTTTCCCGTATTGTTCTTTTATGGACTGAAACTCGTGGAGTGTTTCCGATACGTGTATGTGGATGTAAAGACCCTCCTCATCCGCCAGTGCCTTCACCTTCCTTAATGTGTCGGGACCACACGTGTAAGGGGCATGAGGACAGAGAACAGGAAACACCAGATCCTCTCCCTTCAGATTTCTGGCAAACTCCCTGGCTCTTGCCAGATACTCTTCCTGAGTTTTGGCCACTTTGGTGGGAAAATCCAGTATACCAAACCCAAGCCCTACCCTTATTCCCACCTCCTTAGCCACTTTAGCTATCTCCTCTTCAAAAAAGTACATATCCATAAGGAGAGTAGTTCCCGATTTTATAGCCTCCGCTATTCCCAAAAGAGCTCCATCTCTCACAAACTGGGGAGATACAAACTCACTCTCAAGGGGCCATATGACCTTCTGTAACCAGTCCATGAGAGGAAGATCCGCACCTATACCCCTGAGGAGACTCATGGAGATGTGGGTATGCATGTTGGCGAAGGAAGGAAACAGTAACTTACCCTCTGCTTTTATCGTGTAGCGAGCTTCTTCCTCTATGCCCTCTTCCACACGGATGATGACGCCATCCTTTACACCTACGTCCAAAACCTTTCCTTTCTGAGGTATGTAAGCTCCTTTTATCAAAAGGTCCAGCATGTGGTATATTTTAAATCTCATGGAGAAGAAGTACGGAGAACTGGCCATAGAACAGGCGCAGCTAGAACCGTGGGAAAACCCTTATCCCGATAGGGATTATATGATAGAGATAACTTTCCCGGAGTTCTCGTGCCTTTGCCCCAGATCGGGCTATCCCGATTACGCTACCATAAAGATAAGGTACATACCCGATAAGTACATTGTGGAACTAAGGTCTCTGAAGCTATGGCTCAACAAGTTCAGGAACCGTTATATATCTCACGAAGCGGCCACCAATGAGATCTACAACGCCCTCTACAGTCTACTGAGGCCTCGCTTTCTGGAAGTGATAGGGGACTTTAACCCAAGGGGTAACGTTCACACTATCGTTAGGGTGAGAAGCGACTCCCAATACTGAGGCTATGGATATACAGAGTCTTGTGGTGTCTCTTCCTGCTCTCATGATGGCGGTGGTACTCCACGAGTACGCCCACGGGTGGATGGCCTTCAAGATGGGGGATACCACCGCTTATAAGGAAGGGAGGCTTACCATAAACCCTATCCCCCACATAGATCCCTTCGGTACCATCCTGCTGCCTGCCATCCTCATGCTCTTAGGATCACCTATACTTTTCGGATGGGCAAAACCTGTTCCCATAAATCCTCTGAACTTTAGGGATCTCAGAAAGGGTACCTTCTTGGTATCGGTAGCAGGTATAGGTATGAACTTTCTGCTGGCTGTCCTGTTCGGCGTTCTTTACAGGCTTATAGATTCTGGTTATCTTGACTTCATGGGCAGTAGCATTTTGGTACCTCTTGCCATCTTCTCCGCCAAATCGGTGTTTATCAACTTGGTTTTAGCCATATTCAACGCTGTACCTATCCCGCCTCTTGACGGAAGTAGGGCCGTTATGAGTTTCCTTTCTTTCAGACACTGGGAGCTCTTTTACAGGTTTGAGGTTTACGGATTTCTCGTCATAAGCCTTCTCCTCTTTACAGGTGTGCTTCAGAAGATAATATATCCACCCCTCATACTCCTCTACAGCATAATATTAGGAGCATGAGGTCCTGGAGCTATCTGATACAACTCAGAGGATACACAGAAAGGGGTGAAGCTAAGGAAGCCTCCGCCCTATACGTAGTTTCTGTACCTATGGATGAGAATATTCTCAAAGCTACAGGTATGGAGTGCTACGCCACCCATTACCTTCCTCCCAGCGCCGCTGTCCTTCAGGGTATGGCCTACGCGGTAGGCATAGACAGAGTGCTTCAGAACCCGGAAGAATACAGGATTATGGGCTACAGAGAAGATATGGACCTATACATCTTCAAAGAGGGTGTTACCTTTAAGGAAGGCTTGGTGGAGGTCTTCCGACTACTCCTCGAAGAACTTTCATCACAGGGTGTAGTGGAGGTGATGCCGGTTTTGGATGTAGGATCACCTCCGGAAGATGTGATGATGGAGTGCCTGCAAAAGGCTCTCTCAGCTTAAGCCCTTCTCAAAATCTTCCGGTCGTAGGTTCTCCAACCACTCCCTCAGTTTCCTCTTTTCCTCATCCTCTCTCTCTTCTTCGCCTTCCGGTTTGGGCACCTTAGATTTTTCCAGAACATGTTCTTCCACAAATATGGGTGCTTCAAAGCGAAGAGCCAGGTTAATGGCGTCACTGGGTCTTGAGTCCAACACCAGCAGGTTGTTACCTTGCTGTATGTATATCTCCGCGTAGTAGGTGCTGTCTCTGAGGTCGTTGATGACCACCTTCTCCACTCTACCCCCCATCTCCGTTATGACTTTTTTGAGAAGTTCGTAGGTCATAGGACGCGGAGGTTCCACCTTCTGCAGTTCTCTTGCTATACTGTCAGCTTCAAAGATGCCTATCCATATAGGAAGCATAAGTTCCTCGTTATCCTTACCTCTCAGAACTACTATGGGCATCTGGGAAACAGGGTCCAGTGTTATGCCGTGTACCACCATCTCTATCATGTCAGGCCTCCACCTCTTCTAATATAATCCCCTCCATGCTGAAAGGCTGGGAGCGGGTGATCCTCACTCTAACTGTTTTCCCCAACATATCTTCCGAGCCCTCCACAGATACCCAGCGGTTTGTCCTCGTCCTTCCCACCAGTTTTCCGTCCTGCCAGGATTCTAATAGGACTTCCTGAACTGTACCTTCGTAACTACGCGCTATCTCTGCCAGAATCTCCTTCTGCAAGCTCAAGAGGCGAGACATCCTGTCTGTCTTCACTTCGTCCGGTATCTGTCCTTCCATGTAAGCGGCGGGTGTGTCTGGCCTCGGAGAGTACTTGAAAGAAAAGACCTGTTCGAACCTAACCTTACGCAGTACATCCAAGGTTTCTTCAAAATCCTCCTCTGTCTCGGTGGGAAAACCTACGATAATGTCGGTGGAGAAGGTTATACCCGGTACGTACTCCCTAAGCATATGGATCTTCTCCAGGTACTCCTCCTTTGTGTAGTTCCTCTCCATAAGTTTCAGAATTCTGTTGGAACCTGACTGCACAGGAAGGTGCAGATGCTCACATATCTGAGGTATATCTCCCATAGCTTTAGCTATCCTCTCATCCATATCGGAAGGGTGGCCTGTGGTGAAACGTATCCTCTCTACACCTGGTATTTCTGCAACTCTATACAACAGCTCCGAAAAGTGGATGTTTATGTCCTGTCCCCACGCCGTCACGTTCTGGCCTAAGAGATGTATCTCTTTAACACCATCGGCCACCAGCCACCTTACCTCCTCCAGTATGCTCTCTAAGCTCCTGGATCTCTGCCTTCCTCTGGTTTTGGGTACCACACAGTAGGTACAGTGTTTGTCACACCCCTTCATAACAGTCACATAGGCACAGTAGGCGTTGTCTCTCACTGTCTTGAACTCCCACATTCTGTCCTCGTCCTCTGGAGGTTCTTCCAGTATGGCTATGGCTCTGTAGCCTGCCTGTGCCTGCTGTATGAGTTCGGGAAGGTGATGTATGTTAAAGGAAGAAAACATAAGGTCCACCACGGGAGCCTTCTCCACCAGTTGCCATCCCATCCGTTGGGCCAAGCAACCGCACACACCTATGATGACCTCCGGTCTTTTCTCCTTTATCTTCTTGTACTCACCCAGATGGGAATAAACCTTCTGATCGGGTTTTTCTCTGATGGTACAGGTGTTTATAAGGATCAGATCTGCCTCTTCGGGGGTATCGGCCGGTTTGTAACCCATGTGATGCAATATCCCCTTTATGCGTTCCGAGTCGTTAAAGTTCATCTGACAGCCAAAGGTTTTTATGTAATACTTCATAGATAAGAAATTTAGATTTTCTCGGAAAGAGAGTCAAGGTATAAATTTTTTCCTATGTTTGTCAGAAAAGCCTTTGTAAAGGATGCGCCGGACATATACAATCTTGTCAATCTCTATGCCAGAGATGGGCTCCTCCTTCCCAGAAGTATGAGTTCCATATACGAGGACATAAGGGATTTCTGGGTGTGCGAGGAAGAAGGTAAACTGGTGGGATGTGCAGCCCTGCACGTGGTATGGGAGGACCTTGCGGAGATAAAAAGCCTTGCGGTAGCACCTCATATGAAGGGTAAAGGAATAGGTGGTCTTCTGGTGAGAGCGTGTGTAGAAGAGGCAAAGCAGTTAGGTATAAGGAGAGTGTTTGTACTTACCTATGCGGTAGGATTCTTTGAGAAACACGGCTTTAAAACCATACCCAAGGATAAGTTACCTCACAAGGTGTGGGGTGAGTGTATCAACTGTATCAAGTTTCCCTCCTGCGACGAGACCGCCATGTGGATAGAGTTGGACACTTGTGTAGAGGAGCTCGGTGTAGTGGATCTGAGGCATGAGGTTTGAGTACATAACCTCCCCTGAGGGACTTCTTAAGGTTAAGGAAAAACTATCTCCTGAGGCTGTGCTCTTCTTGGATACGGAGACAACAGGTGACAGACTGAGACTGGTACAGTTGGGAGGCCAAGGAGAGATCTTCCTTCTGGACCTTTTTGAACTGGGAGAAAGGGGTGTTCTGTTTCTTAAGGAGCTTCTCTCCCAGAAAGGTGTGGTGGGACACAACCTGAAGTTCGATCTTAAGTACCTCTACAGGTACCATATAGAGCCTTACGCTGTTTTTGATACTATGGTGGCCAGTCAACTGCTGGCGGAGCTGGACAGACACTCCCTCCAGAGTGTGGCCATGCATTACTTGGGTCAGGTTTTGGACAAGAGCCTGCAGTTGTCCGACTGGGGTAGCAGGGTCCTTACCAAGGCACAACTGGAGTACGCTGCCCTCGATGTGGTGGTGGTAAGAGATCTTTTTCCCATACTTCTTGAAAAACTCAACCAGTGTCCTGTAAGAGAGGAGATCCTTCTGAAGACACGTACTTCCCGTGTGTTCGGTCTTCAGAACCCCGTTGCCATAGTGGAGATGGCTTTTGTACAGGAGGTGGCCAAGCTGGAGCTGAACGGTCTTCCGGTGGATACTCAAGAGTTGGAGTCCGTCTTCAGAGAGTACTCAAGGAAAGTACAGAGAATGATCATGGACTTTATCAGCACGCACCGTGTGGATCCTATGTCACCTAAGCAGCTGGGCGAGTTCCTCACCAGACGGTTAGGTCTTGATCTTCCTAAGACAGAGAAGGGGAATGTGTCCACCGATGACAAAGCTCTGTCGGAACACGCTCACCATCCTGTGGTGAGACACATACTGGAGATAAGGGCCAGTAAGAAGATTTTGGACAAGCTGGAGGAGATAAGGGAGAATCTGAGGGGAAACAGGGTATACCCGGAGTTTAAACAGATAGGAGCTGTGACAGGTAGGATGGCTTCCTCTAACCCTAACGTCCAGAACATCCCAAAGGACCTAAGGAGGATATTCAAGGCGGAGGAAGGAAACCTATTTGTGATAGCAGACTTCTCTCAGATAGAGCTGAGGATAGCGGCCGAGTATGTGGGAGAGATCAGGATGATAAGGGCTTTCCAGGAGGGCAGAGATCTTCACAGATACACCGCCAGCATCCTCCTCGGTAAGAGAGAGGAGGACATCACAAAAGAGGAAAGGCAGCTGGCAAAGGCTGTCAACTTCGGTCTTATATACGGCATATCGGCCAAGGGGCTCTCCCAGTATGCCGCTACTTATGGCATAGATCTTCCGGTAGAGGAAGCGCAGGCTATAAGGGAGAGGTTCTTCAGCTACTTTGAGGGTTTCAGAGATTGGCACAACAGGGTAAAAGAAGAGCTTAAAAAGACAGGAAAGTCTTCCGGACACACCCTGCTGGGTAGAAGTTACGTGGCACACACCTTCCCGGACGCTGTCAACTATCCCATACAGGGTACCGGTGCTGATCTTCTCAAGCTGGCTGTCCTTATGCTGGACGCTGAGCTAAGAAAGGAAGGCATCCCAGCCAAGGTGGTGAACTTGGTCCACGACGAGATAGTACTGGAGTGTCCACAGGAGGTAGCTCAGGAAGTTCAAACCTTACTGGAGAGAGCCATGAAAAGAGCCGGCAGTATAATACTGAAGAGGGTACCTGTGGAGGTGGAGGTTACGGTAAAGGAAAGATGGGAAAAGGAGTGATGTGGCTGATAGGTTTGCTGTTAATGTTAGTCTCATGTGCCCAGAAGGTAGTATCAGTAGAGGAGTATGAAGCAAGAAACCCTTATCCAGGCCAAACTCAACAGGTACATTACTCTTCTATGGGGAGTATAATGCCCTCGGAGGGGTTCGTCTCCCTTTACTCGGACACAAAAGCCAGGAGAGTGGGGGACGTTATCTACGTACTGCTGGTGGAGAGTTTAAACGCCGTTGAGAGTGTCGCAAACCAAACGTCCAGATCGGCCACTTTTAAGGAGGGTGTGGCCAGTCTCTTTGGTATCTCTAAGGACGTCCTTGACCAGCTATCTGCGCAGGGTGGTGGTCAGATGAGTACTAAGGGGAGCGGTAAGTTCCAACAGTCAGCCGTCATCAGCACACGTATGGCAGGGAGGGTTATGAAGGTGTACCCTAACGGGTCTATGCTCATAGAGGCTAAGAAGAACTTTTATTGGAACAACGTAAGTAGAGAAATGGTTCTAAGAGGAGTGGTGAGAGGGGAGGACATAGATGCCACCAACACGGTAAGCAGTGACAAGATAGCCAATCTCGAAGTGATAGTGGAGGGAAGAGGGTTCACGGTGGACGGAGGTAACCCAGGATGGCTGGCGAGATTGTTGGCAAAGGTTTTACCCTTCTGATACTGCTGGTAACTGTTTCCTTTGCCGCCAAAATAAGAGACATAGCCACTGTAGAAGGTAACAGGAGCAACTACCTTGTGGGGTACGGTCTCGTAGTGGGTCTAAAGGGTACGGGAGATGGGAAGAGTACCCTCTTCACTGTAAGGAGTATAGCCAACATGTTACAGAGAATGGGTGTGAGTGTGGATCCAAGGAGAATGACTGTGAAGAACGTGGCAGCGGTCATGGTTACCGCCAAACTTCCCCCTTATGCAAAACCTGGTATGAGGATAGATGTGGAGGTATCTTCTATAGGTGACGCCAAGAGCCTGGAGGGTGGGACATTACTTCTCACCCCTCTGGTGGGTCCCGACGGCCAGATCTACGCCTTGGCACAGGGGCAGGTTGTGGTCTCTGGTTACGAAGCGAGAGGAGCTGCTGCAAGACAGGTACAGAACGTGCCCACCGTAGGTAGGATACCCAACGGAGCTATCGTGGAGAGGGGATTAAGCTATCCTCAGGATGTAAGGGAGATAAACCTTTATTTGGATAATGCCAGTTTTTCCTTGGCCAAAAAGATACAAGATATCATAAACGCACGGTTCCAGGCACAGGTAGCTCAGGCAGTAGATGCTTCCACCGTTAGGCTGAAAATACCGGAAGGTATGGATATGGTGAGTTTTCTAGCACAAGTGGAGGATTTGGACATAGATGTGCCCGCCGTAGCCAAGGTGGTGATAGACTCAAGGTCAGGCACTGTTCTCCTAGGGGGTGATGTTACCATAGCGCCCGTCAGTGTGACGGTAGGTACCCTTACCGTCACCGTAAAGGAAGCACCTGAGGTGGTACAACCGCCTCCCCTTTCGAGGGGGGAGACAGTGGTGGTACCTAGGACGGAGCTGAAGGTGGAAGAAAAGGAGAGGAGAATTATGGAACTTAGGGGAGCTACCGTGAGTCAGCTGGTGGAGTCTCTTAACAGGATAGGCGCCACACCCCGTGAGATAATAGCCATACTTCAGGCTATGAAGGCAGCGGGAGCCCTCAGAGCTAAGCTGGAGGTTCTTTAACACCTCTCCCCATACAGTGGTACTCAAAACCCAGCTGTTTCATAACGGAAGGTTCGTATATGTTTCTACCATCCACCACTATAGGTAGTTCCATGAGCTCTTTTACCCTCAAAAGATCCACATGTTGAAACTCTTCCCATTCGGTGAGGATAAGAAGAGCGGAGGCACCCTCCACCGCTGTGTAGGGATCGGGAGCATACTTTAGATCGTCACCTTCTGGAAACACACGCCTAAAGTTCTCCATAGCCTTTGGATCATACAGCACCAACCGGGCACCCTCTTTCAGAAGGAGAGGAACCAGCTTGGTAGACACAGCCTCCCTTATGTCGTCGGTGTTAGGTTTAAAGGACAAACCCCACACCGCCAGTTTCTTACCCTTGAGACTCCACAGAGAGGATCTCACCTTTTCCATAAATCTCTCAATACGCCTTCTGTTTATCTTCTCCACCTCCCTCAGAAGCCCGAAGTCCACACCGTTATCCTCAGCCATCTTTATGAAGGCCCTCACATCCTTAGGAAAACAACTACCACCCCACCCTAAGCCGGCGTTGAGGAACTCCCTGCCTATCCGTTTGTCAAAACCCATTCCGTCGGCCACCAGTTTTATGTCAGCACCTACCTTCTCACAAAGATCGGCTACCATGTTGATGTAAGAGATCTTCATGGCTAAGAAGGAGTTGGAAGCATGCTTTATAAGCTCGGCTGTAGCCGGATCCGTATAGATTATGGGGCAGTTGAAACCTGCATAGAGCTCCTCAAAGATCTTCCTGGCCCTCTCGCTCTCCACGCCTATCACGATTCTGTCAGGATACAGAAAGTCTCTTATAGCGCTCCCTTCCCTTAAGAACTCAGGGTTAGAAGCTACATCGTAAGGTACGTCCTTTTTCTTTAGGTATCTCTCCACCGTCCTCTTTATGAGCTTGTGAGTGTTTACCGGTACTGTGGATTTCTCTACCAGTAGTTTGTAAGATGTCATCAGCTTAGCTGTTTCTCTTGCCACCTCCTCTACCTGTGATAGATCCGCAGAACCGTCTTCACTTTGGGGTGTTCCCACACATATGAATATAACATCTGAAAACTGAATACCTTCCTCGAGAGAGGAGGTCACACCCAGTCTACCCGCTTTTAAGTTCTCTCTTAACATCTCCTCCATACCTGGCTCGTAGATGGGGACCTCTCCCCTCCTCAGCATATCCACCTTAAGCGGGATCTTTTCTACCAGAAGCACCTCATGACCCAGATGGGCAAAACAGACCGCCGTCGTAAGTCCTACATACCCAGCACCCACCACCGTTATGCGCATGCTAATATTTTACAGTGCGCCGCGCTGGGCTCCTCCTTCATATAACTTCTCTACCTTCACCTTTTGGTATAGGCGATATGGGACCCTCCGCTTACAGCTTCGTGGATTTTCTGAAAGAAGGGGGACAGAGCCTGTGGCAGGTTCTCCCCATACATCCTGTGCTAGCTGAGGGTGATTTTTCTCCTTACTATCCTGCCTCCCTCTTTGCGGGTAACCCTCTCCTCATAAGCCCACAGCTTTTACAGCGTTGGGGGCTTGTTTCCGACAAAACGCTGGAAACCTATAAAAGGAAGCCATCAGGCAGGATAAGTTACCGGAAGGTATGTCTTACAAAGGCTCGCTTACTGGAGGAGGCTGCTTCCAACTTCAGCTGGTGGGAGGATCTTAGGAAGTTTGAGGAGGATAACAGTTTCTGGCTTGAAGACTATGCGGTTTTTGAAGCTGAGAGGATCAGTAAGAAGGTAAGGGAAGAGGATGTACTGAAGGTGAAGATAACCCAGTATCTCTTCTTCCGTCAGTGGTTCATGTTGAAGGAGTATGCCAACAGGCAAGGTGTGCTCATAGTGGGTGATCTTCCCATGTATCCAGCACCCAACAGTGCGGATGTTTTGAGCCGACCTTATCTTTTTGACAACACTCTGGTAGCGGGTGTTCCACCTGACAGATTCAACGAAAGGGGACAGTGGTGGGGAAATCCTGTCTATCGGTGGGAGAAACATCTGCAGGAGAACTTCCAGTGGTGGGTAGAAAGGGTAAGACACGCTCTGCGCCTCTTTGATATACTGCGCTTTGATCACTTTAGGGGGTTCGTAGCTTACTGGGCTTTCCCTGTCAGAAGATGGTTGGAGGCACCCGGCTGGGACCTGATGAAACTCCTCAGGGATGAATTTCCTAACGCCACCTTCATAGCGGAGGATCTTGGACATATAACCCCCGACGTGGAAACCCTTAGGGATGCTTTTGGTTTTTACTCTTCACGGGTTTTGGCCTTTGCCTTCTACCATAAGGACTCTCCACATCTTCCCCACCGCCACACCAACAGGTGTGTGGTATACACCACCACCCACGATCTCAAACCGCTGAAGGACTGGTATTATGAAGATCTGACTCCAGAAGAGAGGAGTTTTCTGCACAGTTACACCTGGTGTACTCAGGAAAACCTGGTGAGTTGTATGTTGAAGATGGCCTACATGTCGGTGGCAGATCTCTGCATAGTGCCCCTACAGGACGTGCTGGGTCTCGGAAAAGAGGCCCGCATGAACGTCCCAGGAACACAGAAAGGAAACTGGAGGTGGTGTTTAAAAAATCTGCCCTCTGAAGAGGTAGCCTCTTATCTAAGGCAACTGTCAGATACCTACGGAAGAGTCTCCTGAAGTATCCTGCAGGATCTTTCTAAGACCGATATCCAGCCATAGGCTTTCATGGGATCTCTGTCCGCTGCAAAAACACCGTGCCCCCTTACCACCACCAGAGAGTTGTCCTGCAGAAGGTTAGCCACCGCCTCCGCGAGAGCCTCACTTCCCGAAGGAAGGTCCTCCACCACACACACCTCCTTCAGAAGTATCTTACCCTCCGAGTCTACCGGTATTATCTTTTCTTCTCTTAAAGACAGAGAAACGGTAGCAGGTGGGTGAGCGTGCACCACGGCCCTGTGAGATGTACGAAGGTATACCTCTCTGTGGACCGGCATCTCGGAAGAAGCCCTCTCCAAAAGTGGGGTAGTACCCAACAGAGGTAGCAGGATAAGATCTTCCTCTGTAAGCTCTCCAAGGTGACTGCCGGTGCGGGTAATGATGATTTTATCGTCTATCCTAAAGGAGATGTTGCCGGCGCGAGCATCCACCAATCCTTCTTGGTAGAGGAGATGAGCCGCTTTCAGTATCTTTCTTACCGCCCATTTAAGCATCTTCATATCAGTTTAACTGATATCTTCCAGAGATCTGCCTCTTGTTTCCTTACCCCTAAGGGTGTAAAGGAAGAAGGCTGTAAAGCCCACCATCCAAAGAGAGGCAAGACCGATGACGCCTAACCTGTAGTCCTGCTGCGACACAGCCACCAAAAGAGGCGATACGAAAGACCCGCTCACTCTACCCACGAGAGACATAAGACCTATAGCGTAAGCCCTTATGGGAGATGGATAGATCTCTGTGGCTAAAACGTATGCTACAGAGGCAAAAGAGTAACCTACGAGGGAGTAAAGGAAAAAGGTAGTCTTAAGATCAAAGATGGGCACCAAGAAAAGGGAGCTGAACATGAGGGAGCAAAAGCTCACAGCAAGACCCATAACCTTTCTACCTATCCTGTCACTAAGATAAGCCACCACAAGACCACCTAAGAGACCTCCCACACTGCCGAACATGAGTACAGAGGGCACGTCGGTACCTTTCAGGCCGTAAACCTCCGTAAGAACTATGGGTAGAAGAGCCTGCATGCCGTAGTAAGTGGTGAGAATAGTAAAGCTCATACTGGCACTGAAGAGAAAGCGCCACCTGTAGCGAGAGAGAATAAGACGAGTAGCATCCCACAGACTCCCTTCGTACACGGGTACCATACACTTTTCCACATTAGGCCTTACACCTGCATAGCTCTCTATGCTGCTCACGATCCTCTCAGCTTCCCACAATCTGCCTTTGGCTATAAGCCAACGGGGTGACTCAGGAACATACAGTCTTACTACAAAGGCCAACAACGCTATCACACCACCCAGCAGAAAAGCCCACCTCCACCCGGTTTCACCCAAGAACCTAAGTAAGTACAGTGTGGTGAGAGAAGCCATGAGACTTCCCAGATTCCACAAAGCCGTTATGGTACCATCCACCTTCCCCCTGTGTCTTGCGGGAACAAATTCATCTATGGCAGACTGTATGGCGGTGAACTCACCACCTAAACCAGCACCCGCCATGAGACGAAACAGAAGGACGCTCCAAAGATCTGTGGCAAAGCCTGTAAGAAAAGTACCACCCGAGTAGAGGAGGAGGGTAAGTAGAAATAACTTCTTCCTCCCCCATCTGTCTGCCAAGTAACCGAAGACCAAAGAACCTAACACTGTACCCACCAGAAAACTACTTATAACTAAAGAAGACTGCTCCTTTGTTATTCCTAAATCTGATGTCATACTGCGCAAAACAGCGGTTACTATCACCACTTCAAAGGCATCGAGAACCCACGTTATACCCAGTGCAAAGAGGAAACGCCAGTGGAAGCTGGTCCAAGGGAGAGCATCCAGCCTACATGTTATGTCGGTTTCTATCTGTTTCATGACACAGGAAAAACTAAGCTGGCGTAAGAAACCACCGAGTCGGTCAGCTCTTCTACGTACTTCCTGTAGTCTAAGAGTCTTCCTTCTGCTGATCCTAGTCTCTTGAGGAGGGCACCAAAAAGATAGTTGGTGTACTGTCCATCTATTCGGGTTATATTATCGGTCTCCCACAGAAAACGGTAAGCCTCCGGATAATAAAGTTTACGCATAAGCTCCAGATATTTCATATCGGTAAGAGAAGGATCGTAAGAGGAAGGATCCCCAAACTTCCTACCTACGTGACTCATATCCACACTGGATATAACAACAAGATCATCTTTGTAAGGTCTCAAGATTACTTCCATAAAGTCTGCCACCTCCTCCATAAACTCTGTGCTTGCATGAGCCACTATCATAGGAATCACCTTAGCCTTCGGCCACAGCATTTTAACATAGAGGGCCTGAAACTCTATGGAATGCTCCTCCACATAGGCCACAGTATCTTCGAAAACCCAGTCTCCGAATCTCTGCACGATCCTTTTAAGAAGGGAGTCTTCCACCTCCAAAATACCGAAAGGTGTCTTTATGCCAACAGGTAGAAAGGATATAGGATGACGGTGAAAGTAATGGGACACACCCATTATGATGACGAGGTGATAAGACCCCTCCAGTCTACCGTAGGCCTGCCAGTAAGTTTCTTTTGCCACCCTTAGGTCCATGTGGGGCACCATTACGCCCAAAGCGCGCTCCTTTGGTTTAATGTCCGCTCCCACCAAGAAGTTTCTGCAGCTGTCCGCATCTTCCGGATAAACTACACCCGCGTGGCTAGGTTCCAAGTAACCCCTGTCTCTTATCTCTGTCTCTATCTGTTGGAGTATCTGCTGTAATCTCCCGTTCTGCAGAAGGAGTGCCCTGTCTAAAGCCCACAGCACATCCCTTAACTCTTCCTCCGAAAGGAGTTTTCCTGTTCTTCGTAAGAAGTCTGCCTTTATATCCAAAAGGTCTCTACTACCGTCCATAAGATGCATAAGGAGAAGAACCGACCCGTTCACCAAAAGACCCTCCCCTAGACCGTAAGCATTCTTCACATAGAATTTATCACCCAAAGGCTGTACCGTGAAGGGAGCCACCTGAGGCTTTAAACCCATCATATAATAATAGTTATGCTCCATCTTCTCCCCTCCACAAAAAAACAGTCCAGAATGATCCTCAAAGACACACCTTCCTTCAGCATACAGGATTATCCTTTTCCACGCCTCAACCCCCAACGTCTGAAGATGATGGAGTGCACCCATGCCAATATGGATAACCTCCTACCCGTGTGGAGAAGGTACAAAGGTCCCTTCTGGGAAAGCTTGGAGTTCTGGGTTCTACCTCCCCCCGTCCAGAAAAGGTTAGCGGAGAGATCTGTTGTTATGTCTCCCCTCTTGGGACTGGTTCATATAGATACACCCATTCCTTACGCTCCCATTGGTTGGAAAGATGTATGTAACGGCAAGAGGGTCGGAGAGCTCTGGAGGTCTTATATCAGAGAACTTACCAAGGAGATATTCTCAGATCAGGTGGTTTTCTCCTTCTTGGGTAGAGAGGAAGAGAAGCTGGTGGACCTTAGCAAAGCGAAGTTGGTGGTTCGGTTCATCTACCGAAAGAAGGGAAGGGTTGTTACTAACTCACAACCCCATAGGGCCTTCACCCTTAGGTACATAGAGGAGAAAAACCTCTCACCAGACCACTTGGAAAAAATAAACTTTTACGACTACAGGGTCACCCATAAGGAACTGAGAGATAACGTACTGACAGTAATTCTTGAAAGTGAGGGAAGGTACATATGATATCGGTGGTGATTCCCGCTTACAACGAGGAGGAGAGCATACCTATACTTTACCGCAAGCTGAAGGAAGTTTTAGAAAAACTGGGAGAAGATTACGAAATACTGTTTGTGGATGATGGATCCACCGACAATACCTTCGCTGTCCTCAAAGAGCTGGCCAGTCAGGATGAGAAACTGAAGATCATAAGGTTTAGGAGGAACTTTGGCCAAACGGCTGCCCTGTATGCCGGCTTTCAGTATGCAGAGGGGGATATCATCATCACCATGGATGCTGATCTGCAGAACGATCCAGAAGACATACCTCTCCTTCTTCAAAAGGTGAGGGAAGGTTACCACGTGGTAAGTGGATGGAGAAAGGACAGAAAGGATCCCTTCCTCTCAAGGCGCCTGCCTTCTATGATAGCCAACTGGATAATATCCAAGGTAACTGGCGTTCATCTTCACGATTACGGCTGCACCCTGAAAGCTTACAGGGCTGATATAGCCAAAAAGCTGGAGCTTTACGGTGACATGCACAGATTTCTTCCTGCATTAACTCAACGTTTTGGTGCCAAGGTTACGGAAGTGGTAGTAAGACACCACCCGAGAAGGTACGGAAAATCCAAGTACGGTATAGGTAGAACTGTGCGAGTTCTTTTGGACATACTTTTGGTTAAGTTTCTAAACGATTATATGACGAAACCCCTCTACGTGTTCGGTGGTATTGGCCTCATACTTCTGACTTTAGGGCTTCTCACACTCCTTTACCTTTTTGGTGTGAAGATACTAGCTGATGAAGACATAGGTAGGAGGCCTCTCCTTCTACTGGGTGTGTTGTTGGTACTGGCAGGGATTCAACTGGCGTCTACGGGAATACTGGCCGAGATGTTGGTGAGGATTTACTACGCAGGTAAAGGAGAAAAACCTTACGTGGTGGAAGAAACCATTAACGTGGAACCAAAAAGTTATGATAGTTACCATACTCAACATTGAGGAAAGAAGGTAAATATTAATATTCATGAAAAACATAGATCTGGATCTTAGGCTCATGGAAATCTTCTGTTGTGTTTATGAGAAAGGCAGCATATCAAAAACTTCTGAATGTTTGCACCTTTCCCAGTCTACCATCAGCTTTCATATGCATCGTTTAGAAAAACAGTTAGGAATAAAGCTCTTTTACCGAAAGGGTAAAGATCTTATACCTACCAGTGTAGCTCATACTCTGTATCCTTATGCCAGACGTCTTCTCGAAGTTAAGCTTGCAGCTGTTGAAGAGATAAAGCTCATGCTGGGTTCCTACGGTGGGCTAATCAAGATGGGAGCCAGCCCCCTACTAGGAACCGTGGTATTAGGGGATCTAGTAAGTATGTACCTCAGGAAGAATCCCCAGAGTAGGGTGGAGTTACATGTAGCGAATTCCAGATTAGTGGTGGAGCAAGTACATGTAGGTAAGCTGGATTTAGGTTTCGTTGGCTTAAAACTTGATATGGAGGATTTGGAGTACGTAGACCTTTGGAAAGACAGGGTAGTGTTCATCGCGAACTCTCAGATGGAAGAGGAGCTAAGTCTAGAGGATCTTCCAAAGGTACCCTTCATCTTGAGGGAAGAGGGATCAAGCACCAGACGTCTTGTGGAAGAAGCTCTACATTCTCACGGTTTATGTGTTGATAAACTTAACGTACTCATGGTGTCTGACAGTGATGAAGTTATACTGGACGTATTAAAGGGGGTAAAGGCTATTAGTTTCACATCCTCCCTCCTGCTGAAGAAAGCTGTGGCGAGGGGATTGAAGATGGTGACGGTTAAAGATCTTAGGCCCATACAGAGAAACTTCTACATGGTTTACGATAGAAAGAGGCCGCATACACCTGCGGTGAGAAACTTCATAGAGGAGACCTTACTTTTCAGACCTCAGCACCTTCTAGAATATTCTGACACCCACAACTTCTTTCTTCAGGAAGAAGCATTATAAAGGTCCTAAGCACGCTCTTTATCTGGGCTTCCCTTTGTGCCATCATTTGGAGTACTTCCTTACTGGTAAGACGATAGCCGGCTATACCCGCTGCAGGGTTGGCCACCACGCAGAGGGAAGCGTAACACATGGTGAGCTCTCTGGCCAAAACCACCTCCGGATAACCTGTCATACCTACCACATCAGCTCCCAAGCTTTCTATCATTTTTATCTCTGCGGGGGTTTCAAAACGCGGGCCTTCTGTACAGGCATACACACCTGACGGGTGAAAAGGCACACCGTGTTTTTTAAGAACCTCCGCCAAGAACTCTCTCATCTGAGGACAGTAGGCCTGTGACATATCCACGTGTACTACTTTGCCCTCCCTCATGAGTTTTGCAGGAAGATCCTCACCCTCTACCTTAGGGGAGTAAACGCCGTTGTAGTAGGTACTTTCCCTACCCTTCGTCAAGTCTATAAAGTCGTTTATAAGGATCACGTCGCCGGGTCTGAAGTTTCTGTTGATACCACCTACCGCGCATACGGAGAGCACTCTTTTCACACCTAACTCCCTCAGAGCCCACAGGTTGGCCTTGTAAGGCACCAGGTGTGGTGGTATATTGTGATCAGGGCCATGCCTCGGCAAGAAACACACTTCTTTACCTTCCAGCTTACCCACCACAATGGGTCCCGAAGGCTTTCCGAAAGGAGTATCTATTTGTAAAACCCTGACCTCCTCAAGACCCTCCAGTTTGTAGAGCCCACTACCGCCTATAATACCCAACATGCAACTCTCCCTCCAGATACTTCACAAACTGCCATGCTGTCCTTCCTGAAAAGCTTCCCCTTTCGGTGGCCCACCTTACGGCCATAGCTCTTATCTCTTCATCCCAAGTTATGCCCTTCAGGGTAAGATAATGTTTCACCACATCCAGATACTGATCCATGCCGAAGGCAAAAAAACCTAACCTTATACCAAAACGTTCCACTAAAGACCACCTTTCTATGGCCGATTCTTCGGGAAACAGTTCTGAACCTTCCACATCTGCCATAAGGTTCCTCCTGTTGGAGGTGGCGTATATAACCACGTTGGGTGGCCTTTCCTCCACATCTCCGTCCATCATGGACTTAAGTATCCTGTAGCTTTCGTCCCCTTTCTCAAAGGAAAGGTCATCAAAGAACAGGATAAACTTGAGAGGTGAGCCCCTCAGGATACCGTAAAGGTCAGAGATGTGCTCTATATCCATCTTATACACCTGTATGATCCTGAGGCCATCCTTGCCGAACAGTCCCAGCATAGACTTCACGAGGGAAGATTTGCCGGTTCCCCTGTCCCCCCACAGGAGGACATCGTTGGCGTGTAGTCCCATAACCAGCTTTTGAGTGTTGCGCTTGAGCTCCTCCTTCTGTCTATCTATGTGGAGAAGATTTTGGAAAGAGGGTATGTGGGGATGTTCCACGGGTTGAAGCTTACCCTCTTTGAACCTGTAAGCTAGAGCTCTCTCCAGCATTTTAGCCCCACCTTAACTTCTCTTTAAGTATATAGAAAAAACTCCTGTTAGGATGAGAGTAGATAAGACATCTGAAGGGTGCTGCTTTTACCTCCACCTCTTCTCCCTGTTTCAGTTGGGTACCCTCTTGTCCGTCCAAGGTAAGATAGGCGTTGGTGGACAGATTCACCAACTTTATCCTACTGTAGGAGGGAAGTACCACCGGCCTGTTGGACAACGTATGGGGGCAGATGGGAACTATCAGAAGCACATCAGCTTCCGGGTACACGATAGGCCCTCCGGCGGACAGAGCGTAGGCGGTAGAGCCAGTAGGGGTTGCCACTATGATACCATCACCGTAAATTCTGGTAACAGCTTCGTCATTCACATAAATATCCATCTCCAGCATACGAGACAGGTAAGTTCTGGAAAGTACCACGTCGTTGAGAACTACTCCTCCTATGCTCTCCGACGATGTTTGGGCCTCTAACATGATCCTCTCCTGAGGCTTGATACTTCCCTCTAAGGCCATCCTGATGATGGTGGGGGCCTCTTCTCTATCCACCTCTGTGAGAAAGCCGAACCTTCCTTCGTTAACTCCTATGATAGGGACTCCGTAAGGTGCCACCATCCGTGCACATGACAGGAAGGTGCCGTCACCTCCTACCACCACGGCCAGATCAAACTCCTCTGCGGATATTCTCTTTTTTTCCTCAGGTACGTTGACAAAAGTAGATACCAGTACTCCTTCTTTGATGAGGTGTTCCGATATGGAGGAGGCTGTCTGTAGGGCCCTGTCGGTGTTCTTCACAAAGAGGAGCACCTTCTTTGGCATCAAGCCAGCCCAAGCTCTCTCTCTACTATCTCACACAGGACGTGACCTAAAGTTATGTGACACTCTTGGATGCGGGGAGTTTCATAAGAAGGCACCACAAAGCTGTAGTGAGCTACATCCACCACTTTTCCTCCGTTCCTTCCTGTAAAGGCCACTGTGAGAGCACCAAGATCGTGAGCTTTTGCCAATGCACGAACCACGTTGGGAGAGTTTCCGGAGGTGGTTATACCTATCACCACATCCCCCGGCATACATAGGGCCTCCACCTGTCTCTCAAAAATACTTTCAAAACCGTAATCGTTGCCTAAGGCGGTAAGAACAGAAGTATCTGTGGTAAGGGCTATGGCAGGTAGAGGTTTTCTATCCTCTTTGAATCTTCCTATAAGTTCGGCCGCTATGTGTTGAGCGTCTGCGGCACTTCCTCCGTTCCCGAAGAGGATCACCTTATTACCGTCCTTTATGGCGGTGGCTATGATGAGACCTACCTCCAGGATACGCTCCGCGTAAAGCTCCACAAAGGCCAGTTTTACATCTGCACTTTCCTTAAAGGCCTTTTTCACCAGATCCAGCATCCTTTTTCCTCAGATCCCCAACCGTTAGTTTTCTCATCCTATCTAAGAACTCCTTCAGCATGTGTTTGTGGTACTCCTCTTGATGTTCTATAAATCTAAGTAGTCTCAAAAGGTCAGGATCCTTCACCGTTTTTATCTCCTGAGAGTAATCCTCACCTGTCTTTTGCTCGTAGGAGAGTTCACCCATCACCTTCTCCTGAAGAGCTCCTCCAGAGTAGAGAGGAACATCCACCTCTATGTGGGGTATGCCACCCATCTTCCCTATCTTCTCACCCAGCTTACCCATATGTACCATACTCTCCACAGCTAGATCCAACATCATGTCCTTATATTGGCAATCCTTAGCATGGAAGAACTCGTGTAGGTACTTCAGTATGGTGCCATACTCCTCTTTTAGAAACCTGTTGAGAAGCTGAACAACCTCTGGATCTTGCTGTGTAGTAGGTCTTTCTTCTTCTGGGGAGTTTTTCTTTATCTGTTCCAAAAGTTGGCTGAACTCCACTTGGTGATCCTCTTCGTCCTTTATAACCCTCTCAAGGAGCCTCTTTACAGAATCGTCTTTTACCAACTCCAGCTGCCGGGAGTATATCTCTATGGCCATTCTCTCCGCATCCACATCCTTGGAGATCATATCTGCCCAATCTGGACCTCCCACCACTATCATGTCTTCCAGACGGTTCAGTACCACACGCCCACCCAGCTGTACCACTTTTTGAGCGAACCACTTGAGGTGTCTCATCTCCTGACGCGCTATGGACTCTATCTCGGAAGTTATGTTGCCGTCTGTGATCAGGAATATGTGATACAGATACTGCACTATGGCCGAGTGTTCCAGTGCCACGTTGTAGAGGAGAAGATCTATAGTTTCCTTTTTGTTCATGATATCACCTCAGACCTAGATGGTACACCTTACAAATATAGTCACTCACCATTCTGTAGGTGTTAAAGAGCGGCCCGATAGTGGCTATACTGTTGAGCATCATCCTGACCCACTGATCTTTGTGATAGTAGTACATGGGGAGTATTATATAGGCTAGCTTGCCGTAAATATCCTCAAGGTCCTCTTCGTCGGAAGACTCAGTCATGTCGGTCCAGGCGGGTTTTGGACCTATCCCCCACCCGTTTACACCATCTATTCCTCCTTCCAACCACCAACCGTCCCACACGCTGAAGTTAAGAACTCCGTTCATACCTGCCTTCATACCACTCGTTCCACAAGCCTCGTAAGGTCTTCTCGGAGTGTTTAGCCACACATCACAGCCAGCCACCAGCATTTTGGCCAGATCCAGATCGTAGTTTTCCAGGAAAGCCACTTTCACACCGCTGTTTTTATCCCTCAACAAACCGGCCTTGTTTACTATGTCCGCTATCATCTCCTTACCCACCGTGTCCTTAGGATGTGCTTTCCCTGCAAAGACTATCTGTATATCACCTGCGTGCCTAGCTATGTAAGAAAGTCTCTCTATATCCCTCAGTATAAGGTTGTTTCTTTTGTAAGCGGTCACACGTCTGGCTACCCCTATAAGTATGGCATCGTCAGAAAAGCTGGCTGGTGTGTTTTTGTTTATAAAACTTATCAGCTCACTCTTTACCTTATTGTGTTTCTTCAGAAGGAGTTCGGATGGTATAGAGTAAGCCTGAGACAAAAGTAGCGGGTTCTCGTCCCAACCGGGAAGGTATTGGTGAAAGAGCTCCGCTATCTCTGAGTGAACCCACCTTTTGTGATACACCCCGTTGGTAACGTAGCTTATATTCTCATACTCTGGAAAGAGTTTGGCAGAAACAAACATATGTTTGTAGGAGACAGCGTTCAACCTACCCGAAAACTTAGCTGCCAGGTGAGACAAGTTCACGTAGCCTTCTTCCGCTTCCTCGTCCCAGTTTATGCCGTCATACTGTTGTAACTCCTCCTTTACCGTATCCACAGGAAACCTGTCGTGACCTACAGGTACAGGGGTGTGGGTGGTAAAAACACACATATCTCTCACCTTTTTGGGATCGCCAAGCTCGCGCAGGAGTTCTATCACCAGGAAGGCGGAGTGACTCTCGTTTATGTGATAAAGGTTTATCTTGTATCCCAGAGCCTTCAGCAGCCTGTAGCCTCCTATACCTAGCAAGATCTCTTGCCTCAGGCGTAGGACACCGTCGTCGGCGTAAAGTCTGTCGTTGAGCCTGCGTATCTCCTGCTCGTTTTCTTTAAGATCCACATCCAGAAAGTACACCTTTACGTCTTCCCTGCCTTTTACAGTGTATTCCCAAGCGGTGAACTTTTGGGTGAGGTTTCCAAAGGTTATGTCCAGTTTTATATCCAGTGGTGTCAGCACCTTTCTGTAATCCCACCGAGCGTCAAAGTCCAGTTGCATACCGTGAGGTGTCAGCTTCTGAAGGGTGTAGCCCTTCTTGTAGAGGAGTGTAACAGCCACGGCGGGTATACCTAGATCCGCAAAGGAAAGGAGGGTATCACCCGCTAAAACCCCCAGCCCCCCACTGTAAGTGGGTATACGATCTTCCAGTCCCAGCTCCATGACAAAGTAAGCTATCATTCTACAGGTATTATAATGAAGACCTTATGGAGAAGCTCTACGAAGGAAAAGCTAAGATAGTTTACAGAACGGAAGACCCAGATAAGTACCTTATATACTTCAAGGACGAGGCTACCGCCTTTGACGCCACCAAAAGATCTCATGTGGAAGGTAAAGGTATCATCAACAACACCATATCCAGCATCCTATTCCAGCTTCTTTGGGAGAAAGGTATAAAAAACCACTACATACAGAAAGTCTCCGATAGGGAGATGCTAGTGTGGAGAGCGGAGAGGTTTGATGTGGAAGTGGTGGTGAGAAACGTAGCCGCCGGTAGTATCACCAAAAGACTGGGTATACCGGAAGGGACAGTTTTTCCCTCACCGGTAGTGGAGTTTTTCTACAAAAACGACCAGCTCCGCGATCCTCTCATATGTGAGGACCATATACTTTTACTCAACCTCCTCCCTAAGGAGGATATAGGTAAGGTGAAGGAGATGGCTCTTGAGGTGAACAGAGTTCTCTCCCTCTTCTTTGAGGAGCACGGTATAAGGCTTGTGGACTTTAAGTTAGAGTTCGGTAGATTGCCTGACGGTTCGGTGGGGGTGATAGATGAGATCTCCCCCGACACCTGTCGTCTTTGGGACATGCGCACGGGTGAGAAACTGGACAAAGACAGGTTCCGTTTTGATCTTGGAGACCTTATAGAGGGTTACCGTAGGGTTCTAGAGAAACTACACAGAGGATGATGCGTCTCTTTTTGGTGGAATCTCCCACCAAAGCCAAGACAATCCAGAAGTATCTGGGAAAGGACTGGAAGGTTCTGGCCAGTATGGGACACATCAAAGACCTACCGGAGGACGAACTGGGAGTTGATCTTAAGACGTTAGAACCTCGTTATGTTTTCGTAAGAGGCAAAAGGAAAGTTTGGGACCAGATAAAGAGAACAGCCCAGAAATGTGAGTCCATCTACATAGGTACAGACCCAGACAGAGAGGGGGAAGCTATAGCTTACTTTCTGTGGAATCTGCTAAAACCTTTAGGTAAGAAACTCTACAGGGTACGCTTCTACGAAGTGAGCAAAGAGGCCATAACCCTTTCTGTACAGAAACCGGAGGATTCCCCCAACATGAACTTGGTGCGCGCCCAAATGGCCAGAAGGGTTCTCGACAGGCTGATAGGATACCTCCTTTCTCCCAAGTTGTGGGTCTACCTTAAGAACAACAGACTCTCTGTGGGAAGGGTTCAGTCACCGGCCCTCAGACTGATAGTGGAGAGGGAAAGACAGATAAGACAGTTTAAGAAAAAGAAGTTTTACTACATAAAGGCAGTGTTTGAAAAGAACGGACATACCTTTCACCTTATCTGGGATTACAGGTTTGAGAAGCCTGAGAATGCCAAACCTTATCTGGAGAAGCTTAAAAGTGTACCCTTTGAAGTAGAAAGAGTAGTGAGAGGGAAGGTGAAGAAAGAACCACCTAAACCTTTCCATACCGCTAATTTGCAGGCTGTAGCCAGCCAGAAACTGGGTGTGGGTGTGGACAAAGTGCAGAAGCTGGCCCAGAAACTTTACGAAGAGGGTTTTATAACTTACCCTCGCACGGACTCTCTAAGGATGGATGAGAAAAAAGCTCAGGAGTTTATGAACTACATTAAAAAAACACTAGGAGAAGAATACGTAGGAACCTTAAGAAAGTTCAAGGAAAAACCTACATCTCAAGGTGCTCACGAATGTATACGTCCCGTCAGCTTGGATAGAAGTCCGACCGGTGGAGTTGAGGAAAAGCTCTTTACCCTCATTATGAAGAGGACACTGGCCTCTTTAGCCTCTCCAGCCCTTTTGGAGAAAACTGATGTAGTGGTGGTGCCCCTATGTGAGCCTCGCATGGAGTTTAAAGGACAGTGGCAGAGAATCCTCTTTGACGGTTGGTTAAGAATAGAGGAGGAAGAACTGGACCTTCAGGAGCCCCCGCCTCTTTCGGAGGGAGAGATCCTATTACCCAAAAAAGTAACACTGGAAGAGAGAAGGACAGAGCCACCGCCTCGGTACACGGAAGCTACTCTGGTAAAAACCTTAGAAAAACTGGGTATAGGAAGGCCTTCCACCTACGCCCAGATAGTGAAGACCCTCAAGGATAGGGGATATGTAACAGAAGAGAAAGGTGTTTTAAAGCCTACACCATTGGGGGAGCAAGTTTTGGATTTCCTTGAAAAGTACTACCCACGACTCGTAGACTACAAGTTCACCGCTTACATGGAGGAAGAACTGGACAGTGTTGAGGAAGGTAAAGATTGGAAAACAGCGGTAAGATACCTCTTTAGGGCTGTGGCGCCTGAGGAGGAGCTTCCTTCTTCCACAAGTTAGGATCCACTATACCTTCCAGCTCATCGTTTTCCTGAGGTTGATTCTGACAAGCCCCTTCTGTACCCTCCACAAACACCATCGGTGTAGGACAGTTAACCACCTTTGTACCCGGCGGTAGGGGGAAATCTTCGTTGGGATACTTGTAGGCAGCTACCGACATGAAGTCTATCCATATGGGAAGAGCCACCCGTGCACCGGCCATCCCTTTCCCCATACTCCTCTTTACATCAAAACCGACCCACACACCGGCCACTATATAAGGCGAAAACCCTACGAACCAAGCATCCATATAGTCATTGGTAGTTCCCGTTTTGCCAGCTACTATCCTACCTAAAGAGCTCGCTGCTACAGCTGTGCCTTCCGTCACGACGGCCCTCAGCATGTCCACCAGAACCCTCGTCTCAGGTGCAGGGAGTACCTGTTGGCATGATGGCTGATTTTTTTCCAGCAGTTCTCCGTTGGGACCCACTATCTTCTCTATGAAGTAAGGTCTACACCACATCCCTAAGGAGGCGAAGGCCTGAAAGGCGGAGGTGAGCTGAAGGGGTGTAACCTCTATACTGCCGAGGGCCATAGAGTAATAAGGTTTCAGTTCTATTCCCAATCTATGGCCTATCTCTATAGGTAGGTCAAACCCTATGTCAGCCAGAAGATTTACGGTTGCGGTGTTTATACTTTTAGCAAGGGCCGTTCTGAGAGTTACGGTACCGTACTCAGCACCCTCGTAGTTGCTGGGTGTCCACTTTTTACCTGTGGAAGGATCATAGAAGCTTCTGGGTGATGCATCTATAGTGGACACCTGAGTGTAACCCTTCATGAGGGCAGCAAGGTAAATGATGGGTTTTATAGCGGATCCTGGTTGTCTCTCAGCATAAACCGCTCTGTTGTAGGAACTCCTCAGATAAGAGTATCCACCCACCATGGCTCTTATGGCTCCTGTTTTTGCATCTAGAGCCACCAAGGCACCCTCCAGATCCGGTAGTACCTCAGCTCCTAACTCTCCCTTTCTTTTGTGAAGTTTTACCAATACAAAATCTCCCCTCTCAAAGGTAAGACTCCCCCTCTTGGCTCTAAAGACTGTGTCCTTAACTCTCACCACGTACTCGTCACCGTCTATGTCATCTATCCTACCTATGAGCACCTTGCCGGGTTTTAACTCCACCTTCTGGTCTTGATATTTTTTCTCCACTTCATAAGGGTCCGAAGGTAGGAAGGGTATACCGTTAGCCTTGGCTACCCTTAAGACACCCCTCTCCAGAACAGTTCTAGCGTGGTTTTGTAGATCTCTGTCCAGTGTGGTGTATACTTTGTAACCTCCTGCCAGTATAGCCTCGCCGTATTTCTCCACAAGATAACTCTTGACGTAATCTATAAAGTAATCCATACCGTAATATCTGTTCTCCAGCTTAACCTTCACCGGCTTTTCTACATAACGTGCGTACTCCTCTTGAGTTATGTATCCGTCTTCCAACATACGCTTGAGCACGTAATCTCGTCTCTCCTTTACCAGTTGTGGGTTTCTGAAGGGATTGTATTTGCTGGGAGCTTTTGGAAGTCCTGCCAGCAGGGCAGCCTCGTCCAAAGTGAGATCCTTCACCGATTTACCAAAGTAGATACGGGATGCAGCCTCCACACCGTAAGCACCTTGTCCAAGATAGATATAGTTAAGGTACATCTCCAGTATTTTGTCTTTTGAAAAAGTCCTCTCTATCTTGATGGCTAGTAAAGCCTCTTTGATTTTACGGGTAAGGGTACGTTCGGGAGTAAGGAAAAGATTTCTGGCCAACTGCTGGGTTATAGTGGAAGCTCCCTGTCTTACCTCCCTGTGAAGTAAATTAGCTACCAAAGCACGCGCTATGGCTATGGGATCTACACCAAAGTGGCGGTAAAAGTTTCTGTCTTCGGCTGCTATGAAAGCTTCCTGAACATACTTGGGTATGTAACTGAGGGGAACATAGTAGCGCCTCTGTATAGCCACATCTCCTATTGGTCTACCCTTGTAGTCGTATATAGTGGTTGCTTCCGGAGGTTTCCAGTTTTTTAGGGTCTCCACACTGGGAAGATCTGTGGCTAAAAAAGCAACCCAGATGGATAGCAGTACCACAAAAGCCGCCAAAGGGTAGAGGAGGTACTTAAAAAAGGACATACACGTTACCTCCACATGCCCTTCTTCTGCTGGACAGCCTTTCTTTGGGCAGCGAGGAGGATATCCTGATACTTTACGTTAGGAGGCACGGTGTATACCTGAGCATATCCTTCTTCTACCAACACCTTGTTAAGCATCCTACCGTCCTCTAACCAAACGTAGGCTAAAAGCCTACCGTACTTATCCCTTTTCTGTACATCTGTTTCCAGATAAACGGTTGTACCTTTCTTGAGGATGCTCTGGGTAAAGGCCTTCGCCTCTTTACCCATAGATATAATCTCCTCCAAAGATCTACCTGACCTTTCCGCATCTCTGTGTGCTTTCTGGTTAGCAGAACTTTCGGGAGTGTCTACACCTATGAGTCTTACCTTCTCTTCTTGTCCGTTCTGTAATTTACACACAAAGGTGTCACCATCCAACACCCTTTCCACCACACACGGTTCTCCCTTCCTTTCTGTCTGTGGTGGCGGATTTTTGCCACAGGCCAGTAAAAGAGCTGTCAACCCAACAAGTAAGTAAATGATTCTCTTACTCATAGTATCTTACATAATAACAAAGTTCCGCTGAAGGTATCTCTTAAGGTATTCACCGGTATAGGAGTTAGGGTTCTCCATAACCTCCTCAGGAGTTCCAACAGCCACCACATATCCTCCTCCTTCACCTCCCTCCGGACCGAGATCTATTATCCAGTCGGCACACTTTATAACATCCAGGTTGTGTTCTACAACCACCACTGTGTTACCCCTATCCACCAGTCTCTGTAGGACATCCACCAGCTTCTTCACGTCGTCCATATGAAGACCGGTGGTAGGTTCATCCAACAGATACAAGGTTCTACCTGACTCTTTTTTGGATAGTTCTCTGGCCAGTTTTATCCTCTGAGCCTCCCCTCCCGAAAGGGTAGTGGCGGGTTGGCCCAGCTTTATATAACCCAACCCCACATCTCTCAGAAGTTCCAAACGCCTCCTTATGGTGGTGTGATGGTAAAAGAACTCATAGGCTTCGTCCACCGTCATGTCCAGAACATCCGCTATGTTCTTACCTTTGTAGTATATCTCCAAGGTTTCTCTGTTATAACGTTTGCCTTTACACACATCACAGGTTACATAAACAGGAGGAAGAAAGTGCATCTCCACCTTGATAACACCTTCACCTTCACAGGCTTCGCATCTTCCACCCTTCACGTTGAAGGAAAATCTGCCAGGTGTGTATCCTCTTGCTCTAGCCTCCGGTGTACTGGCAAAGAGATCCCTTATAGCGTCAAAAACTTTGGTGTAGGTAGCCGGATTACTACGTGGAGTTCTGCCTATAGGAGACTGATCCACGTTTATGACCCTGTCAAAGTACTCCAATCCCTCTATCCTGTCAAAGCCCTCCACTTCACCGTATCCTCCGTAGAACACCTGTCTGGCGTACTCCCAAAGTATGTCGTACACAAGGGTGGACTTACCGCTACCCGAAACTCCCGTCACACACACCAGTAAGCCTACGGGTATCTCCACGGTGATGTTTTTCAGGTTGTGTTTTCTGGCACCTACTATCCTCAACCATTTACCGGTGGGTTTTCTTCTCTTTTGGGGAACTGGTATCTGAAGTCTTCCCGACAGGTAGGCTCCCGTAAGAGACTCTGGATGGTTCATTATCTCCTCTGGTGTACCTGTGGCCACCACTCTTCCCCCCTCTTTACCCGCACCAGGACCCATGTCTATTATGTAATCGGCTGCCAGTATGGTTTCTGGATCGTGTTCCACCACCAGCACGGTGTTACCCAAATCCCTAAGGTCCCTCAAGGTCTTTATAAGTTTGTCGGTATCGCGCGGATGTAGGCCTATGGATGGCTCATCGAGAACATAAAGAACCCCCGTCAGTTTGGAACCTATCTGGGTAGCCAGTCTTATCCTCTGCATCTCTCCCCCTGAAAGGGTGGTGGCGCTGCGCGCTAGGGTAAGGTATTCGAGCCCCACATTTACCAGAAAACCTAACCTGTCTTTTATCTCCCTTATAAGTCTTTCTCCCACTATGCGATCCTTTCCAGTGAGTTTTTGCTGCAGTCTCTCAAAGAACTGAAGCTCCTCCTTCACCGACATAGAGCACACTTGGTATATGTTCTTACCATCCACCAGTACCGCGAGGGCCTCCGGTCTTAGTCTGGCACCGTCACAGGCAGGACATAGTTTCTCTTTTATAAACTCACCTATCTCCTCCCTTATACGTTCCGAATCATCCTCCAGAAACCTTCTCTCCAGATGGGGTATAACACCCTCGTAGGAGGTGTTGAGAAACTTACCGCCGTAGAGTATCAGCTCTCTCACACTCTGTGGAAGGTCCCCGAAGGGGGTTCCAGGATCGTAACCTAATCTTCTGAGGATGTTGAGAACACTGTAACGAATGTACTCAAAGTAAGAGTTCTGAGTTATACGGATGGCTTCCGTGGCTGGAGCCTTTTCGTTGATCAGCATACGGGGGTCTATCTCCCATTTTACACCCAAGCCCTTACACGTAGGACAAGCTCCGTAAGGTGAGTTAAAGGAAAAGAGACGGGGCGTGAGCTCGGGTATAGAAAAGCCATGATCCGGACAAGTGAGACTTTCGCTGAATATCTCCTCATCTCCTGTGTCGGCATCCTCCACCTTCACCAAACCCATTGACTCGGCCAGTGCCTTTTCCAGAGCGTTCAGTAACCTAGGTCTTTCCTCCTCCTCTACGGTAAGTCTGTCTATGACGAGATCAATCTCGTGTCTCTTGTTTTTCTCAAGGGGAGGTACCTCCGGAATCCTCATGTATCTGCCGTCCACCTTAACACGGGAGTAACCCTTTCTGTCCAGTTCTCTTAAGAGTTCCTTAAACTCACCCTTTTTACCTCTCACGAGAGGAGCAAGCACCGTTATCCTCTTACCCAGATAGCTCTCATACACTTTCTCCAGTATCTGGTAAGGAGATAGTCCCTCCAGCAACCTACCACAATGAGGACAATGGGGTTTACCCACGTTGGCCCAAAGAACCCTCATGTAGTCGTATATTTCTGTGACGGTTCCTACCGTGGAACGAGGATTCTTAGAGGTAGTCTTCTGATCTATAGCTATGGCAGGAGAAAGCCCTTCTATCACATCCACGTCAGGCTTCTCCATAACACCCAAGAACTGTCTGGCGTAAGAGGACAGAGATTCCACATACCTCCTTTGACCTTCGGCGTATATAGTGTCAAAGGCCAGAGAAGATTTGCCACTACCGGAAGGCCCTGTTATCACCACCAGCTTGTTTTTGGGAATCTCTACGTCTACGTTCTTTAGGTTGTGTTGTCTCGCACCTTTGACTACTATCCTATCGTAGGCCATAAAATGATATAATATCCCCAACTGTGCTCATAAGCATAGAGGGTATAGATGGATCCGGAAAGACCACCGTTGCCCATGCTCTCGTAGACTTCCTTCAGAAGGAAGGTTATCCAGCTGTTCTCTTCAAGGACCCGGGGGACACACCTTTGGCAGAGGAAATACGCTCATTACTTTTCAAGTACGAGATGGATCCCATCACAGAGTTGCTTCTCTTTGAGGCCGCAAGATCCAGCCTCACGTGGGAAAAGATCCTTCCCGCCCTCAGCGAGGGTAAGATAGTGATCCTGGACAGATTCATAGACTCCACCGTAGCGTATCAAGGTTACGGAAGGGAGATAAACCTTGGAACCGTCAGTATCCTCAACCATATAGCCACAAGAGGTATAAAACCTAACCTTACTCTTCTTCTGAACGTCCCACTGCACGTAGCCCTCAGTAGACTTTCGGACCGCAGTAGGTTCGAAAGAGAGGAATATCTGAGGAAAGTGAGGGACGCTTACATTCTGCTCGCCCATCAGGAAAAGGAACGCATAAAGATAGTGGATGCTTCTAGATCTTTTGAGGAGGTTTTTGAAGAAGTGAAAACTGAAGTGCTCAGTGTGCTGTATAATAAAGAAACATGAGATTATACGTGGACAGGGAGGAGCTGGCGGAAGTTCTGAAAAAAGCCCAGGCAGCTACCGAAAAGAAGTCTGCGCTTCCGGTGCTCAACAACTTCAAGATAAAGGCCGAGGATGGCCATCTGGCTGTTTATGCCACAGACCTGGAGAACTTCCTCTTCCTACACTTGCCCGCAAGGGTGGAGGAAGAAGGCACTCTGGCCGTTAACGCCAAGAAGTTCACTGAAGTGATAAGAAGCCTTACTTCAGCAGAGGTTTACCTACATCTTCGGGAAGACAAACTGGTGGTGAGTGGTGGAAGATCCACCTTTAAACTGGCGGTGGCTGATCCTGAGGAGTTTCCTGAGTTTCCTGAGATTTCAGGTTCTGCTGCTCAGATAAACGCCAGCACCTTATTGAAAGCGATAGATAAGACAGAGTATGCCATATCCAAGGAAGACAGTAGGTACGCACTTCAAGGCCTTTACCTACACCGGGTAGAGGATAAGATACACTTCGTGGGATCCGACGGCCACAGATTGGCTCTTTTCTGGACTTATTCCGACGCGGACGTGTCTGTCATACTACCCCGCAAGAGCCTTAAGGTACTGGAAGGCTTTCTGAAGGAGACGGTGGGAGGTGTTTCCATCTTCAAAGATGAGAACTTTGCTCATGTGAAGGGAGAGAACTGGACCCTTTCGGTGAGGTTGCTGGAAGGCGAGTATCCTGACTATCTGTCCGTCATACCCCAAGACTTTCAGACGCAGGTGGTGGTAGACAGAGATTCTTTGATAGCTAGTATAAAGAGGCTTTCTGCTATAGCGGAAAGCTCTGCCTTTCCCGTAAAGATAAGCTTTATGGAGAACTTGGCGGTTTTGGAGATAACGGAGCCCGAGTTTGGCGAAGGGAGAGATGAGGTGGAGGTGGAGCTGGAAGGCGAACCTGTGGAGATAGGTTTTAACGGCAAATATCTCCTGGAAGCTTTGGACAGTTTTGACGTGAGAAGGGTTATTCTGAAGGCTGTGGATCCTGACAGCCCTGTACTGATGGAGAGTGAGGATCCTGAAAAGGATCCCTATCTCTGTCTTGTGATGCCTATGAGGCTCTGAGAACAGGCCTTCTGTTGGCCTCCGCCTCCTTTATCCTGCGTACGGGTGTTCTCTTTGGTGCCTCCTTCAGAGCATCCGGGTTCTCCTTTGCTGTTCTCACTATACTTCTTAAAGCTTCGGCGAAAGCTTCCAAAGTCTGAGGGCTCTCTGTCTCCGTAGGCTCTATCATGAGAGCTTCCTTTACCGTTAGAGGAAAGTACACGGTAGGTGCGTAAAAGCCCATATCAAGGAGAGCTTTTGCCACATCCATGGCTCCCACACCGTACTTGTTTAGGTTGGCGGCCGAAAGAACCATCTCGTGCATACGGGGAACGTGAGGGTAAGGATCTACAAAAAGATCCTTTATCAGGTGATGAAGATAACGAGCATTGAGAACAGCATACTTGGCCACCAGATCAATGTTGTTACCGTAGGAGAGGATGTAGGCGAGGGCTCTCAGAGACACGGCGGTGTGACCGTAAAAGGCCAGAACCTTACCTACAGATTTAGGGATGTTCCAGTTAAGGTAGTAACGCTCTCCATCGAACTCCACCTGAGGTACCGGTAAGTAGGGCCGGAGCTTTTCCGACACACCTACAGCACCACCTCCTGGACCACCTCCACCGTGAGGTGTGGAAAAAGTTTTGTGAAGATTGAAATGCATAACATCCACTCCCCAATCTCCCGGTTTTGCCACTCCTACGAGAGCGTTGAAGTTGGCACCGTCCATATAAAGGAGGGCATCCATACTGTGGAGAGCATCTGCTATCTGTTTTATCCTTCTCTCAAAGATACCAAGGGTGTTAGGGTTGGTGAGCATCAAACAAGCCACGTCATCCCTCAGTTTACTTTTAAAATCGTCCCAGTCTAACTCTCCATCTTTGTTGCTTTTAACGGTAACCACCTCAAAACCGCATATAGCCGCAGAGGCCGGGTTCGTACCGTGGGCTGTGTCAGGCACCAGTACCTTTCTCTTGTGGTGGTTCCCTCTATCTCTGTGGTAGGCCAGTATCATGAGGAGTCCCAGAAACTCACCTTGTGCGCCTGCGGCAGGTTGTAGACTGACATCGGCGAAGCCACCCAGTTCTTTAAGAAGTTCCTTGAGCTGATACAGAAGTTGGAGAGTCCCTTGTACCGTTTCTTCCGGAGCCATGGGATGCACGTCTCTGAAACCTTCCATCTGTACCAGCTCTTCGTTAATACGAGGATTGTACTTCATGGTGCAAGAGCCAAGGGGTACCATGGTGGTATCTATAGCGTAGTTGAGCTGGGAGAGTTTTGTGTAATGTCTTACCACATCCAGCTGAGAAACTTCCGGCAGAGGAAGATCTTCTCTGTAAAACTCCCCCAGATACCCCTTTAGATCTACCTCCGGGACATCCAGAGGGGGCAGGTGATAACCCCTTCTACCAGGCGAAGATTTCTCAAAAATGAGCTCCATGATGGGTATTTTAACATTTTCTTAACCATTTACAGATATATTGATACTCCATGAGAAAGGTGATAGTAGTAAAGGATAGGAATGTGGAGAGAAGGTTAACCAGCAGACTCCTCAGGAGAGGAATGGTGGTAGCTTTGGTGGAGAAGGAGGAAGATATCCACAAGAGTGAGTTGGTGGAAAGAGCCCAGGTTGTCATTGTGAGAGGATCTGACGCAGCAAAGGGTTGAACACCTTTTCGTGACCTAGAGTAGTCTCGTCGTAGTGCCCGCAAACCACCAGAGTATCATCAGGAAGTTCTTCCAGAACCCTACGTAGGGACCTTCTGAGAGCATTAAGATCGCCTCCCGGTAGGTCCCACCTCCCTACGGAACCTTTGAAGAGAAGATCCCCCGCTATAAGGACACCTTCTTCCTCCGCGTAAAGACAACAGAGACCAGGTGTATGTCCTGGAGTGTGAAGAACCCGTAGGGTTTTCTTTCCCAGTTTTATCCTCATTCCATCTTCTAAGTACACATCAGGTGGTGGACAAGGAAGCTGTGCACCTATCTGTTTATCAAATCCTGGCCAGATGGGATCGTTGGAAAGGGGGATATCCAGAGGGTGCATGTAGAAGGGTACATCCAGAAGCTCCTTGAGGGTTTTCACTTGCCCCACGTGATCAATGTGACCGTGGGTAGCTACGATACCAACAGGTTTTAATCCTTCCAGCTCTCTCATCAAGAGATGGGACTCAGCTCCGGGATCCACCAGTAACACCTCACCACTCTCTTCATCCACCAGCAAACTACAGTTGACGGAGAGAAGACCTACTGGGATTACCTTTATCACCATAAGGCTCTCTGTATGAAACTAAATAAAGTTTGAGGGAAAAGACCCAAGTACAGTACCGAAAGACCGCACACCAGTAAGGTGAAAGCTTCTCCTGCCGATACGTGAGGCAGACTCTTCCTACCCCCCTCTTCCATAAACATATGCACTATCACCCTCAGGTAATAACCGGCAGATATTACGCTGGCCACGGCAAAGGCTAAAGCCAACAGTGAAAAACCTTTACCCCACAGACCCATAAAGAGGGCCAGCTTACCCACAAAGAGAGCCATAGGAGGTATTCCTATAAGAGCAAACAGGAAGAGGGCTAACAGGGAAGCCAGCACAGGCTTTTCCCGCCAAAGACCGTTGAAGTCCGCTACATGGTGAGAAAAACCTTCCTTCTTCTCCAAAACACTCAGCACCACAAAGGCACCCAATGTGGCAAAGGCATATACGGATGCATAAAAGAGAAGCGCAGAGGCGAGGATCTTGTCGGATAGAACCACCCCCATCAAAAAGTAGCCTGCGTGAGCCACCGATGAATAGGCCAAAAGCCTCTTCACCGATTTTTGAACATAGGCCACCAGGTTGGCGTAAAACATAGACAGAAGGGCTATCACCGAAACCATCACCATCCATACCTTCACATGGGAAAGATGCGTTGCCAGCTGTACCAGAAGGAAATAAAGGGCCACTTTAGGAACAGTAGAAAGGTAGCCTGTAACGGGAGCAGGCGCACCTTCGTAAGCGTCGGGAGTCCAAAAATGGAAAGGGACAGCGGATACCTTGAGAGCCAAGGCGGAGAGTAGAAGTAAGACAGCCAAGAGAACCAAGGAGTTTTCAGAGACGGGCACGGTGATACGCATACTGCCGGTGGCACCATAATAGAAGACGCTACCCATACCGAAGCTGGCCGTTCCTATGGATCCTATGACGAGATACTTAAAAGAGGCCTCCTTGGACAGATAATCTCCCTTCAGGAGCGCCACCATTATGTACATGCTTATAGAGGCCAGCTCAAGAGACAGGAACAAAACAGGCAAGGTAGAAGAGGAAAGGAGAAGAGACAGCCCCAAGGTGGCGGAAAGCATCAGATACACCAGCTCACCGTATGGAGATGTTTTCCTGAGGAAATAGTCGTAAGAAGCAAACAGAGCCAAAGATGTTAGTAGGTAAATTACAGCCTTACCTACCAAACTTACCGAACTGACACTATAGGATTCCATAAAGATAGGAACGTTCACAGGCACCCAGAATAGGGAGAAAAAGGACAAAACGGGTACTGTAGCACCCAACAGGGTTAGAAACTTAAAGTGCCTTTTCCCTAAGAAAAGTTCCAGAACAAAGATCACCAGTATACCCAGTATCAAAATCAGGTCTGGTAGAAAAACGTCCCATTTCATCTTTAACTCCCCAAAATCATCCTAGAGGTTTGTTCCATGAGCTTTACGAAAGGTAGAGGATAAAGACCTAAAAGTAAGGAGGAAGCTATCACTATCAAGAATCCTACCCAGTGGTGGAGCTCAAGATCCCTAAGGTGAGACCATTTTTCCCTCCTGTACTCGGATATAGTTTCCTCCTCCAGCATCGTCCTCTTGTAGAGGTAAAGGAAGTAGGCAGCACCCAGTATCATACCTGTACCTGCAAGAGCCGCCCACAGAGGATACTTCTGGAAAGTTCCAAATAGGATGAGAAACTCAGCCACAAAGCCTGCCAAACCAGGGAAGCCTATACTAACCAGTCCCACCAACATAAACACAACCGCCAAGTTGGGTATGTAACGGGCCAGTCCGCCCAGATCATCCATATGGTAGGAGTGTACACGGTCGTAAATGAAACCAGCAGCCATAAAGAGTCCTGCAGAGGCTAAACCGTGAGCCACCATCATGTATATAGCACCGTTGAGAGCATCCATGTTCCCGGCAAAGGTGCCCAAGGTCACCATGCCCATATGGCTTATGGAGGAGTAGGCTATCAGTTTCTTAATATGGGTCTGAGCTATGGCCATCATGGCTGCGTAGATTATGGCCACCACACTGAGGAAAAACACCAGAGGCATGAACTCCTTACTGGCTTCTGGGAACATAGGCAAGGAGTACCTCACAAAGCCAAATGTCCCCATCTTAAGAAGAACAGCGGCCAGTATGACGGAGCCTGCAGTGGGAGCCTCTACGTGAGCATCTGGCAGCCATGTATGAACAGGCCACATAGGTACCTTAACGGCAAAACCTATACCCCACAGTAGAAAAGCGATCATCTGTAACCAATGGGGATACTGGACTTGCGAAAGGAAGAGGTAATCAAAGGTCATTTGACCCGTTATGTGATAGGTGTACACCACCACACTGGCTATACCCAAAAGCAGAAATATGCTGCCGAAGAAGGTGTATATGAAAAACTTGTTGGCGGCGTATACTTTTCTGTCGTGTCCCCACAGACCTATTATGAAGTACATGGGTATCAGCATGCCTTCCCAGAAGAGGTAGAAGAGGAAAAGATCCAGTGCAGAGAACACACCTATACACGCTGTTTCCAAAAGCATGAAGAGAGCATAGTAAAGGTTAGGTCTGTCTTCTACCTTTAAAGACCAAACAGTTACCACCACAAACATCAGAGCAGTGAGCACTACAAGAGATATTCCCATACCGTCCAGACCTATGTGGAAGGAGATACCCAGAGGTTCTATCCAGTTTAGTCTGAGGGTGTGTTGAAACTGGTGTTCCTCCCACCTAAAGTTAGCCAAAAGAATCAAACTGAGAACAAAAACCACCAAACTGGTTATCACGGAGATAACTTTAGAGAAGGTTTCTTTCCTAACGATGGCTATAAGACCGGCGGTTATAAGGGGAAGAAATATGCTCAGCGCCAGTAACTCTCCCATTCTTCACCTCCACAGTATCGTTATGAGAACTAAGAGGGCAAGCCCTGCATATATTCCCAAAACATACATGTTCAGCTTACCTCTCTGAAGGAGATTTATAACACCTCCCACAGACCTAAACAGAGGGTAAAAACCGTTCACAACACCGTCTATCAGGAGGGTTTCCACTGTTTGGTGCATTACCTTGGACCACAGAAGATATCCTCCCGCTAAAGTTTTGTGGTAGAACCTTTCCGTAAAGAACTGCTCTCTGAAGGTGGTGTGAAGTGGCCTGAGCACCCTATAAAGCTCCTCTGCACTCAACCACCTTCTCACATACACACCATACGCCACACCTATACCCACAAGGGCTATCACCAACGACAGTACCACCGTATCACCGTGTATGTGTACCTCCTTACCCATGAGACTACCGTACCACCACACACCAAAACCCGCAAACACAGACCCTAACATCAATACCGCCATGGGTAGTATCATCACCCCTTCACTCTCGTGCGCACCTCCTTTCCTCTCCTCCCCGTGAAACATCACAAACCCTTCCCTGAATATGTAATAGGCTGTCAACACGCTCACTACACTCACCAACACACCTATGCCAAAACTAGCCTCGTACGCCCTCCCTAAAATCAACTCCTTACTCCAAAAGCCAGCAAAGGGAAACACACCAGCTAATGCTAAAGCCCCTACCATAAAGCTTAGATAGGTTACAGGCATCTTATTCCTTAAGCCCCCTACTTCGTATATGTCGTGTACCTTATGGTGAAAGGTGTGTATCACCGATCCTGCTGCTAAAAATAACAGTGCCTTGAAAAAGGCATGGGTTATCAGATGAAAACTCCCCGCCAGCTTATCCTTCAGTCCTAATGCTATGAACATGAGCCCCAACTGGCTCATGGTGGAAAAGGCTATGATCTTCTTTATGTCCGTATGGGATGTGGCAGCTAATGCTGCCATAAGGGCGGTTACGCTCCCTACCAATACAATGACCTTCAGAGCTGTGTCACTGGCTTCAAATACCGGATGTAGTCTGGCTACCATGTACACCCCAGCAGCTACCATGGTGGAGGAGTGGAGTAGTGCAGATACGGGTGTCGGACCTGCCATGGCGTTGGGTAGCCAGGTGTGTAAAGGTACCTGCCCCGATTTGCCTACCGCACCACCAAAGAGTAAAAGACATGCCCAAGACAACATGAGAGGGTCTACTAAGTGGGCTTTCTCCCACATCTCCTGATAACGGATGGATCCAAAGGTGATAAAGCTCATGAGAATCCCCAAAAGAAACAGCCAGTCCCCTACTCTGTTCATAACAAAGGCTTCCAGCGCTGCGTTGGTGGCTTTCCTCTGCTCATGGAAGTATCCTATCAGAAGGTAAGAGGCTAGTCCTACACCTTCCCAACCAAAGAAGAGAAGAAGAAGATTGTCAGACAGAACTATCAGAAGCATTGAGAAAAGGAAGAAGGACAGGTAAGCGTAAAACTTGTAGGTCCACTGACCGAAGAGGTTCCTCATGTAGCCTATCGAGTACAGGAAGATAAAGGTGGCTACGAAGGTGACCAGTGTGGCTACCACCGATGAAAGGGTGTCAAAGAGAAGGCCCAGCTCAAGGGGTTTAGACTGTAGGAGGATGAAGGTGTAAAGGGGAACATGCACTGGGTTTTTGATGGCCTGCAGTGCGGCATAGAGGGAAAACAGAAAGGACAGAGAGGATGCCAGTACGGTGATGATGGCGGAAGGAAAGTCTCCCAGTCTCCTTCCCAAAAGCCCCACCACCAAAAAGGCTACAACCGGAAAGATCAGTACCAGTAGGAATTCCATCATCATCCCCTCATGTCTGTTATCTCATCGGTGGACTCCACCTTCCTGAGTCGAAAGATGGCTATTATTATACCAAGCCCCACCGCAGCTTCAGCTGCAGCAAGAGCTATTATGAAGAGAGCAAATATCTGTCCTTCCACCATACCCAGATGCACATCTGCACCCACGAGAGCCACATTGACGGCGTTGAGGGCCAACTCCATACTCATGAGGACGGTAACCAGATTACGCCTCGCTATCATTCCCAAAAGCCCGAGCCCAAAAAGCAGAAAGGAGAGTATCAAATAGGCCTCAAGGGGAATCGTTCTCATAGACTCTCTCCTCCTTTCTTCCTATCAATATGGCTCCCAGCATACCTATTAGTAGAACCAAAGAAACTAGCTCAAAGGCTAAGAAGTACTTACTGAACAGGATAACACCCACCGCCTCCGTGTTGGTAAGATCCTTCAGAATATTCCTTATCTCCCCTTTGGGAGAAACAGAAACACCCAAAAGGAAGGTGACGATAACCTGTCCGTAAAGGAGCAGTAGAAGGGGAAAAGTGAGAGCACCTTCTACCCTGTAGTGGCTGTCTTTCTTTAGAGCCTTCTCCCACGGAACAGCAGTAAGCACAAAAACATAGAAAACCGTTATGGCAACAGCGTATATGAGCAGCTGGAGGGCACCTACCAGTTCTGCACCGGCTACGAAGAACACACCTGCTATAGAGATGAGGGATGCCAAAAGGGAGAGGATAACGTATATGGGATTAGGGAGAAGAACGACACCCAGTCCAAACAACAGGGCAGACAGAGAAAAGGCCCCGAAGGCCGCCCACTGCATCAATTTTCCTTCACCTCCGGTAGTTTTAACTGGTTCTCATACCACAACTTCATTCTCTGTTCATCGTCTATCCAAATTCTGTCTGGTTCATTCTCTCTCCTTCTCTGCCAATCTCTACCTATTCTTTCCAAAGTCTCCAGATCTAAGACAGCATCCTTCCTACTGTAAGATGCCGTTTCGTGAATATCACTTTGGAAAAGACAGTCCACAGGACACGCATCTACACAGAAACCACAGAAGGTGCACAGCATCATGTTCATGTTAAACACACTGACCCTTCTCTTCCCGTTGGGCAGTTTCTCACCCTCTATCTCAAAGAGTTGGGGAACGGGACAAGCCCTCTTACAGAGCAAGCAAACCACGCACCTACTTCTGCCGGGTACCACCTCTATCTTGAAGCGTTCTACCCACTCGTCAAAAGCAGGTTGTGGCTCTCTACCGTCCACCACCTTATGACCAAAGAAACCTCTGAACCGCTTGGGAGGGGTCAGCTTTTCATAAGGGTAATGTGTTGTTATGGTACGGCGAAAGGCGTGCCTTATGGTGATGGAAAGCCCTCTGATAAAGTCCAGAAATAGGATCCTCTCCAGCCACGTAAGGGGTTTCTCAAAAACTTTCCTTATCATGTTTTACCTCCACACCAGAGGTGCTATCACTGCGGTAAACACAAGGTTGATGAAGGTTATGGGAAGCATCACCTTCCAGGCAGTTTCCGTGATCTGGTCTATTCTGTAGCGAGGGAGCGTCCAGTGAAGCCAAAGGACAAAGAGGAAAAGCAACGTTACCTTCAGTATGAACCAGACAAAGGGAGACAGGGGACCCAAGAAAAACAAAGGATCCACGAATCCCAGAAAAGGTATGTTTATAGGAGACCAACCACCCAAGAAGAGTACCACCGCTATAGCTGAGAGAGACAGTACTTCTACGTACCATTCCACCAAGGGGAATATGCCAAACTTCATACCACCGTACTCTACCGTAAAACCTGTGACCAGTTCTGCCTCAGCCTCCTGAATATCAAAGGGGACTCTTCCTGTTTCTGCCAACATGGCAAACAGGTAAACCACGAAAGCCAAAGGCTGTAGCCATATGTACCAAAGCCCCTGCTCTATCTGTTTTTGGACAATATCGTAGGTGGAAAGAGTCCCGGCCAGTATGACAGGTCCCATGACGGCGAAGGTGATGACCACTTCGTAGGACACGATGATACCCGCCTTTCTCATGGAGCCTATAAGAGCGTATTTGGAGTTGGAAGCCCATCCTGCCAACGCTATAGCGTACACCGCCATAGAACCAAGAGCGAACACCAAAAGAAGACCCACGTTTACATCTGTCAGTATAGGCTTTACCTTAACTCCCAGTATCTCCACCTGGGGACCGAAAGGTACCACCGCAAACACCAGCACCGCTGGCACCAAAGCCATGACTATAGCTAAGTTGTAGAGGAACTTGTTACCGTATCTGGGAAAGAGATCCTCCTTGGTTATAAGTTTCAGCCCATCCGCCAGAGGTTGTAAGAGACCATGCCATCCCACCACCATGGGACCGGGTCTTCGCTGAATGTGAGCTGCCACCTTTCTCTCCACCCACGTAAGGTATGCACCCACTCCCAACACTACCCCCAGTATTACCAGAATCTTGATAGCTATCACCAGTAAGCTCACACCTAGCTCCATGTCTCACTCCGGCCTGCAGTATTTTATCATCTGTCTATCTCACCCACCACCGGATCCAAACTGGCCAAGATGGCCACGGCATCTGCCACCACCCTGTCTTTCATGAGCTTGGGATACACGCACAGGTTGTACATAGAGCCCGGTCTTATCTTAACCCTGTAGGGTTTTACACCTCCGGTAGAGTAGATGTAAAAGCCCAGCTCTCCCCTAGGATTCTCACCGGAGGAGTATATCTCACCTTCTGGTACCTTAAGACCTATGCCGTCCAGCGTAAGTTTCAGCTTCTTTGGATCCGGAGACTCTGCAAAAAAGGGTGCATCTTTAGGCATCTTTTCCAGCTTTTGGACACATTGCTCAATGATTCTTACACTCTGCCTCATCTCTTCGAGGCGCACCAGATACCTATCGTACACGTCTCCCACCTCTCCCACCGGTACATCAAATTCCACCCAGGGGTAAGCATCGTAGGGTTCTAGCTTTCGCAGATCGTAGGGGACGCCGGAACCACGTGCCACAGGACCTGTAAGACCGTAGTAGTAAACATCCTCCTCCGTTATCACACCTATGTCTTTGTTTCTTCTCAACCATATTCTGTTTCTGCTGAGGATCGTCTCCCACTCCCTCAGTTCATAAGGGAGACGCTTTATGAAAGCCTTAATCACCTCTAGCGCTCCTTCGGGAAGGTCCATGCGCACACCACCTATGCGAGGGTACGTTATGGTGAGACGTGCACCCGTAATACCCTCTATGATATCCATTATCTTCTCTCTTTCCTTAAAGGCATACAAGAATATAGTGAGAGCCCCGATGTCCAGTGCGTAGGTACCTAACCAAAGAAGGTGGGAGTTTATTCTTTGGAGTTCCGACATCATAGTCCTTATGTACTTGGCCTTTTCAGGCACGAGATCTTCTATGCCCAGCAGGCGTTCCACAGCCACCACCCACGCTTGGTTGGAACAGAGAGCAGATATGTAGTCCATCCGGTCGGTGTAAACGAGAAACTGGTTGTACATTTCGTTCTCGGCCAGCTTCTCTACACCCCTGTGTAACTGACCTAAGATAACATCACACTGCACCACACGTTCCCCCTCTAGGTCAAAGAGGAACCACATGGTGCCGTGTGTTCCAGGATGGAGGGGTCCCCAGTTGAGGACTAACTGAGCTTTCTTCTGTAGTCTCTTCTTCTCCGTTATCTCTAGGTCCTCTAAGGTAGGCACAGGTGTGTGCATCCTATCGTAGTTCATAAGACCCTGCAGGTTTTCTCCCAAAAGAACTTCGTTGAGGGACGGAAGGTATTCCGTGGCATAACCCTCAAGGGGAAAGTCTTTCCTCAGGGGATGGTAGGGATAGGTCTCCCACATGAAAGCTCTCACCAAGTTCTCATGTCCCTCGTACTTTATACCGAACATATCGTAGCACTCTCTCTCTGCCCACTTACCTGCAAACCATAACTTCTCTATACTGGGAAGGACTCCGTCCGTCCAGGTTTTTACCACAACCCTCTTCCTATCGTGTACGTTGTACAGTATGTAAAAGGCCATGAAACGAGGTGAACGATCTGGAAAGTCCACCACCGAATGATCTATGAAGAGTTTATAACCCTTCTCCTCCTTAAGGGTCTTCAGAAGGTCTAAAAGTTGCGACGATGGTACCCATATCTCCGTTATGGTGGATTTTGCCTGTACCTTTACATCCCTGTATCTTGGGATAAGATCAATGAAATCTTCTTCCTTTGCCCACGGCATGGCTACACCTCACATGTACTCTTCTTCAAACTGCCAGTCAAGGGCACCCTTTCGCCAGGCGTAAAGCAAACCGTAAGTGAGGATGAGGAGGAAGAGGAGAAACTCCACGAAACCGAACAGTCCCAAGTGTTTGTACACCACCGTCCACGGAAAGAGGAAGGCAGCTTCTATATCAAACAGGAGCAAGAGAAGTCCGAGAAGGTAGTACCCTTGGTGAAAGGTGGACTGGGCCGTTTTGTCGTAGAGGGGGACACCGCACTCGTAAGGGTAATCCTGCAGGGGTGAAGGTGTTTTAGGTCCAAACAGGTAGTTAAGACTTATCATGACGAGGGCTATCACCAACATCACCAAAGCCAGTATGACGAGACCCAGGTACTCCATGTTCTCACCTCTTGAAAAGGATTTCGGCAGAAGGACTCACCAAGCTCCATAAAAATATAGGCACAGCACCCAACAGTACAACCAACACAGACAAAAATACCAGTAGAACCTTCTCCACAGGAGTAATCCGGAATTCTACACCTTTAACAGGCTCCTTCATGAACATAAGAGCTATCAGTCTGAGATAGTAACCCGTAGATATGCCTGTAGCCACTATCATCACAAAGGCTACCCACCAGAGTTTTTCATAGGATAAAGACAGGAACACCAAAGCCTTTCCTACAAAACCCACCGTAGGAGGAACACCCAAAAGGGCCAGAAGCACCAACATGAAGGCAAAGGCGAGCCAAGGCATGTGAAACCTGACACCAGAAAACTCCTCCAGATACCCACGCCACTCCTGTGATCTTTCCAAAACCGCCAAGACCAGAAAACCTGCTACTCCCATAAAAGCGTAAGCCACAAGGAAGTAAAGGACCGCCTTGAGACCTATCACCTGGGCTACCGCTATACCCGCCATTATGTACCCAGAGTGAGCTATGGAAGAGTAAGCCAGCATCCTCTTGACGTCTCTTTGCACCAAAGCTACAAGATTACCGTAGAGCATGGTGAGAACCGATATAATGCTCACCGTTATGACCCACGTGTTGGCAAAGTGTTCCTGCACCAAAGGCATTATTCTCACTACGGGAGCAAAGAAGGCCAGCTTACCCACGGAAGCCATGTAAGCGGTGACGGGAGTAGGAGCACCGTGGTAAGCATCAGGTAGCCAAAAATGGAAGGGAACGGCACCTATCTTTATGGCAAACCCCATCAGTAAGAGGACTAGTCCAGCCACCAAAAGTCGGGTATCTTTGTGATGGAACGCCAACACCTCCCTGAGATCCAGAGAACCACCGTACAGGTAAAGAAAAGCTGCTCCGTAAGAGGCTAGCGCTATACTGAGACCACCCAACACCAGGTATTTGAAGGCACCTTCCTTGGATAGAAAGTCTCCTTTCAGGAGGGCCGTCATAACGTAGAAGCTTATGGACACCGCTTCCAAGGCTACGTAGAGCACCACCAGATTATAGGAGGACACTAAGAACATACCTCCGGCGAGGGCAAAGGCGAGAAAGTAGTAAAACTCTCTGTATAGAGATCCCCTGTGTTTTAAATACTGCTGAGCGAAGGGAAGAACCATCATGGTGAGGCCTATCATAACAAGTTGGAACAGAGAGGACATGGGATCTCTCACGTAAAGCCCGTAGAAGGTACTTCCCGTGGCAGATATGTTAAAAAGAAGATACAGAAAAGCAATCAGATAACCCACGAGACTCAACCATAGGGCCACCCAGTGAGAAAGCCGCCTGTAGATGAGATCCAAAGTGAAAAGAGCAAATCCTGTTAGCAAAACCACTATCTCCGGTATAAGAAGGGAGAGGTTAGGATACTCTACCACCATGTTCATGGAGCACCTCCAGGCCTTAAGAACAAGTAGGACAGCAGCGACGTTATGTAAGGATCAAAGAAAGCAAAGAAGAGGAAAGGAGTAAGACCTACCAGTAGCGTGGGTAGTACTACCAGGAGAAAAGCAAAGAGTTTGTAGCCCCTCATGTCGGAAAAATGCACCAGTCTGCTCTCCTCCTTGGTGTCAAGATAGAGGGTTTTGAGAAGATAAAGCATATACAAGACACTGAAGAAGGCACCACCTAATACAAAGAGAGCCAGCCACAGGCTGTACTCACGGGCACCTGCGATCGTTAGGAACTTACCCCAGAAGGAGGAACCACCGGGAAGACCCATGGAAGAGTAAGCTGTTATAGCTACCAGAAAAGCAAAGACCGGCATAAACTTTATACTACCCTTCAGGGCATCCATGTTGAAGCTGTGGAGTCTGTTGTATATGAACCCCGCCATCATAAACAGTGCGGAGGATGTAAGACCGTGAGCAAACATCTCCATTATGCTAGCTCTCAGTCCTTGCTGGTTGAGGAGAAACATGCCAGCCACCACAAACCCCATATGGCTTATTGAAGAATAGGCTACGAACCTCTTGACGTTGTTCTGACTTATAGTAAACCAAGAAGCAAAGACAATACTAGCTATGCCCCACAGTACCATAAAGGGCATCAGAAACTTGGTGGCTTCCGGAAAGAGACCTATGTTAAAGCGAAGGAGAGCATATGTCCCCATCTTGAGAAGGAGAGCCGCCAGTACTACCGAACCAGCGGTGGGTGCTTCACCGTGAGCATCGGGAAGCCACGTGTGAAAAGGCACTACGGGAGTTTTCACCGCAAAGGCAATTAAAAAGAGGACGAATAAAAAGATCTCTAAACCTAATGGGTAGTGATTGTTTATGAGATCAAAGTAGAAGAAGGAGAACTTACCGAACTGTCTGTAATGCTCTACAGCTACAGTTACTATACCCAGCAGAAGAAACAGAGAGGATACAAAGATGTAGATAAAGAACTTGTAAGCCGAGTAAAGCCTCAGCTTATAACCCCAGACACCTATGACGAAGAACATAGGTACCAAGGTCAGCTCATAGAAAACGTAGAAAACTATCAGATCCAAGCTACCAAAGACACCTACGAGGAGGCTCTCCGTGAGGAGAAAGAAAAGATAGTACTCTTTGAGACGATGAGTGATTTGGTGATCCCTCAAGGACCAAAGTATGGCAGCCAATGAGACAAGGGTGGTGAGTAGGTACATAAGATAAGAGAGCCCATCAAAGGCAAAACTTAGGGTAATTCCCAGCTCAGGCAAGAGAGGCCTGTGCCAGTAAAACTGCATCGTTTGGGCTTTCTTAAAATCAAAGAGGGGAATAGACATTAAAGACAGGAGGAACACGAGTGACGAGAGGACAACAGCCATCCCCTTGGTGTACCTTTCGGGCAGAAAGATTATGAAGAAGGCTCCCACGAGAGGCAACAGCATACTGGTAGGTATAAGAAGATTCACCAAGTCCATGCTTCACCTCATGAACTTTATGATGATACCGAAGATAAAGACCATACCTGCAAGGAGGAAGGCCACATAATGGTTCAACAGACCTGTCTGAAAGTTTCTAACGGTCCTACCCGTCTTGAAGGTAAAGCGCGCCACTCCGTTTACCAAGAGGTCTACCACCATTATGTCCAGTTTCATCCATAGGAACCTAACTAATTTTACGTACAACAAAGCCAGAAGATTTATAAAACCGTCTATAAGGACCCTCTCCCACACTGTGTGAAGTCCTTTAGATATCCGCATATACCCTCCCGCTAAAGTTTTGTGGTAGAACCTTTCCGTAAAGAACTGCTCTCTGAAGGTGGTGTGAAGGGGCCTGAGCACCCTATAAAGCTCCTCTGCACTCAACCACCTCTTCACATACACACTGTACGCCACACCTATACCCACAAGGGCTATCACCAACGACAGTACCACCGTATCACCGTGTATGTGTACCTCCTTACCCATGAGACTACCGTACCACCACACACCAAAACCCGCAAACACAGACCCTAACATCAATACCGCCATGGGTAGTATCATCACCCCTTCACTCTCGTGGGCACCTCCTTTCCTCTCCTCCCCGTGAAACATCACAAACCCTTCCCTGAATATGTAATAGGCTGTCAACACGCTCACTACACTCACCAACACACCTATCCCAAAACTAGCCTCGTACGCCCTCCCTAAAATCAACTCCTTACTCCAAAAGCCAGCAAAGGGAAACACACCAGCTAAAGCTAAAGCCCCTACCATAAAGCTTAGATAGGTTACAGGCATCTTGCTCCTTAAGCCCCCTACTTCGTATATGTCGTGTACCTTATGGTGAAAGGTGTGTATCACCGATCCCGCTGCTAAAAATAACAGTGCCTTGAAAAAGGCATGGGTCATCAGATGAAAACTCCCCGCCAGCTTATCCTTCAGTCCTAATGCTATGAACATAAGCCCCAACTGGCTCATGGTGGAAAAGGCTATGATCTTCTTTATGTCCGTATGCGATGTGGCAGCTAACGCTGCCATAAGGGCGGTTACGCTCCCTACTACCACGATGACTTTCAAGGCTGTGTCACTGGCTTCAAATACCGGATGTAGTCTGGCTACCATGTACACCCCAGCAGCTACCATGGTGGAGGAGTGGAGTAGTGCAGATACGGGTGTCGGACCTGCCATGGCGTTGGGTAGCCAGGTGTGTAAAGGTACCTGCCCCGATTTGCCTACCGCACCACCAAAGAGTAAAAGACATGCCCAAGACAACATGAGAGGGTCTACTAAGTGGGCTTTCTCCCACATCTCCTGATAACGGATGGATCCAAAGGTGATAAAGCTCATGAGAATCCCCAAAAGAAACAGCCAGTCCCCTACTCTGTTCATAACAAAGGCTTCCAGCGCTGCGTTGGTGGCTTTCCTCTGCTCATGGAAGTATCCTATCAGAAGGTAAGAGGCTAGTCCTACACCTTCCCAACCAAAGAAGAGAAGAAGAAGATTGTCAGACAGAACTATCAGAAGCATTGAGAAAAGGAAGAAGGACAGGTAAGCGTAAAACTTGTAGGTCCACTGACCGAAGAGGTTCCTCATGTAGCCTATCGAGTACAGGAAGATAAAGGTGGCTACGAAGGTGACCAGTGTGGCTACCACCGATGAAAGGGTGTCAAAGAGAAGGCCCAGCTCAAGGGGTTTAGACTGTAGGAGGATGAAGGTGTAAAGGGGAACATGCACTGGGTTTTTGATGGCCTGCAGTGCGGCATAGAGGGAAAACAGAAAGGACAGAGAGGATGCCAGCACGGTTATGATGGCGGAAGGAAAGTCTCCCAGTCTCCTTCCCAAAAGCCCCACCACCAAAAAGGCTACAACCGGAAAGATCAGTACCAGTAGAAATTCCATAGTTCAGTCCCTCAGGTGCGTTATCTCAGAAGACCCCTCATAACCCTTAAGGCGAAATATGGACACCACCAGCCCTAAACCTACGGCCACTTCCGAAGCGGCTACCGCCAGTACGAAAAGGGAGAAAACCTGTCCTTCCACACCACCCACCATCCTGTCCATCGCTACAAACCCTAGGTTAACACCGTTCAGCATAAGCTCCGTACTTACCAGAAGGGTTATGAGGTTCTTCCTTATGATAACACCCAAGAGACCGGAAAGGAATAAAAAAATGCTTATAAGCATATAAGCTTTTTCTATAGTCAATCCTCCTTCCTCCCAAGCAAGATGGCTCCCACCATGGCTATCAAAAGTATAACAGAAGCCAGCTCAAAAGGAAAGAGATAACTGGTGAAGAGGACCTTTCCCACATCCCTCACGTTGTCCCCCGAAAGAGGGAAACCCTTCGTAGCGAAGGACCCGCTCCATGCCAAATAAGACAACGCCACCACGAGAAGGAGGAAGAAGGGCACCGCCAAAAGGAACTCCCTCAGATAGATACCCTCAAACCTCTTCACCTTTTCCCATGGTATAGTGGTCACCACCAACACGTAGAACACTACTATGGCCACAGCGTATATTATCAGTTGAAGACCCGCCAAGAGTTCTGCACCCAAGTGCAGGAATATACCTGCTGTGGCCAAAACTACCGAAAGGAAGGAGAGAACCACGTGAACCGGGTTTTTGAGGAAAAGGACCCCTAAAACAGAGAGTATCAACCATAGGGAAAGTATACCAAAGATCACCCACTCCAACTTATCTTCCCCCAGAGCTTTTCACGATGCTGGTCATCTATCCATATCCTATCGGGTTCTTGTCCCCTTCTCTGTTTCCAGTCTATGGCGTTCTTTTCCAACTGTTCCATTCTTAAAACGGCGTTTCTGCGGGAGTAACCGGCTAGTTCATAGAGATCTGTCATGGTGAGACATCCCACCGGGCATGCATCCACACACAGTCCACAGAACAGACAGTTAAGAAGGTTCATGTCAAATCTCACCACTTTTTTTGTACCATCAGGCATCTGAACAGCCTCTATCCTGAAAAGGGTAGGCATAGGGCAAGCTGTCTGACACATATAGCAGGCCACACACCTACTTTTGCCCTTCTCAAAACTCATAAACTTCTCTATAGCCTTCAGGGAGTTTGGTTCCGTACCATCCCACACAAAGTGTCCGTGAGCTCCCCTAAAACGCTTTGGAGGCGTGAGTTTCTCTAAGGGATAGTTGGTGGTTATAGGTTTCTTCAGCAGGTTCTTGAGGGTTACCGACAGGCCCTTTATGAAATCCACAAACAGCACCGTCTCCACCAGATTAAGAAACGCCTTTCTGTCCACCTTCTTTATACCCATGGCTCACTATATTTTAAGCCATTCAAAGGCGCGCAAGAAAAGATATGATATGAGTCATCTAAAAAGGATGGTAAACTGGTTTTATGAGTCGTTTCCTCATATCGGGGGGTGGAACGGGTGGTCACTTCTTTCCTGCTCTCGCCCTCACAGAGTGGCTTGTGAAGAGAAACTACAAGACTATCTTTGTGGGTTCCGTCAGAGGGATAGAGTTTTCACTAAAAGAACTTTTACCCTCTGAGGCCATCTTTCTGACATCTTACCCCTTTGTGGGTGTGGCTTGGCACCGTAAACTTTACGCCCTTGTCCACATAGCTGTGTCTTCGCTGCGCCTTCTGAGACATATAGAGTCCAGGGATATAAGCGTGGTCTTTGGAGGATACGCCAGCCTACCTTTGGGTGTAGCCTCTGTTGTGAGAGGTGCTCGCCTCTTTTTGCACGAACAGAACTCGGTACCCAGTAGAACCAACCGCTTGCTCTCTAATAGATCCGAAAAGATCTTTGTAACCTTTGAGTACTCTAAGAAGTTTTTCCCTCTCCATAAGGTGGTGAAAACAGGCCTTCCTGTAAGGGAGCAGATTCTCCGACATCTCTCCCTTTCTAAGGAAGAGGCAAGAGAGAAACTGGGCCTTATGACAGACAAACCTGTTATTCTTGTGTTTGGTGGAAGCCAGGGAGCACAGTTTCTCAACACTGTAACGGTGGAGCTTCTTTCCAACTTACCTTTTCAAAGCATCCACGTTACAGGAGATAGAGACTTTCCGAGAGTCAAGGAGCTTTACCGGGAAAAAAAGTTAAGGGGTGTGGTGTTTTCTTTCTTTCACGATATGGGCCTTCTTTATAGAGCCAGTGATCTGGCCATATGCAGAGCAGGTGCTTCCAGCATAACAGAACTCTCCCTTTACGGTCTACCTGCTCTTTTTGTACCCTATCCACACGCTGCGGACGATCACCAATTTTACAACGCCAAGGAGATAGAGGATCTGGGAGGTGGTATCACGGTAAGGCAACAAGAAGCCACTGTAGAAAAACTGAGAGAGGCCTTGGAAAAGATCCTCTCCGATAGGGACAGGTATTCGGAGGGTATAAGAAAGTTCGCCCTTCCGGATGCATGCGAGAGGATCTTTCAGTCCACCCAATAGTTGGGAGCCTCTTTGGTGATTATTACGTCATGCACATGAGATTCCCTGTAGCCTGCCCACGATATTCTCACAAACTTGGCCTTTTCCCGCAGTTCTTTTATATTTCTGGCACCTACATAGCCCATCCCTGATCTCAAACCACCCACCAACTGAAACACCACCTCGGCAAGTCTACCTCTGTAGGGAACCCTACCTTCTATACCTTCTGGTACAAACTTCTCCATCTTATCCTGTCCGTACCTGTCGGCAGACATACGGTTACTCATGGCACCTAAAGAACCCATACCTCTGTAGCTTTTATAGGCCCTGCCTTGGTAGTATATGACCTCTCCAGGAGCTTCTTCTGTACCTGCCAGTAGATTGCCCAACATTACCGCATCAGCTCCCGCTGCCAGAGCTTTCACTATGTCACCCGAGTATCTTATTCCCCCGTCCGCTATGACCGGCACATCGTACTTGGAAGCCACTTCATAGACCCACATGATGGCAGATAGCTGAGGAACACCTACGCCTGCCACTATTCTGGTAGTGCATATGGAACCTGGCCCTACACCTACCTTAACGGCATCCGCTCCTGCCTTTATGAGGTCCTCGGCACCCTCCCCTGTGGCTATGTTACCTGCTATAACATCCACGTTGAAGTTGGACTTTATCATCTCCACCGTCTGGAGTACTCTTTTGGAATGACCGTGAGCTGTGTCTACCACTATCACATCCACACCTGCCGATACAAGGGCTTCCACCCTGTCCTTTGTATCGGGTCCGGTTCCTACAGCGGCACCTACCCTCAGCCTTCCTAAGGGATCCTTACAGGCGTTGGGGTACTTCCGTCTTTTGGTGATATCCTTGATGGTGATAAGACCCACCAGTCTCCCTTCCTTGTCCACTATGGGGAGCTTTTCCACCTTGTGCCTTTGCAAAATCTCTTCAGCTTCTTCCAGTGTTACAAGCTCCTGGGCCACTATAAGGTTTTCCTTGGTCATAAAAAGGGATACTGGCTTATCGTAATCGGTGGGCTTTATAAACCTCAGGTCCCTGTTGGTGAGGATGCCTACCAGCTTGTTACCGTCGGTCACTACCGGAACACCCGAGATCTTGTACTTACTCATTATATCAAGAGCGGTGCGCACACTGGTGTCGGGAGTTACCGTCACGGGTTTGAGGATCATACCACTCTCTGATTTCTTTACTTTCTCCACTTCCTCAGCCTGTTCCTGTATACTCATGTTCCGGTGGATTATGCCTATACCACCTTCCCTGGCCAAGGCTATGGCCATACGGGACTCAGTGACGGTGTCCATAGCTGCGGAGACTATGGGTATTTTGAGAGATATGTTACGGGTAAGGCGCGTGGATACATCCACCTCGTGAGGTAAAACCTCCGAGTACTGGGGTATCAAAAGAACGTCGTCAAAGGTGAGACCTTCTACCAAATCCATATATTAATTATATATGCTCCTGAGGTTGAGCATAGAAAGTTTCCGTCTTCTGAAAGATGTAGAACTTAACTTTTCACCGGGACTCAACGTCATAACGGGAGAGACAGGAAGCGGCAAGTCTATGACCTTTTCAGCGGTAAGGTTCTTGGCAGGGGATGAGGAAGAGTCCCAAGAAGGCACAGCGGTGGAGATGGAACTGGAGTTGGAAGAGGAGGAGTATGTGATCCGAAGGGAGATAAGGAGGGGTAGGAGTAGGTACTACCTGAACGGTATGGGAAGCACCGCTAAGGTGGTGAAAGACATCCTACTCAGGGCCATACTTCTTCAAGGACAGAACGACAGACTGAGCTTCCTAAAATCCCACTATCAGAGGGACATATACGACACTCTGGCCGGCACCCTTCCTCTCCGTAAGGAGTATCAGGATCTTTACGACAGGTATAGAAAGATAAGGTCAAGGTTTGAGGAACTCTCCCATCGTAAGAAGGAAAAAGAGCTAAGGACCAAACTGCTGGAAGAGGAGATAAGAGAGATTGAGAGCATAGGCCTTTCGGCGGAGGAGTACGAAAGGATAAAGGAATATCTGGAGGAACTGTCCAGAAAGGAGAAGATCTGTAGGTTGGCGGAGGAAGGGGTAAGGTGCATAGATGATAAAGTGCTGGAGGGACTGAGCACCCTCAGAAAGATATGTAGGGACATAGGCATAAAAACGGAGGATCTGGAGGAGTTTCGCGAGAGGCTTATCCAACTGAGGAGTGACCTTCTCTCTATCATAGAGGACTGGGATCCTCACCAGTTGGACCTTCTCAACGAGAAGGTGTATAGGGTCCAAAGACTTGAAAGGCGCTATGGTATGAGCTACAGACAGATACTGTCCTATCTTAATGATCTCAAGGAGGAGCTAACAGTTCTCAGTTCCTTAGAGGAGGAACTGCAGAGCCTACAAGAGCAGTTGGAAAACCTCCAAGAAGAACTGACAAAAAAGAGAGAAAGGTTGGCTCAGGAGAGAAGACGTGCCAAAGAAAGAGTTCTGTATCAGATAAACAGCCTTCTTGCAGATATAGGTCTTACTGATAGATACCTTGACGTGGTGCTGGAGGAGGATGAAGATCCCAGGTTTCTCCTCAGAGGTAGCGGGTCAACTGGGGTGGATTTTGCCCGTTTTGCTTCCGGAGGTGAGATATCCAGAGTAGCACTGGCTCTCTTTCTGGTAATACCCGCCAAAGAGACTTATCTTCTGGACGAGATAGATGTAGGAGTGAGTGGACATGCTTCCCTCAGGTTAGCTCGTTTTCTTAAAAAGCTGTCTAAAAAGATGCAACTGGTAGTTATCACCCACTCACCCGCCGTGGCAGCTGCTGGAGACACCCATTTTGTTGCTGTCCGGGAAGGTGATCAGGTGACCATAAAGGAGGTAGGAGAGAGGAGGTTGGAGGAGATAGCTCGTCTCATGGGTGTGGTAAGTCCTACCACTCTGAAGGGTGCCAAAGAACTGCTGGAGAAAGTTCATGCAGGATGAACTGTTACTGATCAAGGAAAAGGTTGGACAATACGTGGATAGGAGAATAGGGGAGTTTGAAAGACTGGGCAGAGAAGGAAGAACCCACTATGACTTCAGGCCTTTTCTAGACGTGGATATGGATACCGATATATTCTCAGAGCTCTGTTTCTGTATACTGACCGCCAACTCCTCTGCCGTGCTGGGGATAAAACTGCAGAAGGAGATAGGCCCGGAAGGTTTCATGAACCTATCTGTAGAGGAACTCACAAGAAGGATCGCGGAGAAAGGACACAGGTTTGCAAGGCAAAGAGCAGAACGCATAGTGAAAGCAAGAAGCAAATGGCCGTATCTGCAGGAGCTTTTAGCCTCAGGAAGGAAGGGTAGAGAAATCAGGGATCTTCTCAGCGATCCGTGTTCCCCTTACAAGGTGGAAGGATTTGGGCTTAAGGAGGCATCCCACTTTCTGAGAAACATAGGTTTTAAGGACTTAGCCATAGTGGACAGACACATACTCAGTTATCTAAGGGAGAGAAATCTCGTTCCTCAGAACAAAACACTGACAAGAAGAATGTACCTGCAGGCGGAGCAGGTACTGGAGAGAGTTGGAGAAAAGTTAGGTGTAACGTTGGCAGAGCTGGATCTTTATATCTTCTACCTAAAGACCAGTAAAGTCCTCAAGTGAACTACCCCGCATCAAAGATGCGGAGCTTCGTGGTGGGTCTGGACACTTAAGGTATCCCTTACCACCACGGGCGGGTTCACACCACCCCTACTCCTGCCTATACCGCTATATGGCGGTATAGCGGAGCTACTTTTAGCTCTTCTACTTTACCTATACCCCACCTTAAAGCCGTTGAACTCTCCTACCCAGGAGAGCGATGGGGTATTAGCTATACATTAAATTAATTCAGTAATGTTTTTGTGTCAACCCTTTCGGGGCGGGCTGTATCCCCGCATCACAGATACTGGGTTTTAGCCCGCAAGTTTTTCTATAACTCATCAGCGTTTTCTGTAAAATCTCAGGAGCTTTCCATCCCGTGCGTCCACCACCGCACTACCCTCCGTTCCTCTGACTCTGTAATAACACTCACCGTGTCTGTTTTTGGAAAGGTGGACACTTTTAACTTCTCCTACATACTGTCTGGCATACCTGATGGCATCTTCTGCAGATATAACACCCGTGCACGTATCAGATGCTAAAGCGTAACCAACTATCAACATCCCCAACATCCAGCTCATCATATTACACCCTCCTTGGAAATTTATAAAAAATTTTACACACCCTTCACAAAATTAAGAACATAAACTCAGAGAAGGAGGTGGTAAAAGGGATGATTTCCAGAAGAGAACTTTTGCTTATGGGACTTTTATCTCCTTTCGTAAGTTATACAGGATGGTCTTACCAAGGTGCGAGAGGCCTTTATGTGGCAGATGTGGTGCAAAAGGGAGACAAACTGGTTTACCAGTTGGTGGTAAGAAAAGGTAAAGTACGTGTAGGAGACCAATGGGGTGAGTTCTTCCTACCAGGTGGAACTGTACCCGGCCCCTTACTGCGCCTCAAGGAGGGTATGTGGGCTCACATAGTGATTTACAACGAAACTGACGAACCCATCAGTGTTCACTGGCACGGTATCATCCTACCTAACTCCATGGACGGTGTACCCTACCTTACAGCACCCCCCATACCACCAGGTGGTAGTTTTAAGGTAGAGTTTCCAGTCCAACAGTATGGGACATACTTCTACCACAGCCACGTAGGTTTGCAAGAACAGGCGGGATTCTACGGACCTCTCATCATTGACCCTGCGGAGAGAGAACCCTTTAGTTACAAAAGAGAGTACGTGGTGGTACTTTCCGACTGGACACCCCTTAGTCCCCACAAGGTGATGGCGCTTCTTAAAAAGCAGTCCAACTACTTCCAGAATAACAGACTCACCCTTATGGATCTCTTGAAGGACGCCCAACAGAGGGGACTGTGGGAAGCTCTTGCCTTCCGTCTCATGTGGGCCCGTATGAGAATGTCCCCCACCGACATACTGGACGTTACTGGAAGTACATACACCTATCTCATGAACGGACATACACCTCAGGAGAACTGGACAGCCATCTTTAAACCCGGTGAACGCATCAGGTTACGTTTCATAAATGCTTCCGCCATGACCTACTTTGACGTGAGAATTCCCGGTCTCAGTATGAAGGTGGTGGCAGCAGACGGACTTTATGTGGAACCTGTAGAGGTGGACGAGATAAGGATAGGGGTAGCGGAGCGTTACGATGTCATCGTAGAACCCAAAGAAGAGAAGGCCTACACCATAATAGCTGAAGCTATGGACAGGAGTGGCTATGCGAGGGGAACCTTGGCACCCAGACCTGGTATGACGGGACCCCTACCCCCTACCAGGACACCTCCTGTCCGAACATCCCATTCTCACGAGCATCATCACCACCACCATCACATGGACCCTTGTCAGGACTGTCCAGTCCACAAAGGCCCGTACCCCTTCGGTCCTACTGCCGATATGGTGGTGCAAAACCCAGTCTGTATGCTGGATCAGGTAGGTGTGGGGTTGGAGGACGCTGAGCATCGTGTTTTAACCTACCAACAGCTCCGTAGCCTTCAACGGAAGGATTTTCTCACTAAGGATCCGGACCGTGTGCTGGAAGTACACCTTACAGGCAACATGGAGAAGTTCATCTGGAGAATGTGGGTGTACGATGGGAAAAGCTGGAGTTGGGACCCGACCCATTTCATAAAGGTGCGTCGTGGGGAGTTGGTAAGGATAGTGTTTGTTAATCACACCATGATGGACCATCCTGTACACCTCCACGGCATGTTCATGTATCTGCGTAACGGTTACGATGAATACGCACCAGCCAAAGACACCATCAACATAAAATCCGGTGAAAAGGTGTGTGTGGATGTCCTCGCCGACGCTCCAGGATACTGGGCATTCCACTGTCATCTTCTGTATCACATGCACACCGGCATGATGAGAGTTTTGGAGGTAGTAGGATGAGAAACATCTTCTTAGGTGTGGCGATAGGTTCTACGGTGATGGCTCAGGAGGTAAGCGAAGAACTGCGCCAAGCCCTCATGCCCTCCCATCTTTACGGAAAACTTCTCCTGGACAGACTGGAGTACCTTCCTTCCAAGAAAACTTTCCGGTACGATGCTGAGTTCTGGTACGGAGGAGATTTCCACAGAGTATACATAGAGACTGAGGGAAACCACTCCCTCAAGAGAGGGGATGGTGAGATAAAGAGAGCGGACATCTACATAGGCAAACTGGTAACACCTTTCTGGACCATGAGGCTGGGAGCGGGCGCGGAGGGAGAGTACCGTCATCCTTTCAGAAAGTATGTGGTGGTGGGGGTGGAAGGTTTGGCTCCTTACTGGTTTGAAGTGGACGCCAACATGAAGGTGGACACAGAAGGAAGAACATCTCTGCACATGAAGACCTACGTAGACCTTCTGATAACTCAAAAGTTGGTTCTTCAACCAAGAGTGGAGGGAGCTTATTATCTCAGAGACATCCCTAAGGTGAGCAGACCAGCGGGATTGAGTAGACTGGAGGCAGGTTTAAGACTTCGCTACGAGTTTAGAAGGGAGTTAGCTCCTTACATAGGTCTTCAGTACAGTATGGAAAAAGGAAAAGAGGGTAAGAAAGAGGGGACCCACTTCCTCTTAGGTCTTAGGATGTGGTTCTGACCTATGCTATAATTTTCTGAGGAGGTAAAGCTATGGCAGGTCTCACTTACGAGGAAGCACTTCAACTTTTGAGGGAGCAGATAAAGGATCTGGAAGAGACTGTAAAGATGGAAGAGGTAGGAGTTGTTTACTACGTAGGTGACGGTGTGGCCAGAGCTTACGGTCTTGACAACGTGATGGCCAACGAGGTGGTGGAATTTGAGGGGGGTACCTTAGGTCTCGCCTTCAACCTGGAAGAAGACAACGTAGGTATCATAGTGTTGGGGAGTGAAAGCGGTATAAGGGAAGGTTCGTTAGTGCGTAGAACGGGTAGGATCCTGGACGCGCCTGTAGGTGAAGGTCTTATAGGTAGGGTTATAGATCCTCTCGGCAACCCTTTGGACGGTAAAGGTCCCATAAAGTACGAGTACAGATCACCTGTTGAAAAGATAGCACCCGGTGTGGTGAAAAGGAAGTCGGTTCACGAGCCTCTTCAAACGGGTATAAAGGCCATAGACGCCATGATACCCATAGGAAGAGGACAGAGGGAGCTCATCATCGGAGACAGGTCAACAGGCAAAACCACCATATGTATAGACACTATCCTGAACCAGAAGGACACGGATGTTTACTGCATTTACGTGGCCATAGGTCAGAAGCGTTCCACAACAGCCCGTATCATAGAGCTTCTGGAAAAGCACGGTGCTATGGAGTATACCTGCGTTGTGGTGGCTTCTGCCACTGATCCCGCCTCACTGCAGTACTTGGCACCTTTCGTAGGATGTACCATAGGTGAGTACTTTAGAGACAACGGTAAGCATGCTCTGGTTATATACGACGACCTATCCAAACACGCCGAAGCATACAGACAGCTGTCTCTTCTCATGAGAAGACCTCCCGGAAGAGAGGCCTATCCGGGTGATGTCTTTTACCTTCACTCTCGCCTCTTGGAAAGAGCAGCAAAACTGAACGACGAACTGGGAGCAGGTTCTCTGACGGCGTTACCTATAATAGAGACAAAGGCCGGGGACGTGGCCGCTTACATTCCCACCAACGTTATATCCATAACAGACGGGCAGATATATCTGGAACCTGACCTCTTCAACAAAGGTATAAGGCCTGCCATCAACGTGGGTCTATCGGTTTCTCGTGTGGGAGGTGCGGCCCAGATAAAGGCCATGAAGCAGGTGGCGGGTACTCTGAGACTGGACCTGGCCCAGTTCAGGGAACTGGAGGCTTTCGTGCAGTTCGCTTCCGAGCTGGATACAGCCACTCAAAAGATCATCAACAGGGGTCTGCGCTTAGTGGAACTCCTTAAACAGGAGCCTTACAGTCCTATACCTGTTGAGAAGCAGATAGTGGCCATATACGCAGGTACCAACGGATACCTGGACGATCTGCCGGTAGAGGCTGTGAGAAAGTTTGAAAGGGAACTTTACGCCTACCTGGATAAAGAGAAACCCGATATCCTTAAAGATATACGTGAAAAGAAGGCCTTAGATGACGATCTTAAGAAGAGAATAGATGACGCCCTCAAAGAGTTTAAGTCCCGTTTCATACCTTGAAAGTATACGTAGGGTGTAGTGGTTACTACTATAAGGACTGGGTGGGTGTTTTTTACCCGCCCCGCCTCAGAAGAGATGAGTGGATCAAGTATTACGCCAAACACTTCGTGGTTCTTGAGTTGAACGCCACCTTCTACGGCTTTCCTGACAGAGGAAGTATAAAGTCCATGCTGTCACGCGTTAAGGATCTCAGGTTTTCGGTGAAGGTAAATCGTCTCTTCACTCACACGAGAAACTACACCCAAGAAGACGTTAAAAAGTTCCTCTATGGTATAGAACCCATCTTGGAAGAAGACAGACTCATAGCCCTCCTCTTTCAGTTTCCCCATACCTTCGGTTACTCCCAGGAAAACCTGGAGTACATAAGAAGATTAGGCAGATACTTCTCCGAGGTGGAGAAGGTTGTAGAGGTAAGAAGCAGGAGTTTCGACAGAAAGGACTTCTTTAACTTCCTGGAAGAGGAAGGTTTCTCTATAGTCAACGCGGATGCTCCCATGTCGGATCGTTATCTGGTAGGTCCGTGGGTCGGTGTGGGAGCCATCAACTACGTAAGACTCCACGGTAGAGATCCTCAACATCCCTACCAGTATCTTTACACCCTTGAGGAGCTAAAGAAGATAAAAAACAAGATAAAAAAGCTGGGAGATAGGGAAACTTACATCTTCTTTAACAACACTGACAGGGCCAAGGCGGTTTTTAACGCCTTCCAAATGAAGATGCTATGGGGTATGGAGGTAAACATACCACAGCATATGGAGAGATTTTACAGAGAAAAAGAGTGGGAAGGAACATAGAGCTTTTATACTCTTATAAAAAACTCTTATAGCTTCTCCCACAAGGGGTGCTATACTATACCTGTAAAACTTAAGGGAGGTGTGACATGAAGAAAGTTCTCACACTGGGGGCTCTCCTCTTTACAGCGGGAGTTTCTTTTGCCACCAACGGAGACAACCTTATAGGCGTGTCTCCTGCCTCTAGAGGTATGGGTGGTATAGGTGTGGGTATGCCTGTAGGACCCACCGACAGCATTTTCAGAAACCCCGCGTGGATGAGCTATTATAAAGGCTTTAATCTCAGCTTCGGTGGAATACTCTTCATGCCTACTGTTAAAGCAAAGAGCAACGTAACACCTTTGGGACCCTGGAATCCACCTGCGGAAGCCACTAGCCAGGCCAAGTTCTTTGTAGTACCAGAGGTAGGTATAGTTCACCAAATTAATGACAGACTCACCTTCGGTATAGGAGCCTTCGGTGTATCTGGTATGGGAACAGATTACAGAAATAAGGATCCACAATTTAGCAACATGCACACCACCTTCCAGTTTATGAGAGTAATACCGGCCCTTGCCTACAAGGTGAACGATGCTGTTGCCATAGCCGCTGGTGTAGATCTGGCTTACGGATCTCTGGACATGGGAGCTAAGATGTGTGACCAAAGTAAACCCCCCAACTGTTGGAATGCAGGAGGTGGGCAGTCACAAACTTACGGTATAGGCTTTCAACTGGGTTTGGCTTATAACATGGGAGACTTTCTCTTTGCAGGTATAACTTACCAAAGCCCTATAAGCATGACCTACAAGAGGGTTTTTGATAGCAACAATGATGGCAGGTTTGAAGACTTTAAGCTAACACAACCGCAGGAGTTGGCTTTTGGTGTAGGTATAAAACCCATGCAAAACCTTAAGGTAGGCATGGACGTACGCTGGATAAACTGGAAGAACGCCGACGGCTACAAACACTTCCAGTGGAAAGACCAGTGGGTTATAGCCATAGGTGGTGAGTACAGGCCCATTCCCAAGCTGGCTCTGAGGGCAGGATACAACTACGGCAAGTCCCCCATAAGAGGTGGAGCCAAGGACAGTAGTAACTTCAAAAATAACATACCTAACTTTGATTCCCCCTTCAGTGATTTCAATATAGCCTACTTTAACCTGGTGGGATTTCCCGCCATCACGGAGCATCACATAACTTTAGGTTTAGGTTATGAGTTTACCAAGACCTTCAGTGTAGACCTCGCTTACAAGCATGCCTTCAACAAGAAGGTGCGTGCCACCGGTGCTAATGGTTTGGTGGTGGAAGGTCAAAACGCTCAGGACGCTATCACAGTAGGTCTTAACTGGAAGTTTTAAAGGGTAAGGCGGGCTTTGCCCGCCTATATTTTTTCTCTGTGAGGTGGATAGAGCTTAGGAGAAGTAAGATAAAAGTTTACGGTCAAAAAAACAGGCTTGCCTTCAAGGGACTGGATGAGGAGCACACTCTGTTTCTGCATGGGCTTTTGACCAACGACGTGAAGGGTATGCCACCCTTCAGTGTGAGTTACCATCTTATGCTGCGTCAAAACGGTGCACCCATCAGGGAGTTCTTCCTATACAAGCTTCAGGATCATTATCTTCTTGATACACCTGATCCTGCTAAGCAGGTCATAGAAGATTTGGAAAAGAGGAAACTTTCTCTGAAAGTGTATCTGGAAGATCTCACACCCAACTACAGGCACATCTTCTTACTGGGTGAGGACAGTAAGGATTTCGTGGAAAAAGTCTGGGGGAACGCACCGCAGGAAGGAAGGCTTATCGTTGAAGGCTCTGTCATAATAGCCCACAACTCTGTGCGCTTCCGTGAGACAGGTTATGACTTGATAGGAGAACTAAGTGATCTTGAACTTCCTGAGTCTCTGATGATGACAACGGAAGAAGCCGAAAACCTTCGCATAAGGCGGTGTATACCTGCCGTAGGTAAGGAGTTGAGGGAAGGTTTCTCTCCTTTGGAAGCCGGTGTCCTCAGATACGCCATAAGTCTTAACAAAGGTTGTTATGTGGGTCAGGAGGCCATAGCCCGTGTGTACTACAGAGGTAGAACACCTAGAACTTTAGTTCTTCTGCAGGCAGAGGGGCTAAGAGAGGGAGAAAAACTCTTCGACGGCGATAAACAGGTAGGAACGGTAACTTCTGTAGGTTCCGAAGGGTACGCTCTTGGTTACGTACTGAGGGTGCATGCCCAAAAGGAAAAGGTCCTTTACACTCCTGAAGGTACAGCTGTAAAATTGATAAAAGTATGCGAGGAGGTGGTTCCATGAGAAACTGGCTGGTTGGTTTAGCCCTTTTAGGGTCTGCCTTTGCCCAACCTAAAGTAGAGGTGAGGGATGCGTGGGTGAGGGCGGTGCCACCCGTATCCAAGGTCAGTGCTGCTTACATGGTGCTTAAAAACAACGGAGACAAACCTGAAAAACTTCTATCCGCCTCCAGCTCCGTGGCACATCACGTAGAGCTTCACGAAACCCAAGACGGTAAAATGAGAAGGGTCAAGTTCATAGAAATCCCTCCGGGTTCCCAGGTGGAGTTAAAACCTGGTGGGTACCACATAATGCTGATAGGTCTTAAAAAACCTCTGAAAGAAGGGGAAAAAGTAAGCATCACCTTACACTTTGAATCGGGGAAACTCACAGTGGAGGCACCCGTAAAGAAGTCGGAGGATACGGAAGAACACCATCACCACTAAGCATTCCAAAATAGTACGTTCTGCAATTGGATGCAAGATGAGATATATCATTCTTTAAGGGTGTATGCATATGGTAAAATACCAATATAACAACATAACGGAGGTAGTAAGATGGCTGTACATAAGCTTCAACCTAAGGATCATCTAAAGCCTTCCGGACTCAAGGGCATATCCAACGAGCAGATAGAACCCCACTTTGAGGCTCACTACAAAGGTTACGTGACTAAGTATAACGAGATACAGGAGAAGTTAGCAGACCTAAACTTCTCCGACCGTTCCAAGGCTAACCAAAACTACTCTGAGTACAGAGAGCTAAAGGTAGAAGAGACCTTCAACTACATGGGAGTTGTCCTACACGAGCTGTACTTTGGACACTTAGGTGCTAAAGGACAGCCATCTGAAGCCCTCAAGAAGAAGGTGGAGGAAGATTTCGGCTCCTGGGATGCCTGTGTTCAGGAAATTAAGGCCGCAGGTACAGCCTTCAGAGGATGGGCCATACTGGGACTGGACATCTTTTCCGGAAGACTGGTGGTCAACGGTCTTGACGCTCACAACGTCTACAATCTCACCGGACTCATACCCCTCATAGTGCTCGATACTTATGAACACGCCTATTATGTAGACTACAAAAACAAAAGACCTCCTTACATAGACGCTTTCCTGGAGAACATAAACTGGGATGTGGTCAACGAGCGCTTTGATAAGGCTATGAAAGCTTACGAGATACTGAAAGGTTTGGTATGACACCAACTGCGGGCCTTCGGCCCGCGTTAAAATTCTCTCAATGAAAGAGACACGAATAGTAAGGTACATAAAGAGTCTCATAAGAAACCATCGTTACATGACAACGGAGGACATAATGCTCCTCTTGGAGAAGTACTACAACCTTCCTATATCTACGCCCTCCGTTTACTATAAATACAAGGCTGTTATAAGGAAGTGCCGACAGGCTGTCTACAGAGAAAGGAGGAGGAAGAGAAGGAATGGAGTTTGATTTAGTGATCGTGGGAGCCGGTAGTGGAGGTTATGAGGCCGGCCTTTACGCCCACAGAAGGGGTATGAAGGTGGCCTTCGTGGAGCTCTCTCCGGAAACGGTGGGTGGCAACTGTCTCAACAGGGGTTGTATTCCCTCCAAGTACATGAGATACGGCGCTTACATGATAGAGAGATTCTCTCACATGTCTCGTTACGGCATACTACCTAAAGGTTTTCACCTCAGTATGCCACATCTGAAAGAAGGTAGGGACAACGTGGTAAGAACCATAAGGGAGAACTTTAAAAAGTTTGCCCAGCATCTTGGCATACCCATCTTCTACGGGAAAGGTTTCCTAAAGGATCCCAACACAGTGGTGGTGGAAGGTGCAGACATAACCCTAAGATCCAGGTTTGTGCTTCTGGCTACAGGATCTTCTACCGTATCGGTAGGGGGTATGGTGGCGGACGGACGGTACATCCACGATACTGACACCATATGGAATCTTGAAGAATTTCCCAAGAGAGTGGTTATAGTAGGTGGAGGTGCGGTTGGCGTAGAGTTCGCCTACATATTCAGAATGTACGGAGCGGATGTTACCCTTACGGAACTTAAGGATAGACTCCTACCCATGGCAGGCATACCGGAAGAGTCTTCGAGATTCCTCGCCAGGAAGCTTAAAAAGCTGGGCATAGATATAAAGCTTAAAACAACTGTAAATCATTATGAGAAGACAGAGGAAGGTTTGAAGGTGAGTTTTACGGACGGTACCCAACTTACCACCGATATAATCCTGCTGGCTGTGGGTAGAAAGCCCAACACGGAGGGTTTTAAGGAGACAGGTATAGAAATGGACGAGAGAGGGTTCGTGGTGGTGGATAAGCACTGTAGAACTAATCTACCCAGTGTGTATGCCTGTGGCGATATCACATCACCTCTCATGTTGGCCCATAAGGCTATGTACGAAGGTAAGGTAGCCGTAAGCCACATGCTGGGTGATGAAGGGTGGGAAAAGAACGACACCCTCATGCCCAAGATCATCTACAGTGCTTACGAGGTAGCTTCTGTGGGTTTAACGGAGGACGAAGCGGAGGACGAAGGTTACCATGTACGGGTGGGTGTTGTGTCCTTCGTTACCAACCCCAAAGCTATGGATGATGGAGAAAACGAAGGCTTTGTGAGAGTGGTGGTGGAAGAGAGAACTAAAAGAATCTTAGGTTGTCATATACTGGGTCCCAACGCTGGAGAGCTTTTACACCAAGTGATACATGCCATGAAGGCAGGATTAGGAGCTGATTTTATGTCCAGATCTGTGTACTCTCACCCGTCCTTGTCGGAAGCCATAGGACAGGCCAGCATGGAGGTTCACTTTGGTCCCATCACGTGGACCAAAAGATCCTAAAAAAGTTCTTTAAGTCTGTCATCTACGTACACTATCCCTTCCTCAAGATTTACATCTCCTACAAGTTCTTTTACAAAAGGTATGTAACCTCTACCTCTGTCTATTTCCAAGAGAAAGTAGGATCTTCCTTCTATTACTCCCGTTACCTTCCCCAGTCTGTGGCCCGATGTAGTTACCACCTGCAGACCTTCCAGTTCAAAGAAGTAGAACTCATCCTTTCCCTTAGGAGGAACCATACCACGAGGTAGGTAGATGTAAGCTCCCACCAACTTCTCCGCCTCTTCCTTTATATCTATGCCTTTGAGTTTCAACACCACGGAACCTCTGTTGTGGGATCTTACTTTTTCCACTTCAAAGGGCACGTAGGGTCCGTTCTTGCGCTTAAAGAAGACCTTCTGTATCTTCTTCCACCGGGAGGCGGGCAGATAAGCATCTACCTTCAACTCACCTTTCAGACCGAAACTGTCCTTCACCCTACCTATGATTACGAACTGATCTACCTCATGCTCCTTCATCATTCTTTAGCATAGAATTTTACATAAGGAGGTGATGAGGATGCCTACAAGAGAGGAGATTGAGGCTGTACTGGATGAGATAAGGCCAGCTTTGAGGTTTGACGGGGGCGATGTAGAGTTGGTGGATGTTTTGGAAGATGGCACCGTTCTAGTACGTATGATAGGTGCCTGCGCGGGGTGTGGTATGTCAGTGCTCACCCTGAAGGCAGGTATAGAGAGGGCCCTCAAGAGCAGGTTTCCCGACATAAAGGAGGTTAAGGACGTTAACTTGGATATTCCCACCACCTTCGGGTTCTAATTGTGATATAATGAAGATCCGTTATGGATAAGGTGAGCTGGACCCACGTTCAGTACGGTGTGTTAAGTATGGCTTTAGTGCTGGGTCTGCTGGCCTTAGCGGGCAGGCCCGGTGTGAGACCTACACCTCTTCAAGCGGTGTGGGAAGGTTACCTGAGGTTCGTCAGGAAAATGGTGATGGAGAACATGGGGCACGAAGGTCTAAGGTACGTGCCTCTGATAGCTTCCATAGGTCTTTTCGTTTTCTTCTCCAATCTTTTAGGTATGGTACCTGGTTTGGAAGCCCCCACCGCCAACGTGAACACTAACCTGGCCCTAGCCCTCATAGTTTTCTTCTTTTACAACTTGGAAGGTTTCAGGTTGCACGGTGTCGGTTACCTCAAGCATTTCATGGGACCTAACGTATACCTCGCACCCATCTTCTTTCTCATAGAGGTGGTGTCTCATCTAGCGAGACCTATAACTCTCACCCTCAGGCTGTTCGCCAACATGAAGGGGGGAGCCATGTTACTCCTTGTTTTGGTGAGTCTCGTTATTAAGAACCCCGTCATAATGGCCCTCTCCCCCATAGCCCTTTTGTTTATAATAGCCATAAAGTTTTTGGCAGTTTTCATACAGGCCTATATCTTCATGATACTCTCCACCGTGTATATGGCGGGTGCGGTGGAGCACGGAGAGCACTGAGAGATGAAATCCCATAGAGGAGGTGTGATATGAGAAAGGCTATGGCTCTACTGAGTGTTCTGATGCCTGTTTTGGCAATGGCGGCTGAACCGGCGCAGGGTGAGACCCTCAAGCAAGGCCTGATGTACCTAGGTGCAGGTCTGGCGATAGGTCTCGCGGCCTTAGGTACCGGTATAGGTATGGGACATGCGGTGAGGGGCACTCAGGAAGGTATAGCAAGAAACCCCACCGTAGGTGGTAGGTTGCAGACGGTTATGTTCATAGGTCTGGCCTTTATCGAAACTCTCGCTCTTTACGCTCTGCTGGTAGCTATAATACTCCTCTTTGTCAAGTGAGGAGTCACGATGGCCACCAAGAGGAACGTCACTCATATATCCAACTTAAAGAGGAAACGTAAGAGTGGTTTTTTGGCTAGAATGTCCTCCAAGAGTGGCAGAAAGATAATAAAGCGTAGAAGGAAGAAGGGAAGACACAGGTTGGCGCCTTGAAGAAGTTTGTAGTGACCTTTCTGAGGGTGTGGCAGAGGTTTGTATCTCCTCTGTACCCTCCCTCCTGCCGTTTTTACCCTACCTGCTCCCAGTATGCTATAATGGCCGTGGAGAAGTATGGTCCCTTCAAGGGTACCATAAAGGCGGTATGGAGGGTGCTCCGTTGTAATCCTTTCTCGCGAGGAGGTGTGGATTACCCCTGATGGATAAAAAGGACATTGATACCAAGAGGCTCTTCATCTTTCTGCTGGTTATAACCTTTGCTCTGTTCGCTTACCAAACTTATCTCCTATTGTTCAGACCATCTACTCCACCCCAGGAGAAACCTAAGCAAGTACAAAAAGATGAATCCGTTCCTCAGCTCATGTTGGGTAGCTTTCGCGAAGCCCAGAAACCCTCTGAAACCCTTTCCTACCGGCTGGGGGACTTCAGTATTAAGATCTCACCTCAGGGTGGTAAGGTGGTAAGCTGGGTGGATGAAAAGTACGGGAAAGATTTGGTGACATCTACCGAAAAGAAACTGGGTGTGTATCCTCTGGAGATCTTTACGGGAGATCCCCAAAAGGACGTAGAGCTTAACTTCTCTCCTTACCAGGTTCAAGGCTCCGACAGAGAGATCAGTATGACGCTGCAGGGCAATGGTTGGTTCGTAAGAAAGAGACTGGTGTACGATGGAGAAAGGATAAAGCTTTACATAGAGGAGCAGGGTCTTGGGCCTATCTGGGTAAACGTAGGAACACCCTTAGAGGAGGACTCTTTCTACACGCACGTAGGTCCTGTTTTGGAGCAAGATGGTAGTGTGAAAAGGATAGATATCAAAGATGTTGAGGGTAGGCAGTCCATAAAGGGAGATATAAAGTTTGCGGGTGTGGAAAGTAGATACTACTTTAAGGGCTTGGTGGGTAACATCCCTCAAGTAGTTATATACAGACTGGAGGGGGATCACTCTCTCGTAGTGGTTCGCTACTCACAACCTCTTATCCTCTATATGGGGGCCAAGGACTACGGCAGGTTGAGGGTGTTAGGTCTCTCGGAAGTTTTAGACTACGGAACTCTCAGGATCATAGTAAAACCACTGTTTGTCTTCATGTACTGGATATACGAACACCTCCATTCGTGGGTTTTCTCCATACTGGTTCTCACTCTTTTGGTAAGACTGATAGTCTTCCCACTCACCTACAAAAGCACTGTTTCCATGATGAGGCTTTCGGAACTGGCTCCTAAGATGCAGGAGCTGAGGGAGAAGTACAAAGATGATCCTGTAAAGTTTCAGGAAGAGCTTATGAAGTTGTACGCGGAGGCTGGGTTTAATCCCATGTCGGGATGCCTTCCCATACTTTTGCAGATACCTATCTTCTTTGCCCTCTACAAAGTGCTCACCATAACGGCAGAGTTACAGCTTGCCTCTTTTCTGTGGATACCCAGCTTAGCTCAAAAGGATCCTTACTATCTCCTACCTATCCTCATGGGTGTCACCATGATAGCTCAGCAATGGGTGAGCCCTGCACCTGACAAAAGTCAGAATTTGATGATGTACGTTACCAGTGTTGTGTTTACCTTCTTGTTTGCCAGTTTTCCATCAGGTCTCGTGCTTTACTGGACTTTCAACAACATCCTTAACATAGTCCAAAGTTACGTAATAAAGAGGTTTCTCCTCAAGGAGGAACCTAAGAGGGGCAAAAGGGGTAAGAAGAGATGAGGGTCTTGGTAACGGGTGGAGCTGGTTTCATAGGCTCCAACGTAGCGAAGGCTGTAGAGAGGGCTTATCCAGAGGCACGGGTTACGGTACTGGACAACTTCTCCTCGGGTCATTTTAAAAACCTGTGGGGATTCGGCGGAGATGTGATAACAGGGGATGTAACAGATCTCTCCCTGTGGGAGTATCTGAAGAAGAACTTTAGGTTTGAAGTGGTCTTTCATAAAGCTGCCATAACGGACACCACCGTTATGGATCAGGCCCTCGTCATGAGAACTAACGCTGACAGTCTTAGGTACATACTGGATGCCTGTTCCTACTGGGGAGCTAAGCTCATCTACGCTTCTTCGGCAGCCGTTTATGGTAAGACCACACCCCCTATGAAGGAGGGAAAAGGGGAGATACCACAGAACGTTTACGGCTTTTCCAAACTCATCATGGACAGAATAGCGCTCAGATACTTGCAGACACAGACAGACATAAAGGTGGTGGGTTTTAGGTACTTTAACGTTTACGGACCAGGAGAGTCCTTTAAGGGAAAGGCAGCCAGCATGGTATACCAGTTATATCTACAGATGAAGGAGGGAAGAAGGCCCAGGCTGTTTAAGTGGGGTGAGCAAAAGAGGGACTTCGTGTACATAGAAGATGTGGTGAAGGCCAACCTCTTGGCCCTCGAAAAGGATGTTTCGGGAGTCTTCAACATAGCCACAGGGAAGGCAAGGAGTTTTAACGATATAGTTGGCATACTCAACGGCCTTCTTGGAACAAATCTTGAGCCTGACTACTTTGACTGTCCTTACGACTTTTATCAGGAGCACACGGAAGCGGATATAAGTCTCGCCAGAGAGATCCTCGGCTATGAGCCTATGTTTAGCCTAGAGGATGGGATAGAGGATTACGTTAAAAGGTTAGAATCGGGTATAATATATTAAGCATCCGGGGTAGCTCAACCGGCAGAGCGGGTGGCTGTTAACCACCTGGTTGGGGGTTCGAGTCCCTCCCCCGGAGTTTTCTCAGCATGATAGAGATAAAAGGTACAACCCTTCCCGTAGTCATTGTCAGAATACAGGAGGGCGCAGATCACAGGGAGGTTTTAGAAAGGTTAAGGGATATAACCAACAGTCGCCTTATGGAGGGTGCTTACTTCCTGGTGGATACATCGGACGGTGATCTTCTTAGGAAGGTGGAGGAGTTTCTCCTGGAAAAAAAGCTCAGGAATGTGCGTAAACTCTCTCAGGAGAACAAACCGGGCACGTGGGGAAGGTTGTTGGTGATAAGAAAGCATCTTCGCTCGGGACAGAGGATAGAACACAACGGTGATGTTCTGGTGCTAGGGGATGTCAACAGGGACGCACAGGTCATAGCAACAGGTAACATAATAGTGATGGGGAAACTGAGAGGCATCGCTTTCGCAGGCGCCTTAGGAGACGAAAGTGCTGTTGTAGTGGCTCAGCAGATGGAACCTCAGCAGATAAGGATAGGAAGAAAACTGGCCATAACCAGCGATGAGGATAGAAGGTCTCCCGGTTATCCTGAGATGGCTAAGGTGGAGGATGGTACAATAGTTCTGGAGAGGGTGTGAGATGACAAAAGTGTTTGTGGTGACTTCCGGTAAAGGAGGTGTGGGTAAGACCACACTGACGGCTAACATTTCCGTAGCTCTTGCCAAGCTAGGTAAAAAAGTGCTGGATATAGACGCTGACATAGGTTTGAGGAACTTAGATATGATACTGGGGCTTGAGAACAGGATCGTGTACGATGTGTTGGATGTTCTGGAAGGAAGGGTTGAGTTCAGCAAGGCTCTTGTTAAGGACAAAAGGGGCCTGAATCTCTGGCTCTTGCCGGCAAACCAGACCAAGAACAAGGATGCTGTAGATCCTGAGAGATGGGTGAAGATGGTAGAGGAGGTTAAAAGCTCCGGACAGTATGACTATATCTTCATAGATTCTCCCGCGGGGATAGAGAGAGGCTTCCAGATAGCTTCGTTACCGGCAGACGCTGCTCTGGTAGTGGTGAACCCTGAGGTTTCTTCCGTGAGAGATGCTGATCGTATCATAGGTATGTTGGAGAACATGGGGAAAAACGAGTACTATTTGGTGGTCAATAGAATAAGGTGGGATGCTGTGAAGAAGGGACAGATGCTTTCCGTGGAGGACGTGGTAGATATACTGAAAGCTCCCCTCATAGGTGTTGTACCGGAAGAGCCCAAACTGGTGGACTTTACCAACAGAGGTGAGCCCATAGTACTGGAGGATTCTTATCCGGCCTCAAAGGCCATACTGGATATAGCGAGGAGGTTGCTGGGTGAGGAAGTGCCCATGGTTTACCATGGTCAAAAGAGGAGCATAATAGAGAGGATATTTGGGGGAGGGGCATGATCTTTGATTTTCTGATAGGAAGGAGAAAGAGTAAGGACGACGCTAAGAGGAGACTCACGATGGTACTGGCTTACGAAAGGAGGGGTCTGCCTCCCAACTTCGCCGATATGTTGAAGGATGACCTCGTAACCGTCTTCTCCAAGTACTCCCTTTTTGACGTTAGTAAAATAGAAGTAGATATAAAGAGGGAAAAGGAGGGTTTTGACGAACTTTGGATAAGCATACCCTTCAAACACTGAGATGAGAAGGAAGATCTTACTTCTTGATATGGACGGAGTTCTGGTGAAGGACAAAGCCCTTAATCCTTTTCCTGACACATTGCCCTTTTTGGACTTCCTGCGTTCCGAAGGCATACCCTTTCGGGTTGTTTCCAACAACTCCACACGGCCACCTTCCACCCTTCTGGAGGACCTCAGTAAGAAGGGGATAAACCTCAAGGAGGACGAACTGATAACACCCCTAAAGATACTGCCTGTATACCTAAGGGAGCTACACTGCAGCAGGCTCTTGGTGATAGGTTCTCCCTTACTGGCAGAGTTTCTTGTAGAGGAAGGTTTTCAAGTAGTGGAGGATCAAAAAGTAGATGCGGTTGTGATAGGGCAAGACAGGAACATTAACTTTACCAAGTTGAAGCTGGCTACCTCGGCGGTCTTCCTAGAATCTGCCAAGATAGTGCCCGTCAATCATAGCAGGATAGTGAGAGACGACGATGGTCTTTATTTTCCGGGTGCAGGTTCGTTGGCTCATATGTTGGCACACGCCTGCGGATACTCACAACCTATACCCAACTTAGGTAAACCTTCCGAAGAGTTCATGAGGCTGGCTCTCAGTGGTATGGAGGGGGATGAGGTGTACTTGGTAAGCGATGACCTTTACACTGATCTGGTAGGTGCGAAGGAACAGGGAATAAAAACCATCTTTATAACCACCGGCAAGTACTCTAAGGAGGAGCTTACAAAGGCCAACTTTGAACCTCACTACGTTGTAGATTCTCTGACAGAACTCATGGAGCTCTTAAAAACTTTATGAGTATGCCCATGAAAGACCACATGTCTCTTGGTACAGTCACTCTGGGTATACGGTACATGTCCGTATCTTCTTTCACATAAGCCTTCTCTGTGGTGAGAGCGGCCTTTAGGTACTTTTTACAAAGAGCTACCAACTGCTGGTTGTACTCACCGAAGGGATAAGCTCCTACAGAGATAACGGTATCCAACCATCCGGATAGGTCCTCAATAGCTTTCTCCACTTCGTGCACCTTTCTCCTTTCGAAACTTTCCTCTTCCTCCCACTCTATGAGACTACTAAAATGGGAATAAAGTTCTCTTCTTAGGAGACTCTCCCAGTCCCTCCTTTGGAAGAACTTCTCAGGAAGGCTTTTTATCATCTCCTTTACTTCTCTCTTCAGTCTTCCTTCTCTGGTGACAAGATTGGAAGAGAGGGGGAAGAGGGGGAAACCCTTTCTCGGCTTCTCTCCATAAGAGAGGGCCAGTGACCAGTGACCTTTACCCGTGAAGAAACCAAGAAGCCTTTCCTCTGAAAAAGTTTTCACATGACTCACCGAGTGCCATCCGAACTCAAAAACATCCCTCATGGCCCTAAGTTCTCCCACCGTAAGGAACTGTTCTTTCTGTCCATCTTCCACAAACTTCTTGTTGGCCATAAACATATTGTCCCCAGAAAAAAGCTCCCTAAAGGATACCCTCCCTTCCCAGTAATCCAGTAAGGTTTTTCTTTTACTTTCCGTGGGTTGTATGCGGGAAGTGGCCACAAAGAGGGTAGCTCTCAGCCCATGTTTCTTAAGAAGGGGATAAGCGTACACATAGTTGTCGGCATACCCATCGTCAAAGGTTATCACCACACATTTTCTGTCGGGCATGACACCTCTGTGAAGGTACTCCAAAGCTTCTTCCAAGCTTAAGACACGGTAAGTTTTCTTTAGTATGCTGAGCTGAAGATCAAAGGTTTTCCACCAGAGATCAGAAGAGGGATACTTCATCAGTTTGTGATACAGGAGAATGAGGATCATGGTAGAGCCTTATATTTTAACTTCATGCAGGCGGTAGTATCGCGGCATGTAGATACTCTACTAACCTTGTTGAGAGAGGAAGACAGAGAGTACGTATCACAGGTGGTAGAGTATATTCAGGAGAAGCACGCCGGTCAAAAAAGAGCGTCGGGAGAACCTTACGTGATTCATCCCCTTCAGGTGGCCATCATTTTAGCTAAACTGGGGCTAGACAGGGACACGGTGGTGGCAGGTCTTCTCCATGACATCCTGGAAGATACATCTACCACCTATCAGGAACTCAAGGAGCGCTTCGGTAAAAGGGTAGCGGACATCGTGGAAGGTGTCACCAAACTAGGTAAGGTACAGTTTAAAGATGTTAAAACGGAGAAAGCGGAGAACTACCGAAAGTTGCTTCTGGCCATGGCCAAAGACATAAGGGTCATACTGGTGAAACTGGCCGACCGACTGCACAATATGAAGACCTTGGGTCACCTACCGCGAGAGAAACAGATTCGTATAGCCAAGGAGACTATGGAGATATACGTACCTATAGCCAACAGGTTGGGCATATGGAGTATAAAGACAGAGCTGGAGGATCTGTGTTTTATGTTTTTATACCCTGCCGAGTACGAGAGGGTGAAGAGTTTTGTAAAGGCCAACAGGGAACAACTTAAGGATTACCTTCGCAAACACTTCATACCGGTCCTCAAAACTCACTTAGAGCATCACGGTCTGCAGGCGGAGATAACTTACAGACCCAAGCATCTGTACGGTATATGGCAGAAAACCATCAGAAAAGGTATTCGTCTGGAGGATGTTCACGACATACTGGGAGTCAGAGTCATCGTCAACACTGTTCCCGAGTGTTATCTGGTTTTAGGGATACTTCATAACATCTTTAAGCCTGTGCCTGGCAAATTTGACGACTACATATCACTACCTAAACCCAACCTGTATCAGTCCCTTCATACCACTGTAATTGGCCCGAAGGGTAAGATGGTGGAGGTACAGATAAGAACGTGGGAGATGCACGAAAGGGCGGAGAAAGGTGTGGCTGCTCACTGGGCTTACAAGGAAGGTAAGACACCCCACGACCAGTCAGTGTATGCTTGGCTCAAAAGTCTGGTGGAGAGCATACAGGGCAGTACAAACCCTTCGGACCTTCTTGAGAACATAAGGTTGGAGCTCTTTTCGGAAGAAGTCTTCGTCTTCACACCTAAAGGGGACCTTCTGGTTCTTCCTAAGGGATCCACACCCGTGGACTTTGCCTATCACATCCACACGGACATAGGGCATCACTGCGCAGGAGCTAAGGTAAACGGCAGAATCGTCTCCCTTGACTACAAACTCCAGAACGGTGACGTAGTGGAAATCATAACCAGTCCCCAGAAGAAACCCAGTCCAGAGTGGTTGAAGTTCGTAGTAACATCACGGGCCAGAAACAAGATAAAGGCTTTTCTAAGAGAGCAGCAGAAGGAAGCTACCTTGGCGGAGGGAAGACAGGTACTGGAAAGTTTGGCTCGCAAGCTGAATATGGGCAAAGATCAGCTGTTGGCACTTTTGAAAGAAAAACTAAAGGTTTCCGAGGAGGATACTCTCCTACTGATGGGTAGTGGTAAGCTCACTCGTGAGAGGATCCTCCATCTTTTGGGTTATAAGAAACAGGAGGAGAAACACAGCGACGCTAGATCTTCTCCTGTTCTCAGTTTAGAGGGTTTGGGAAAGGTGATGTATCAGATAGCTGTGTGTTGTTCTCCTCTGCCGGGGGAGGAGGTGTACGGTGTCATTTCAAAGGGGAAGGGACTGGTGGTACACTCAGCCCAGTGCCCCAATCTTCAGTATATGGCTCTGAAGGCTCCGGAGCGTGTCATGAAACTGGAGTGGCCTTCTTCAGAAGGGAAACATCCCGTGCGCCTACGTCTCAGTGTAAAGGACAGGGTGGGGATACTGGCAGAGGTAACATCCGCCATGGCAAAGGTAGGTGCCAACATAACAGAAGCTCGTACCAGAAGTCTCAGCACTGGTAATGCTCTTATGGAGTTTACGGTAGAACTCAGAGATTATCAGCACCTTCTCACCCTTCAGAAGGCTCTTATGGAAGTAGAAGGTGTAGAGTGGGTACAACGCCTCTTTACCTGACTACCTCCAGAACCCTCATACTTATGTCCAGCCAGCGAGCAGAGTGGGTTATGTAACCACTGGAGATGTAATGGATACCCTCAATGGCGTACAGATCTATGTTTTGGGGGGTTATGTTACCTGAAACCTCCACCGTAAGCCTACCTTTCAGTATCTTCACAGCCTCCTTCACATCTTCAGGTGAGAAGTTATCAAGAAGTACCATGTTAACACCATCACATTCTAGAACCTCTCTGAGCTCTTCCAGATTTTCCACCTCCACCTCCACCACATAGGTTGGGCCTATCTTTTCCCTTACTCTCCTGACCGCCTCCTTCACACCTCCCGCTAAGAGTTTGTGGTTGTCCTTTATAAGGACCATGTGCTGAAGATCCATACGATGGTTCACACCTCCGCCTACTCTTACCGCATACTTCTCCAGATACCTCATGCCAGGTGTGGTTTTTCGCGTATCCAACAACCTTATCCCCTTTTTTTCCAGTCTCTTGGCCATCTCCCTTGTGAGGGTCGCTACACCACTGAGGCGTTGCAGTATGTTGAGGGCTACCCTCTCTCCCGTAAGTATGGTATCTGCCTCACCTTCTATCTCAAGGAGCACATCTCCCTTCTTTATCTCGGTGCCTTCTTCCATCTTTCTCAGGACCCTTACTTCTCCCAAAAGCTGAAACACCCTTATGGCAAAGGGTATACCCGCTACCACGCCTCCCTCCTTGGCCAGCATCACCGCTCTTACCTTCTCTCCCCCAAAGATGGATTGGGTGGTCACATCACCCCACCCTACATCTTCCTCCAGATAAGACAGTAAAAGATCATCCACCTTCTTCCACCACACGACCGTCCCTCAGTCTTACGATTCTATCAAAGTAAGGGATAAGATCCACGTTGTGGGTTGCTACCAGAAGGGTCATGCCCTCTTCCTTGAGATTCACGAGAAGTTCCATAACTTTCCTCCCCTCTTCTATACCCAAATTGCCGGTAGGTTCATCGGCCAAGAGCACGTCAGGCTGAAGTATAAGGGCTCTGGCTATGGCGGTGCGTTGCTGTTCTCCACCAGAGAGCTCAGAAGGTCTGTGATGAAGCCTGTGGGAAAGTCCCAGTCGTTCCAAAAGTTTCTCCGCCTTCCTTACCGGATCCGGAACTCCTGCCAGTTGGCCTATCAGAGCCACGTTCTCCAAGGCGGTAAAGTCCTCAAGAAGATAAAAAAACTGAAAGATAAAGCCCACGTGTCTCTTTCTAAAGTCAGCTCGTTCATCCTCCTTCATAGAAGATACCTCCCTTCCCATAACCCATACCCTTCCTTCCGTGGGAAGATCCAGTCCTGCTATGATGTGTAGCAGCGTGCTTTTACCAGAGCCTGAAGGCCCCATGAGACCCACCATCTCACCCTTTTTTATTTTCAAACTCACACCTCTGAGAGCGTAAGTTCCGTTGGGATACTTCTTGTGAAGGTTCTCTATAAGTATGATCTCACTCACTCCTGAGAACCTCCACTATACTAAGGCGTGAGGCTCTGTAGGAAGGAAGTATACTGGATACTACAGACAGCATTAAACTTCCCAACAAAGTCCAGAGCACATCCCTCACCTCAAAGTAGGCTGGTACGTGGTCCATCATATACACATCCGCAGGTACCCTTATCAGCCGGTACTCGTTGATGAAGTAAGCACCAACCACCGACAGTAAGAGTCCAAGCACAGTACCGGTAGAACCTATCATAAGACCTTGTAGTATAAAGATTGCAAGTACCTGTCTGCTCTTCAGACCGTAGGTCCTTAAAACAGCTATGTCCTTCGTCTTCTCCTTTACCTTCATAAAGAGGAGGCTGGTTATGTTGAAGGAAGCCACCACCACCATAAGGAGGAGTACAAAGAACAAACCCACCTTTTCCAGTTGAAGAGCGTTAAAGAGAGGAGCATTAAGGTCCATCCATGACCTTACTATGGCATCGTCTTGCAGTATGTCTGATATGTTTCTCTTTATTTCGTCAGCTTTGTAAGGATCATAAAGGTACACTTCAAAACCACGCATCTGCCAATCGTCCCCAAAGAAACGCTGGGCCTCCTGTAACGGGAGTATCACAGTAAGATAATCCTGTTCGAAAGTACCTGTTTTAAAGATACCTGCCACCTCAAAGGTGGCCGTTTTAGGAAGAAACCCTAAGGGAGTCCTGATTCCCATAGGAGAAACGAGGACCACTTTATCACCTATCTTTACACCCAACACGTCTGCCACACCCTCACCCAACAACAGTCCCTTCTCCAGTTTTCCCTTTACCAAGAACTTCTCCATACTCCTTATATCCTCAGGTTCCATTCCCTTTACCGTGATAGACTGGATACGACCGTTGTAGGAAAGGAGAGCCTGGTACACCGTCACCAACTTCACACTTCTGACACCTTTCACCTTCTGTATAACTGATCTAACATCTCTCGCATCCTTTTCTGTCATAAGGCTTACCACTACATGGGGCGAACTTGCCAGAATCTTATCCTTAAGGGCGTGCTGAAAACCTGCGAAGACAGCCATGGTGAGGAGAACAGCCGAAACACCCAAGGCTACACCCAAAAGGGCAACACCGGATACCACGAGGGTGGAACCTCTGCTGGAAAGAAGGTATCTCAGAGCTATTACAAAAATGGTCCTCATAGTTTTCTCAAGTCTTCTAAGATCTCCCTCTGCCTTCTGAGGATATACTGTCTTAGTTTCCTTTTATCTTTCTCCTCCATCTCCAACCTAAAACCGAGTCTTACGTAGACACCTTCCTGATGGCTCAGTATGTTTCTGAGCTCACCCAATCCCCTGATGGTATCACTGTGAGGAAGGTAAAGCTCCAGATAAACCTCCTTGTGAAGACTGTGGGGAGGGGTTAAGTCGGTCAGTAACCTCTCCGCTTCTTCTTTAGTGAGCAGAACACCCACACCTACTTCGCTTATGTCCACAACCTTAGCCCTCACGAATTCGGTCTCATGTACCCAGAAATTCACGTAGATGGGTTCCCTATCAGAGGGTTCTACCCTCACGAACTCTCGGAGAACAAAGGGGGGAGGTGGTGCTATACCTAACACCTCAACAACGAGCTCATCCCTTATGTTACTGAAGACAGAAGCCTCTATATACACCTCCTTCAGTTTCATATACACGGAGGGTGAGGAGAATATGTGACGAAACCTGCAGTCTTTCATATCCAGGCTCACAAACCTCTCCTCAGGAGACACCCACTTGATGGTCATCCTGACCCTTACAGGCACACCTTTCCATTGGGATAGCAGTTCTACACTTCCGCCTTCTCTCAGTTCCCCTATAAGATCATAGAGGTTCATGGATAGAATTTTAGCTTAGCTCCAAGAAACTCACACTCTCCACATGATAAGTTTGAGGAAAGTTGTCCACAAGCCTGATAACCTTAAGACTATAGCCACCTTTGGACAGGACCTTCAGATCCCTGGCCAGCGTGGAAGGGTTACAGGAAACGTACACGATGTTCTTAGGTTTGTTGGAGAGTATTAGTTGGGTTTCTCCTTCTGAGAGTCCCTCTCTTGGAGGATCCACCACCAAAAGATCTATCACCTCACCTGCCAAGTTCTTTAGGGTATCTACAGCTCTTTCGTGGACAAACACCACCTTGTCTACACTGTTTATCCTAGCACTGTACTGGGCATCTCTCACCGCCACTTGGTTTACGTCGGAGGCGTAGAGAAACTCGGCTCGCTGAGAGAGGGGTAGACTGAAAAAGCCTATGCCACAGTGTATCTCTACAGCTTTCCTTACTCTCTGCACCTTCTCCAGAACTGCGTTAACAAATTCCTCGTACAGAGTGTAGTTGACCTGAAGGAAGGAATCGGCACTCACTCTGTACCGGTAAGGACCCACCTGTATGAAGGTAAAGTCCCTTCCCAAAAAGTACCTTCTCACTGGTGTGTCCCGTAGCATCGTGTAGTTCCCTACTCCCACCACCTGAGGTGGTATATAAAGCTCCTTCAGTTTTCTCAGACGGTCCTTATCAATGGGTGACACAGTCACCAGTTTGAGAAGAAACTCTTTCTCCCACGGTGAGTAAAGAACATGAATCTCTCTCAAGTCCTTTACTTGTCTGCTGAGTTCCCGCAGGGTCGGTATTATCTGGTTTATGTCTCTGTGCACCAAGAGGCACTCCTCTATGTCCACCAATTGGTGGGTTCCCCATGCGAAGAAACCCACCTTTCCATCCTCCACCTTGAACTGCACCCTTAGCCTGTAGTGAAACTCGCTGCCGGAAACCACAGGAGGACCCAGGTTCACTGACTGAAGTTTTCCTATTCTCTTCAGATTATCCAGAAGAATGTCGTTTTTGGCCTCCAGCTGAGCAGAGTAGTCCATATGCTGTATCTGACACCCACCGCAGTGGGTATAGTACCTACAGGGAGGGTTCCTCCGCGTACCGGAAGGTATGATCACCTTTTCCACAGTAGCTTCTGAGTAATCCCTCTTCTCCCTTATGATCTGAGCCCTCACCACCTCACCGGGAGCAGCGTACCTAACCAGATACACCCTTCCATCCTCTCCCGTAGCAAAACCGTACCCGCCGTAAACCAGTTTTTGAATCTTGAGTTCTTGAACTCCTTTCATGTCATCTTGGTAAGTTTTTCAAAATCCTCCTCTGAATAAACATCTATGCGCCAACCGGTTATCTTACTGGCAAGTCGGACGTTAACCCCACCTTTTCCTATGGCCAAAGACAGTTTCTCCTTCGGTACAGCCACCTCAGCCCTCTTTTCTTCTGGGAACAGTCTAACGGCACTGACAGGTGCCGGTGCCAGACTACGTTTAATGAGCTCCTCTACACTATCACTCTTTTTTATCACGTCTATACGCTCACCGGAGAGCTCCTCCGTTATGGGAGCTATCTTGGAACCTCTTACACCCACCACCACCCCCACAGGGTCCATTCTGGAGTCGGTGGAGCTCACCAACACCTTAGCCCTCTCACCCGGTTCGCGAGCTATAGCCTCCACCTTGATGTATCCCTCCTTTATCTCCGGTACCTCTGCCTCAAGGAGTTTTTTTAAAAAGCGCGGGTGGGTACGTGAAAGGATTATCTCGTACTTTCCTCGCCTTTTTCTCACTTCCAGTAAAAGAGCCCTCAATCTATCTCCCACTTTGTAATGTTCCTTAGGTATCTGTTCCTTCTTGGGAAGAACTCCCATCACCTTTCCAAGATCCACCAAAAGATCCCCATCCTCCTGAACCTTTCTCACTATCCCCACCACTATCTCACCCTCCAACTCCACAAACTCCAAGTAACTACGCTCTTCCTCGGCTCTCTCCAGCTCCTTCAAAAACTCCTCCTTGGCGGCGTAAGCTGCTATCCTGTCCATATCCGCCGGTTCTATATCTATGGGTAACTTAATAGTCTGATCTTTACTCCTACGCACCAGGTAAGCTTTTATGTGATCGTCCTCCAGCTGTACTTCCACATCCTCTCTGATCTTCTGAGACTTCTTGACGGCCAGTGCTATGGAGTTTCTGAGAGCTCTCTCTACGAGCCACTCGGGTAGATTCTTCTCTTTGGCCACCTGTTCTATCAGTCTTCTTAGGTTCTTTACCATTCTTCCATCTCCAGATTGGCCCTAGCTACGTGGCTGAGAGGTACGTGAAGTATGTTCCTCGAATCCTTTTCCTCCAGCTTCAGCACCCCCTCCGTGACACCCCTTATGTACCCCTTTATCTCCCTGCGTCCCTCCACCGGCTGGCGCAGTATAACACGCACGAGTCTTCCTTCAAAGAACTCAAAGTGTTCCGGCTTGGTGAGTTCTCTGTTTAGACCAGGCGATGAGACTTCCAGCATGTAGGAGAAAGGGATTATATCCTCCACGTCCAGAAGTGCGCTCACCTTCCTACTGACCTCCTCACAATCCCCTATGGTGATTCCCCCCTCTTTGTCCAGTATTATCCTCAGTACCCACCCCCTCTCCGGTTTGAATTCCACATCAAACAGTCTGTAACCCATCTTCTTTACCAGAGGCGTTACCAGCTCCTTTACTCTCTCCACTATAGCTTTTTCGTTTATCTGCATGGATAAAATTATACTTCGTGGGATACAGAGAAGGGTGGGTCTTACTGGCCTTTGTGGTAGTCCTTTCTGCGATACTTCTACCTGTACCAGCTTTTCTGTTGGATCTCCTCCTTACGCTGAGTATAAGCTTTTCTCTCACTGTGTTGGTCCTCACTACCTTCATAAAGAACCCTTTGGAACTTTCAACGTTCCCCTCTCTTCTCCTCATGGGAACACTCCTACGGTTATCCCTCAACGTAGCTGCCGCTAGGAGGATACTTTTACATGGTCATGAAGGTACACACGCGGCGGGACATATCATAGAAGGTTTCGGAAGATTCGTAGTAGGTGGAGATGTGGTGGTAGGTATGATCGTATTTTTCATCTTCATAATTATCAACTTTGTAGTGATCACCAGAGGAGCTGAGAGGATATCCGAAGTGGCTGCCAGGTTCACTCTCGACGCCCTACCTGGAAAACAGATGAGCATAGATGCGGATCTCAACGCAGGGATAATAACCGAGGAAGAGGCAAAGAAGAGGAGAGAACAGTTAGAGACAGAATCGGCCTTTTACGGTGCTATGGACGGTGCCAGTAAGTTTATAAGGGGTGATGCCATCGCAGCTCTTATCATACTCTTCCTCAGTATAGTGGGGGGGCTTTTGATAGGTATACTGGGTAAAGGTATGCCCTTCGTGGAGGCTGTATCCACCTACACGCTGTTGACAGTAGGTGAAGGCTTGGCCAGTCAGATACCGGCTCTTCTCCTGTCAACGGCAGCTGGCATAATAGTTACCAAATCCTCTTCTCAAGACCAACTTAGTAGATCTATCGTCAGTGAGTTTTCAAAAGAACCTCGTGTCTTCCTTTTCTCCGCAGGTCTTCTCGCCTTCGTAGGTCTTCTACCGGGTCTTCCCAAGCCCCCATTCCTCTTCATGGTGGTTCTCCTCTTTGGCCTTTACTATGCCCTCAGAAGATCCCTTAAGGAACAGGAGTTGAAAGAACTGGAAAAAGTGTTTGCTCAGCAGAGAACTTTACAGGAACAGAGAGAGGAGATCGTACCTCAGCCTGAAACCATCTCCTTCGAGGTGGGGTATGGCCTCATCGTGTATGTGGATGAGGCCCAGGGTGGTGAAATTCCAGAGAGGATAAAAACTATAAGAAAACAGATAGCTCAGGAGATGGGTGTCATCATACCTCTCGTACATATAAGGGACAATCTCAGACTTAGACCACACCAGTACCGTATTCTAATAAGGGGTGTGGAGATAGACTCGTATGAAGTGGTTCCCGGGAAGTATCTGGCAATAGATATGGGTGGGGCAAAGGGGGAGCTGGAAGGACGCCTGACACAGGATCCAGCTTTTAAACTCAAAGCTTACTGGATAGATCCTGAAGACAAGGACGAGGCACAGAGGATGGGATACGTAGTGGTTGACTTACCTACTGTGATAACGACACACCTCTCCGAAACCATAAAGCGGAATCTCCATGAGATATTAGGTAGAGCAGAGGTTATGGACTTGGTGGAGAATGTTTCCAGAAGATATCCTAAGGCCCTTCAGGGACTGGTACCCGATGTGGTACCTATGTCAGTCCTGCACAGAGTGTTACAGAACCTCCTGAGGGAAGGAATACCCATTAACGATCTTATTACCATAGTGGAGACATTGGCGGACTATATAGATCAGACGAAGGATCCAGACCTTTTGACAGAGTACGTAAGGCAGAGGATGGCTAAGAGGATCACCAAACTTTACACCACCGATGGTACACTTTACGCCCTTGTGCTCTCTCCAAAACTTGAGACAAAACTCGTGGTATTCCTTCAGGAGGGTAAAGAAGAGGACTTTTTGGATACGGTGATTAACGTTATATACCCCAAGATCTCTTCCCAACTCTCCCACTTTGTACCTCACCATGCAAAGCCTCTCCTCATTACACCTACACCTGTTAGGAGACAGATCAAGAGGGTTTTGGAAGCATACCTACCCCATCTGGTGGTACTCTCTTACAACGAACTGGATAGACAGGTAAACCTAAAGGTATTGGGAGTTATAGATGAAGATTAAAAAGTTCATGGCGGAATCTTTGCAGAAAGCTGTGGAAGAAGTGAGGGCCATTTATGGACCCGATGCCGTGATTCTCTCCACCCGTATAGTGAAGAAGAGGATCATACCCTTCTTGCCTTTTCCGAGAAGGTCGTTCCTTGAGGTTACAGTAGGATTACCCGATACGGAGGATTTTGCTTACCAACTCAAAAAGCAGGAGGATGTGTACGCGGAACTGGAAAAACTCAAGGAAACTTTGAAGGAAGTGCTTCAAACAATGAAAAGACCACAGGTAGAGGAGGAAAAGAACACATCACAGGAAGAGTACTCCATGAGGGCAACCCAGATCATGAAGAAACTTCTGGAGAGAGGTGTTGCACGAGATGTGGCAAAGGCTATAATGGAAGCCGCCTGTGGGTATGACTACGAAATCAGGAAACTGGATCTCAAAGGTGAAGTTCTGGAGTCTCTAACGGAGGGTATAGAGAGGAACGTACCTATGATAAAGGAACCCATGGAGAGGTGGAAGGATTTTAGGGTGATTGCTCTTCTAGGGCCTACGGGTGTAGGGAAGACAACAACCCTAGCAAAGCTGGCTTATGTGTTGAAGAAGAGCGGTAAGAGGATAGGAGTAATAACCGTAGATAGTTACAGGGTAGGTGCTCGGGAACAACTGAGGACTTATGCTCATCTTATGGAAATACCCTTCCGTATCGCTGATACACCCCAGAAGCTAAGAGAGTGCGTGGGAGAGCTGTCCTCTATGGATCTTCTGTTGGTGGATACAGCCGGTAGAAGTCAGTATGATGAGATGAGGATAAGAGAGCTCGCCACCTTCTTCCACCGTCTACCTACAGTGGAACTTTACCTAACTCTGAGCGCCAATACCGATGAGAGGATAATGTATGAAGCTGTAGAGCATTTCAGCTTTCTTCCTTTGGAGGGGCTAGTGTTCACCAAAGTAGATGAGACCGCTTACTTTGGAAACATAATTAACGTAGCCTTTAGAACAAAACTACCTATACTTTGCTTCACCAACGGACAACGTGTACCAGAAGACATCGTGTTGGCTAACGGTCGATTTCTGGCTCAACTTTTACTGGAGGTCAATCATGGAAGGTCAGGCCCAGCACCTGAGGGTGGTTGAAGGTAAGGAAAGATACGTTCCTTACCTGGCTGTAGCCAGTGGGAAGGGAGGTGTAGGCAAGACTCTACTGAGCATTAACATAGGTAGTATTCTGAGGAAGCAGGGCAAAAGAGTGCTTCTCATAGACGGTGACCTTGGACTCAGCAACATCCACCTTATGTTGGGTATCGCACCACCCAAGAACCTGTATCACTTCTTCAGAGGCGAGGCAAGCCTGGATGAGATCTCTATACCTATAGAGGAGGGGCTCCATTTTATCTCCAGTGGAAGCGGTGTAAGGGAACTAGTGAACTTACCGGAAAAACAACTGAGAAACCTCATACTGCTCCTTCAGGAGTACGCAGAGAAAAACTACGACATTGTGGTATTTGATACACCACCTGGCATACACAACGACACACTTTCCATAGTATCCTCTTCCCACTTCCCTATAGTGATAACGACACCTGAACCTACCGCCGTTGCTGATGCATACGGACTTATAAAGGTGCTGAGCTTAGAGTGTGGTGTTAAGAACTTCTATCTTATAGTTAATAAGGTGAGCCACGAGGACGAAGCGAGGCGTGTTTACGAAAGTATAAACACTGTATGCCAGAAGTTTACACCTGCTCAGGTGATGTACCTAGGAGGTATAAGATACAGCCCAAAGCTCATAAGAAGCATAGTGCAGCAGAACCCCTTTCATCAGGAGTTGACAAGGGAACTATCCTTAGCTCTCAGCAGGTTACCTATAGGCGTTGTTCCCCATAGACTTTCTTTCTGGGAAAAACTTCTATCCAAGTTGAGGAGAGGTTGAATTATATTTATCTCCCATGTATCTGAAGCTGAGGATAAGGAGAGAGGACAGAGAGAAAGGTGTGCGCTATGAAACTTATCACGTTAAGTACGAGGAAGGTATGACCTTCTTAGAAGCGCTCCAGCGTATAAAGGAAGAGCAAGACCCTACCCTTACCTTCAGACACTTCTGCAGGGCGGGAATATGCGGCACATGTACTATCTACATAAACGGGTATCCCAAGCTGGCATGTAAAGAACAGGTACTTCCTTATGTCATCACCCAGAGGGAAGTCATAGTAGAACCACTGAAGAACTTCAGGGTCATAAAGGATCTGGCAGTAGACATAGATCCAGCCATCAGAAAGTTGAGAGATATAGGAGCCTGGATAGAGGAGAGAAAAGAAGAACCGAGGATAGAGCAGGAGAGAAGCAGAAAGATAGAAGAGGCCTCTGACTGTATCCTGTGTTTTGCGTGCCAGTCCTACTGTCCCCAGACCTTGGAAGAAAGGTACGCGGGTCCTCTCTTTTTTGCCAAGATCTTCCGTTTCCTGATGGATCCAAGAGACAGAAAGCCACAGCTGAGATTAAAACAGGCTGTGGAAGAAGGATACCTCTATCACTGTCTTTCTTGTAACAAATGCAACAACGTGTGTCCAAAGGAAGTACAACCTGCTACTCTGATAAGGGAACTTATGATTTATAATACAGAAGCATGATAAGAGTAGAGGTAGTAACACCTAAGGGTATAGTTTTTTCCAACGACGTGACGTCGGTGAACATTCCCACCGTAGAGGGAGAGATAGGAGTTTTGGAAAAACACATGTATCTGATGACGCTCCTCAAACCGGGACTTCTGTACTTTGACGGCAAGCAGGAGAACGGCTTTGCTGTGACCTATGGATTTGTGGACGTAACGCCTACCAAGGTGATAGTGCTGGCAGAGGAGGCCTACCCAATAGGCTCCATAGACCCAGGAAGGGAAAAGGAACTCTTTGATGAAGCGGTGAAAAAGCTGGCCACAGCCACCACAGTGGAGGAGTACGAGGAATACCTCAGACAGATGGAGAGGGCAAGAACTCTGTTGGAGCTCGTGGAGAGATTTGGAAACCTTTAAGGAGTTTGAGTTCTTCAGAGGTAAGGTAAAGTTTCGTCAACCCAGACGGCACAGACTCTCCATAATAGAGATTCTCTTCGTCGCTCATCTCAGAGGTATAAAGAGAACTTCTACTGTGGTGGACCTTGGGGCAGGTTTCGGTGCTCTCAGTGTACTGACAGCTCTCAGGTACTCCTGTCATGTGCTGGCCGTAGAGAGGGACTCCCTCATGTTGGAGCTTTTAAGGTACAACGTTAAGGTAAACCAACTGCAGGATAAGGTGAGCGTAGTGGAGGGAGATGTGAGAGATGTGGAACATTTTTTAAAGAGATATACAGCAGATGCTGTTATAGTTAATCCACCCTTCTATCCTGCTCACTGGGGATCAAAGGACGGTGGATACCATTTTGAGATGGATACAAAACTGGAGGATTTTATAAAAGCTTCCAGCTATTTACTAAAGGATGGAGGACACTTGAATATACTTATTCCGTCTTTTAGATTTTTAGAGGCTGTAGAAAATATGAAAAGATACAACATAGCACCCGTACATGTTATGTTTTTTTATCCGAAACTGAGCAAAAACGCACGTCTTGTACGCATACACGGAAGAAAAAACATGAGATCTCAGATGATAATAGAAAAACCACTTATTATCAACACCGAGGACGGATCTTACGAAAGGGATGTAGCTCTCACCCTTGATAGTTTCTTCATGGTATAATAACCTTTTATGAGACTACCAGAGAAGCTGGTGGAAAGAATAGCGGACAGAATAGTGAAGGAGCTCACAGAGGAGAGAATAATAGAGCCAGAGGACCCGTATACTTTTAAGAAGAAGATTATAGCAGTTTTTAAAAAAGCGGAAGAAGAGGAAAAACTCCTGGACGAAAAGACCAAGGAAATACTTAGAGAAAAGCTGTCTCTTTTGGAAGAAACCAGCTTAGATTACAGAACCGCCTACAGGGTTGTAAGAGCAAAACTGGCAGAGGAGATGAACATCCACACCAACAGAAGGGAACGCATGAACCAAGTGGCCAACGCTATAAAGGATCTCATTATGGAAGACGAAACGGTGGAAATTTACGAAGATCCCCACGTGATAAGAGGGAAGATAAGGAACATTCTTATGGAGGCTGTAAAGGAAGAAGAGGAGATAGATAGGGAGGTGAGGGAAAGGATAAAAGCTTACTCCAAGAAGATAGTGGAAGGGACCCCCGAGTGGAACCATCTGTACAGACGTATATACGAGGACGCTCTCAGAAAGAGAGGCCTCCTTTAGGGAAGGTAAGCTATAGGGTTCTGCCTTATACCGTACTTGAGAACCTCGTAATGGAGGTGTGTTCCAAAAGCCCTTCCCGTGGAACCTACTTTCCCTATCACCTGACCTTTCACCACTCTCTCCCCGTAATCCACCAGTATGGAGGAAAGGTGAGCGTAAAGGGTAACGAAACCATAGCCATGGTATACTATCACCGTTTTTCCGTAACCCTTGAGCCAACCTGCGAATATGACTCTTCCATCTGCAGACACACTCACAGGTGCACCGTATGGTGCCGATATATCAACACCTGTGTGAAACTCTCTCGAACCACCTATGGTACGCCATCCGTAGTCGGATGTTATTATACCCACCACAGGCCATATGTCTGGCCTTGCCATCTCCACAGTTTTGACATTAGCCAACTCCTGCATGGCCTCGGAAAGGGAGATCTCCTTCTCCACTATATCCCTCACCTTCTGGGTGTCCATATCCTCCTCTACCTTGAGGTTTATGTCTTTGTCGGGGGGTATGGGAAAGGGATCCTCCGACGGGCCACCCACACCCAAGGAGTTAACCACAGGCACCGTATTACTCACACCACCCAACAACAGCAGCACTGCTAACATCTTTCTCATCCCTCTTCCTCCTTACCCAGCAAGGTGCCGGGCTATTTGTAACGCGCCCTTTATGGGTGTCCAGAGACCCGGCAGGCGCCATTTGAACACCCCCTACCTCTATTATACCTTGCCACAGCAGTTAGGTTTTTTTATAATATTAATCTTGGAGATGGGTGCGTAGCTCAATGGCAGAGCGGGCGGCTCATAACCGCCCGGTTGGGGGTTCGAGTCCTCCCGCACCCACTTTTAAGACACCCACCTTCTCAGAAGGTCTCCCCAGAAGACAAAGAAAGCTATCCTCACACCCCTTGCTATAAGGCTTGCCAGAAGAAATCTCCAAAGAGGCATACCAAATATACCGGAAAGCCAGCAGACCAGTTTGTAAGGTTCTCCTATCAACACTGCCCAAAAGCCGTATCTGTTAAAGAGAGCTTCTCCCTTCAAAAACCTCTTCTCTCCCAAAAGTTTCCTCACAAAACCCTCTCCCACATAGCGCGCCAAAAAGTAAGCCACCAATGCACCCAAAACGTTTCCTACAAGGGCCACCAAACCGGCCACATAAGGATCCAGCTTAAAGAGGGGCGCAGCTGTTATAAAAGGAAAAGGTGGAACAGGTTGGAGTACGGATTCTGTGAAGGATAGGATAAAGAGAGCTGTGTATCCATAATGTTGAACCCACTCTTCCGCTTGTTTCTTAAGTTCCGGGAAAAACACCTCCAGCACTAAAAGATCACCTCCATTCCGTCATAGGCGGATACGGTGCGAATACCCGTACTTTCTTCCACCTCAGAAGCTATCGCTTGAGGGTCCATGTTTTTGAGAATTTCGTAACCGAAGTGAGTGAGCACGGCCAACTTAGGCCGAACACTCCCTATGATCTTTTTAGCATCCTCCACACTTAGATGTTCTACATACTTACTCTTTTTGTAGAGGGTGGTGTTGATGATGGTAACATCCACGTTTTTGGGATACATATCCAGCATCTTATCTTCGTAAAGGGCACACGAAACATAAAGAACCCTGTTATCAAACAGAAGGGCGTAGGTTTCTACTCCGTGATGACGGTGTTTCATAACAGCTCTGATACTTATGCCGGCATGTTTTATCTCTGTACCTTCCTCCAGCACGTACTCAGCTCCCACACGTTCTTTCCTGATGTAGGGTAAAACCACTCTGTCCTCTCCCTCTAAAGCAGTTCTTGGTGCTACCAGAACCACCCTCCTGTTTTTGCCTCCTTCGGAGGCTGCCTCTATCACTACGTTAACATCAGCGGAGTGATCTAAGTGAAGGTGTGAAAGGACTACGATGTCTATGTTTCTTGGGTCTAAGCCCATCTGGTGTAAATAGACGAAGGCCCCTGGTCCAGGATCCACGTGAATCCACACACCCCTTAACTGAAGGAGGAAACCACCGGAACGACGTAAAAACCGAAATACGCTACCTCTACCACCCGCTGTTCCCAGAAATAGAACCCTATCCTTCAAGCAGTATAGACCCGCTGGGACAAGCTTCTGCTACCCACACCACTTTTTCCAAAAAAGGAGGGATGACCTCCCTCATGATCACTAAAGGATAGCCATCCCCCCTGTTTGCAAACACCTCAGGTGCCTCCTCGTAGCATAGCTGACAGCATGTACAAGTATCTATATCCACCAAGATTCTCAAACTTCCTCCGTTATTATAGAGCCGCTTGGACATTCGTCGGTTACCTCCTTAACCTCCTGTTCCAGTTCAGGAGGAACCAACATCCATCCGTCGGGGCCTGGATTCACTACCTCCGCTATGCCGTCTCCTCTGTTCTTGTAAACTTCCGGTACCCTATCGTAGCAGAGCTCACAGGAAGTGCAGGTGTCCGGATCTACTTTAGTTCTTAGTGCCATAATTCCACCTCCTTAAAGGGATTTATTGAAGGGTTATAATATAACCCACATAGGCGATTTAGTATATCCTAAATCATAACTCCACCCAGTACTTCCGCCACCGTTTTGCCTATGAAAGCGGGGTTCTCTATGACGTGAACACCGGCCTCCCTTAGAGCCTCCATTTTGGCCTGAGCTGTTCCTTTACCACCGCTTATAATGGCTCCTGCGTGTCCCATCCTCCTACCGGGGGGAGCCGTTATACCCGCTATGTAAGCAAAAACAGGTTTCTTGACGTAACTGGCTATGTACTCGGCAGCCTCCTCCTCAGCAGTACCACCTATCTCCCCTATCATCAGTATAGCTTGTGTCTCAGGATCTTCATTGAAGAGAGCTATAACGTCCTTATGGGACAACCCGTGTACCGGATCACCTCCTATCCCTACCGCAGTAGACTGACCTATACCCATCTTGGTGAGTTGATAGGCAGCTTCGTAGGTTAACGTACCGCTCCTGGAAACTATGCCTACACTACCTCTCGTAAATATATGACCTGGCATTATCCCTACTTTTGCCTCTCCGGGAGTTATGACACCTGGGCAGTTGGGACCTATAAGTTTGGCATTGGGGTAGTTCTTAAGCATGTAATGCTTCACCATAAGCATGTCCCTTACCGGAATACCTTCCGTTATACACACCACCAACTCTATACCAGCGTCCAAAGCTTCCACTATGGCATCTGCCGCGAAGGCAGGTGGTACAAATATGAGAGAACAGTTGGCCTGCGTCTCCTTTACAGCTTCATCCACCGTGTTGAAAACAGGGATGTCCTCCACCTTTTGGCCACCCTTACCGGGCGTGACACCCGCCACCACCTGAGTGCCGTAAGCCTTACACTGGAGGGCGTGAAAGGATCCCTCCTTACCTGTTATACCTTGCACCACAACCCTTGTGTTTTTATTCACCAGTATAGCCATGCCAAACCCCCGCGCAGAAAATTATAACCTCCTTTTTCTCAATCTTGTGGCTGGTCTCTTCCTCAACTGGGAAAGGTCCTTAGGAGTCTCTTCCTCCAGGTCCTCTTTTTTGATACTAAGAGCTTTGACGGCATCCCAAAACACCCTTTCGTCAGATATCCTACCTCTTCTTATCTCAGCAGGTACGAGATGAAGATCCTCTTTTTGTATAGCCTCCAGTATCTGGGCAGCGTAAGGAGATAAGTTGAGCTCCTCAAGAGGCACGTTGGTGAAGTTGTACCTCAGTATTCCGGTAAGTAGGATCTTTTCGTGGAAGGTCAGCTTTTTTTCTTCCTCTTCTCTCTCTCCTCTCACACGTGGAACCTTTTCACTAAGGAGGGATACCGGCATACCCGTCAGTTTTGCCAACGTAAGGAGGATCTCACCCCTCTTTACGGGATCTCTTACGAAACCGCTCAGATAAAGGAGAGTCTCTAAAGAGTTTCTGTCATTCTTTGCCTTGCTTAAGAGATCCTCCAGAATATCTGGGAGGGATTCCAGCTCTCTGTGCAGATCTGTTTTCTTCACGTAAGTGTCGGGATCCTCACCCTCCGGTAGGTAAAGGACCTTCACCGAAAGGTTTTCGGAAAGGAGATGAGGAACAGCTCTACGAACAGCTTGCCTTCCTGCAGAGTCTCCATCAAAGATAAGAATCACTTCGTCCGCGTAGGATGCTATGAGGTGTGCTTGCTGACTGGTGAGGGAGGTACCCAAGGGTGCCACCGTTTCCTTAAAACCCGCCTGGTGCATACTGATGACATCAAAGTAACCTTCCACCAATATGACCCTTCTACGCTCCTTTATGAACTCCTTTCCTTCGTAAAAACCAAACAAGATGTTCCTCTTCTGGAAATGTTCCTTCTCCGGGGAGTTAAGATACTTAGGTTTCTCGTCGGTGAGAGTCCTTCCCCCAAAGGCCACCACGTTGCCTCTGTGATCCCTTATGGGTATGATGAGTCTTCCCGCAAACATATCCCTGCAAGATCCATCCGCAAGGCGAAGGATGTTACCTGATCGCTCGTAAACTTCCAAAAGTCCCGCCTCTTTCAGGAACTGGCACAGCTGGTGAGAAGTAGGAGAGTAACCTAGTTCAAACCGCTGGATACTTCTTCCCGACAGGCCTCTGCCGTAGAGGTACTCCAAAGCTTGTTGGTTTTCCTTCAACCTCTCATGATAAAACTGGGATGCTTGCCGGAGGGCCTCCAGTAGTGCGTCATCGTGACGTTGGGATGGAAGTTTCAAAGGTATTTTGTACTTTCTGGCAAGTTCCATGAGGGCTTCTGTGTAGCTTACACCTTCGTAGAGAGCCACAAACTTTACCGCATCACCTCCTACACCGCACCCAAAACACTTCCATATACCCTTTGAAGGGGATACGTACAGAGATGGGGTATCATCCGGATGAAAAGGACATCTACCGGCGTAGTTACTACCTACCCTCTTAAGATCTATATAAGAGGAAATGACATCCACTATGTCCAGTTTGCTTACTACGGATCTTAGATCCACGGTACATTTAAATATAAAGCACCGGATAAGTCTCCTTTCTGAGGGACTCTCTCATCAGGCGAAAGGAGGCGTAGAAGAGAAAGATCTCGGTGAGAGCAAAACTTACCAACTTTAGAAGGGAAAAGGAAGGGTGAAGAAACCTCACCAGAAGTCCTCCCATCATCTCTGTAAAGGAGAATAGAAAAGCCACAACCGACAGGAGTATAAGGTTCCTTCTCTTCGTACCTGTAAAGACAAGAAGATGAAGGATCACGAAGAGGTAAAGGGGCACCGCCAGGATGTGGGGGTAGAGGATCTTGGTGAGACCTTCCAGGGTTTTAGGTCTACTGAAAACAGTGGGGTCTCCCAGGTAGTAGGTTTGTACCGAAGATGGACTTATACCCATCTTGCTAGTAAAGAGAGCTAGATTTACCAAAGCGTTCATAAGGATACTGAAAGAGAACATTAGGAGGAGCTTTTTTATCTTCCGTGGTTGAGGTTTTCCTTCATCCTTCCGAAAAAACAAGAAAAAAAGTACCATACCTACAAGGGATCCGCTGGCTGTCTGGTAAGCCACAAAGGAGATTACCTTGAGGATCAAATAGGTGGGTCCAAAAGTGTAGATTATAAGATCGGAGAAGACGTACAGGAAAGCTGTGATGAAGGACAAAGAGAGGATAGGTATCTTAAGTTTCTCCAGGGAAGGGGAGAGGAGTAGGATACTACCTAAAACCAGCAAAAACATACTGTGTAAAAAAAGTTCTATATGCACAGTTTCCAGAAGCTGGGAGAGAGGGATCTTTTCAGGAAACTGGGAGTCTGTGAAAAAGTATCTAAAGAGAGTCTCTTGGGAAAAGCCGTACTTGGTGTAAAAGTAAAACCACGATGTGATCCAAAAGAGGGTTGCCAGAAGGGAAAAGCTTGCCAGCATGAAGAAGAGGGGTTTGTTGTTCCTTACACCCGACGTTACAAAGAACCTCATCGTCTTCCTCCGAACAGTACCTGCCACATGGCCAACACTTTGCGGGCGTTGTCAGTGATAGCTCGGCTGGTGAGAGTGGCTCCCGTCATGTTGGGCACGTCCCTTCTGAGTCTCAGAGAATCGCCGCTCAGGGTTTTTCCCTTAAAGAGAGCTAACCATCTTTCGTCGGGCATGTACTCAATAGGTTCATTGAAGGCGAGAACCTCCACCACATCTAGTCTACCATCGGGTGTTACTGTGTAGAGAACTACTTCCGGATGGGTTCTCACAACATGAGTATCCACGTAACCATACGCTATCACTTTAGAGTCCCTTCTCACTATGTACCAGGAGACTAGTCTTTCCTTTGGATGTAGTCCCGAGAGTTTCTTTACCTCCTCCATCTGCTGAGGACTCAAGATTATGTTCTTAACCTCCACCTGTGCTCCCGGGTAAATGCTTCTGAGGACATCCTCCGGCTTTTTAAACTCTCTCCCGACAGCCAGTATCATTAAGAGCAGCAACAGTATCAGCATGCTACAACCCCTTTAATTTTAGCACTCCCTCCCCCATTCGCCATGAGTAAGAGCATCATCTTATAAAGAGGAGAGTTTTTATAACGCTCCATATGCCGCTCTCCTTTACGCCGGTACTATCTACCTTGTCCAGCTTCTCTAAGGAATTACCGCCGCTGGATATACCGAAGGGACCATCGAACACATCCCTACCAAATCGGAAAGCCTGGGCCCTCACCACCCTGTAATACTGCTTGTCTATCCCGAGCGCTCTTTGAGGTGAAGGAAGGAAAAGATCAGGTTTTATGTAGCCATTACCGTCTAAGTAGTTGATGAGGGCAGGATTTGTAATGATGTTGTCCTGAGGAGAGAGAAGGAAGGATATCTTCTCCGGATCTTTACTTATCTTGTTGAGAATCTCCTTGTTGCTTCTGAAATGATCACCACCTGCTGTCATAGAGAAATAAAGCTGGTACTCTCCCGTTACGTAACTTATCAGAGCTCCCAGTTTGTCTCCCCAATAACCTTCCAAACTGGAGTAGTTCCAGTCCTTTATGCTGCGATCTGTTAAGTTGTAGTCCTGTTCCTTCCACCCTGCTGCTCCTGGTACCTTTCTCCAGAAGGTGAAGGTGGCATCCACCGTACCACCTATACCACCGTGACACGACACACAGAACTTCATCTCCTCAGCGGTTTGAGGTCTTAAGCGTCCATCTTTGTCCTCTATGAACCCAGCCATGAGCCAGTTCTTGCTGAGGTTTAAAACTTTCCCTTTGTCCCAGAAGAAGCTTCCTTCTTCTTCTTCTCCTCCTCCAGGTGAAGAACCTGCGTAAGCCAGCTTTTTCATATAACGCATCTCCCTTATCCGAACGGACTTAAAGGAAATGGGGTTATCTGGGTCAAGATAGTAAAGGGGATGGGCAAACTCAGTTCCTGGCGGATACTGGTACGTGACTACCTTCACATGAGAAGCGTCTCCTTCGTAGTAGGAGGGCATAGTGAAGGATCCTAACTCTGTACCTTCACAGATATCACCGGGTTTTACACCTTTGACGGCACACTCCACTATAGCAAGGTTCTTCTTATAGGTTTCTCTGTCCCACTGTCCGTTCTTCTTCCGGAAAGGCTCAGCCAGTCTGATGAGGGTAGAGTCTATCCTGCCGTTGGTGGGGAAAAAGCCGGGGAAGGGTTTCCACTTAAACACACGCCATCCGGTATCACCCACAAAGCCTTCTCCATCTACGTTGATAAGCTGGTAAGTGCCGTTCTTATAGGTGTAAAGGGGTGGTACGTCCGGAAAATACTCAAGGTCTCCTCTCCCTCTGTTCTGGTAGGCAAGCCCCCAGTTATCCTCCCTTATATAGCTCATTATCTCCTGATCTGAGGGAACCGGTATGCCTGCCAGTGTCAAATCTGGCCTTATGGCGTTGAGCCAAGGGTTCCCTATCCTCTTTATACTCTCGGGAAAGCTGTAAGAGAACTGAAGATGAAAATCTTCCACCTCGTTGGCATAGGGTGTGTTGGCTGTAGTATGACAAACATAGCAGGGGTTAGCCACAGCCTTCCCATAGCGTACTATACCCGTGTCGGTATAACACTCAAGGGGTATGTTGGGTTCTGGATTAACCACAGATGTCTCGTCTTCTGATTTTACACCTCCACCACACGAAGCTACCAGAATAAGACCTAACGCTACCCACCTTTTCATGCTACCACCCCCTTAGAACATCCAAGTGAGGGCAGCTCTGTAAAGATCCTTATCCTCTTTGTTGGGAGAATAAAGAACCTTGGCGTAGTCTGCCTTTAGAGCTATCAAGGGATGCGGTTTGTAAGATAGTCCAAAGTTGAGTACCTGTACTTTGTGACCGTCTGGTTTTGTAAAACCTTGAGGTACGTTGGCGTGAGTGTTGTAGTTTTCGTACATACCGAACAAGTAAAGTTCCTGCCCATCAATCTTTAGAAGCCTAAAGATATCGTAGGCCACTTGTGTGTAAAAGCCATAAAACTTTTTGGGGAAACTGACACATTGGGAGGGATCTAAGTTACAGAGAGGATTGTCGGTGATGACCTCTGATATCTTTTTTGCACCGCTAACTGTACCATAAACCCCCACAAAACGCACGTCAAAGCCCGCATACTGCCACCAAAGATGAGGAGAAAGTAGGCTCAGCGTTCCCAGTTTGTGACCCTTTTCATCCTGAACACCACCTGTATAGACACTGGCACCCACCTTAAGGTTGTAAGGAAGAAGGTAGTCCAATCTTCCCACAAAGGCTATCTGGTCAGAAGCTGCTTTAAATCCTTTTTGTCTGAAGCCTTTTAACAGTTCTCCCTTCTTCACCTTCTCTCCTGCCTCTTCGTTTGCCCTCATTCCGTTAAGAAGGTAAGCTCTGTACTCTAAAGCCCCCCACTTACCGTACATTCCGAAACCCAACTCCCTCCATGTGGTAGGTATGATGTTCCTCTCCAGGAAAGGTCTGTCCACGGTAGGAAAGGTAGGTGGTTCGTGATACTCGTTTATGATACCTACAGGTACCAACAGGAGTCCTCCCCTCAACCCCAATTTTTCGTTAACGTTGTAATCCAAAAAGGCAAACTCTACGTTGACCTCACCACTCTTCTCACCACCTTCCACAAAAGCATGCTCCCACTCTATCTCAGAGTTCAGTTTCAGTTTCTCGTTGAAGGCGTATCCAAAGTAAAGGATCAGTCTCTTGGCATCCACTTCGTTTCTTGGTCTCCTGTCTGGGTCGTGAACGAAGTGGATCTCTCCGTACCCACCTATAGACACTCCCTTAGGGTTGAAGAGAGCTTTTGAAGCTGCAGGCCCGAGGCCATAGTAAGATCTCATCTCAAGAGTAGGCATAGCTATTTCGAGCCTAAGCTTTCTTATTTCGTCCTTAAGAACTTCTGTCTCCCTTTGTTCCTCTTTGAGTTTCTGAATCTCTCTCTGTAGCTCCCTGATACGCTCTTCCAACTCCCTTATCCTGTCTTCGGTGGACTGAGCAAAGGCAAGGCCTGTCATAAGGGCTGTCAGCAGCAGAGCTCTTCTCATGATGATCACCTCCTATTGAGATTAGATCTCTATATATTTTGGCAGATATTAAGACTAAGTGTCAATATGATCCTCCTCATAGCGGTCCATCAGCTTCTTTATCTCCCTCTCTAAGGCACATACCCCGTGACCTTTACAGAAGATACATCTTTCGCCAGCGTATCGCTTTGCCAGCTTGACCATGTTGTGACCTACGAGGGATGTAAATACTAAGACCCAGTCCGCACATGCCAACGCACTGTCTATGTTATTCTGTGTCTCTTTATTAATGAACTCTATCTGCAAGCCATAGCGCCTTGCTATGTTGGATACATGAACCTTTAACCTGTCATGACCTCCTAAAACCACCACCTTCATGATACACCTCCCGGGATGATTATAGCATATTGATATCGGATCTCAATATGATATATCTCACACCTCGCCCGTGGATTATCTTTAATAAGGTATGGAAGGGAAGAGCTGTCCTCTGTGTGGTGGGACCGGTTTTGTGAGCAAAGGCAAGGTGGTGGAGTTATGTTCCTGCCGCTTTCAGAACCTGGATTGGTTTAGACTGATGGGTATTCCCAAGAGATTCTTTGATGCGGAACTGGACAACTATGTACCTACTACCGAAAAACAAAAGACAGCCCTCTCCATTTGTAAACTTTATGCTGTAAACTTTGATGCTTCCAAAGGTGAGGGACTTGTACTGGTAGGAGCTTCTCAGATGGGAAAAACTCACCTGGCGGTGGGTATTTTGAAAACCGTTTACAGGCTTAAGCAGATAAAAGGCCTTTTCTTTGATACTAAGGACCTCTTCTTCCGTCTGGGACTCCTACGGGATAGTGAGCAAAGATACCAGAGATTACTTTTGGCTCTTCTGGAGCGCCCGCTCCTCGTATTGGATGATCTGGGAAGCGAAATGCTTTCCGACTGGCGTGCAGAAGTTCTTTCCCACATTATCACGTACAGATACAACCACCTTAAGAGTACCATCATCACCACATCGTATCCCCTCAGGAGAATAGGAGCAGAGGGTCTGAGCCTGGAGGAACGTCTTTCTGAGGGTGTTGTAGCCAAAATATTACAGTCCAGTGTAGAGGTGAGGCTTTCGTGAGTTCCTTAGAGTGTATCCATTAACTCCTCCTTCAACTTTTCTATGGCCTGTTCTTTTATCTGGGATATCCGTGCACTGGACACACCCAGAAGCTTTGCCACCGTCTTTGCTGGAAGTTCTTCGTAAAAGAGGAGCTGTAGCACCAGCTTCTCTCTGTAGCTGAGCTTCTCTATAGCCTCCAACAAACGTCTCCTTCGTTCCTCTCTCAGTACTTTTTCTTCAGGACCATCTTCGGCAGCTGCTAGTAATTCCTCATAGCTCCTCCCCTCCCTAAACAACGCGTCCAAACTGAGAATCTGAGCGAAGGCCGCCCTCTGAACATCCTCGTAGATTTTGTCAGGAGTTTCCCCCAAGGCCTCTCCTATTTCCTCATCGGTAGGATCCCTTCCCAGTTGTTGTCTCAGCTCCTCCATCTTTCTTCTTATGAGCTTCTCCCTCTCTCTCACACGTCTGCTACACAGATGGAGACTACGCAGGTAATCGTACATCGCCCCCTTGACCCTCATGTAGAGATACGTTGATGGATTCTTGGTGGGATCAATGCGTGATAATGATTCCATGACGGCCAGTATACCGTATCCTATGAGATCGTTTATATCTACAGAGGGGGGTAGGTGCCTGTGGATCTTCTTAGCGACACTTTTGACCAACGGCAAGTACTTGAGAACATCTTCATCCTTCACAGGCTGGACATAGGGGTTGTCCATGGTTTAATATTTTATTATCCATCCATCGGGCGTAGCTCAAAGGAAGGGGTTCAATGCAGGGACAAGGAGCGGAAGTTTTTTGAGGAGTTAAAAAAAACGTCTTTGTAGGAGAAAAGATAGAAGGTGAATCGGGATACATTATCCCAGACCATTCTTTCTTGAAGACCTGAGCCTTAGACAGCTCTTTAATAGAAAATTGTTGACAGGACTTAATATTTATGAATATTTATGATAATTTTAATTAAAATGGGAAGGAGTAAAGAGAGGAGGAGTGCCATGAAGACAATATTTTTAAGCTTAATATTGTTAATGGGTGTGGTTAGTATTTCTGTTGCGGGCGACTGGGGCAACATGAGGCCTTACAAAGACATTTGGGGAAACAGCTACAAATACCCAGAGAACCTATACAAAGATACAGACGGAGATGGTGTAATAAACATGTATGATTATAACGACAGAAACCCACGCATCCAGACCCCTTATCAGTATGATCCTTACCGATATGACTACGGGCCAAGAAGATATTACAAAAGAGGGTGGTAAATATTATCTTTAAAGGGGAAGTTAAAACATCAGGAGAAGGGTTTAGAAGTTAGCCCTTTTGAACGATTTATTAGCCAGTTCAGGGTCAAGGTTTTTAAGTATTTTATATTGCTCTAATGCAGAGCCTCTATCACTTAGAGCTAATACCATTTACAAAAACATAAGCAACTTCGCGCTCATACTGATCCATGTCTTTCACATCAAGTTTTACCTTTTTGCCACCAATTAACTCTTTTAAACTCAATCTTGCTTCTTCCCCATAAGCCTACCTTTTTTCAGGTGCATCAATCCTACTCATGCGGACCGAGATAGTGTCACCTTTGTGAACTTTGGTTTTATCCAAGCCATATAGGATATAAAGTGATGATATACTTTATAGTACAAAGGGGGGTAAGATGATGAAGAGGGTGTTTGTTTTAATTAGCTTGGCAGTAGCCATTTTAGTAACTGTGGGAAATGTATTTGCACAGGATAAAACATCTAATATACCAGAGCCTTCGTTAGGTCCTGAGTGGAAACTTATATTTACAGACTCTGATGGGTCAACGTTTTATGTTAATACAAGGAAGATAAATTACTTACCGGAAGGTATTGTTAAAGTATGGACTTTGAATGTTCTAAGGGGAGAATGGAGGGAGCGCTTTGTGAATAGTCTTAAGAAGGACCTCACTTCTGAAGGAAAGGATCCGAACAACGCTGAAAGACTTTGGTATAGCACTTTTTTTATACAAAATTAATTGTAGAACTCATCAATTTGCTTTACTGGAAATATCTTTTTATTCTTTTGAAAAAACAGTTTTATTTTCTAATTCTTCTCAATACGAAGAGTGGAGTAAGATTTCTCCTGGAAGCATAATAGAGGACATAGAAAAGTATGTATGCAAAGAGCGAGGGTCATACTAAGGGTGTCTAAGATGAGAAAGAGGTATAGCCATGAGGAAGAGGTTTTATTCAGCAGTTTTTATTTTTCTGAGTTTTATAAGCTTTTTGTATGCTGAGGATTACATTACACCTGAACAAGCGGGAAACTACATTGGAGAAGTTAAAACAGTCTGCGGTGTTGTTGCAAGTGCAAAGTATGCTTCTCACAGCAGGGGACAGCCTACATTTCTCAACCTTGACAGGCCTTACCCAAACCACATTTTCACTGTAGTAATCTGGGGCAAGGACAGACACAAATTCAGCCATCCACCAGAAAGCTACTACAAGGGAAAGAGAATATGTGTGGAAGGGCTTATTGATTCATACAGGGGAGTGCCTCAAATCGTGGTAAGAGATCCTTCGCAGATTAGAGTGAGATAGGTTTAAAAGGTTTTATCTGAACCATATAGGATATAAAGTGATGATATACTTTATAGTACAAATTTTGTAGGGGGTAAGATGATGAAGAGGGTGTTTGTTTTAATTAGCTTGGCAGTGGCCATTCTAGTAACTGTGGGAAATGTGTTTGCACAAGATGAACCACCCAAACCACCTATACCAGAGCCTTCATTAAGTCCTGACTGGAGCTTGGTAGTTACAGACTTTAATGCAACTCTTTATGTCAACACAAGGAGAATAAATCACTTACGGGAAGGTATTGTTGAAGCATGGACTTTGCTTGTTCCAAAAGGAGAATGGAGGAGGAACTGGGTAAATACTCTTAAGACGTTTCTCCTTCTTCAAGGAAATGATCCGAACAACGCTGAAAAACTCTGGTACATCACTTCTTTAGACAAGATTAATTGTAAAACCCATCAATATACCACAGAGAAATTTTTTGCTTATTCTTTCGGAAAAACAGTTTTATATTCTGCTCCTTCTCAATATAATGCGTGGAAAGATATCGTTCCTGGAAGCATAATGGAGGAAGTGGAAAAGCTTGTATGCGAAAAGCACAAAGATAAAAAGTGAGGGTCATACTAAGTGGGCCTAAGATGAGAAAGAAGTTGTTTATTTCCTCTTATTTGAACCATATAGTACAAGGGGGTAAGATGATGAAGAGGGTGTTTGTTTTAATTAGCTTGGCAATGGCCATCCTAGTAACTGTGGGGAATGTGTTTGCACAAGATGAACCACCCAAACCACCTATACCAGAGCCTTCATTAAGTCCTGACTGGAGCTTGGTAGTTACAGACTTTAATGCAACTCTTTATGTCAACACAAGGAGAATAAATCACTTACGGGAAGGTATTGTTGAAGCATGGACTTTGCTTGTTCCAAAAGGAGAATGGAGGAGGAACTGGGTAAATACTCTTAAGACGTTTCTCCTTCTTCAAGGAAATGATCCGAACAACGCTGAAAAACTCTGGTACATCACTTCTTTAGACAAGATTAATTGTAAAACCCATCAATATACCACAGAGAAATTTTTTGCTTATTCTTTCGGAAAAACAGTTTTATATTCTGCTCCTTCTCAATATAATGCATGGAAAGATATCGTTCCTGGAAGCATAATGGAGGAAGTGGAAAAGCTTGTATGCGAAAAGCACAAAGATGAACCACCCAAACCACCTATACCAGAGCCTTCGTTAGGTCCTGAGTGGAAGTTGGTAGCTACAAACCCTAGTGTAACTCTTTATGTCAACACAAGGAGGATAAATTACTTACCGGAAGGTATTGTTGAAGTATGGGCTTTGTTTGTTCCGAGGGGAGAATGGAGGAAGACCTTGGTAAATCGTCTTAAGAAGAACCTCACTTTTAAAGGAGAGGATCCGAATAACGCTGAAAGGCTTCGGTATGTCGTCGTATTATACAAAATTAATTGTAGAACTCGTCAATATGCTCGTTTGGAAGAGGTTGTTTATTCTTTCGAAAAAACAGTTTTATATTCTTATTCTTCTCAATACGAAAAGTGGGATAAAATCATCCCTGGAAGCTTCGCGGAGCGCATAGAAAAGTATGTGTGCAAAAAGCACAAAGAGAAAAAGTGAATGTTGTACTAAGGGTGTCTAAGATGAGAAAGAAACTGCTTATTTTCTCTTATACTTAGGCTGACTTTCTGGGGAGGTATAGCTATGAGGAAGAGGTTTTATTCAGCAGTTTTTATCTTTCTGAGTTTTGTAAGCTTTTTGTATGCTGAGGATTACATTACACCTGAACAAGCAGGAAACTACGTTGGAGAAGTTAAAACAGTCTGCGGTGTTGTTGCAAGTGCAAAGTATGCTTCTCACAGCAGGGGACAGCCTACATTTCTCAACCTTGACAGGCCTTACCCAAACCATATTTTCACTGTAGTAATCTGGGGTAAGGACAGACGCAAATTCAGCCATCCACCAGAAAGCTACTACAAGGGAAAGAGAATATGTGTGGAAGGGCTTATTGATTCATACAGGGGAGTGCCTCAGATCGTGGTAAGAGATCCTTTGCAGATTGCGGTTAAAAACTAACATAGATAGCACGCTTAAAGCCCCTTAACCAAAATTTAACAATACCTTCTTAAAGTTATACCCAGGAGGTATTGGAGATGGACATGATTTCTTACACCTTTTTAGATGAAGAACTGGAAAGACTTTCTACGATGCTGGAAAACTTCGTCAGGAACGTCGGTGTTGAGTTGTGTGTATTATGTGATGAAGGTGGAAGACTTATAACTTACGCGCCAAAGCTGGAGAACTTAAAACCTATTGCCCATAGGAGTGCTGTTATTTCTGCAGCGGTAAACGGAGCGATAGAATACTTAGAAAACTTTGTTGATAGTGGAAGATCCCTTTATGTGTCAGGGAAGACCAAGAGCGTGTACATGCTTAAATCAGAGCACTCCTTTATTCTGTTCGTTTCTTTCCTCAATAAAACACCCCTTGGTAGTGTGAAGCTTTTCAGCGAAAGACTCATGAGAGAGATCCATCCTATATTAGAAAGCGCACGCAATAGACAGATAACCAACCGTACTATAAGGTTTGAGGACATAGCCATATGAGAGAACTACGTATACTCTATCATGGTCTTGGTATGGCGGGCAAAACTACAAATTTAGAAAGACTCAAAGAAATTTACAAAGACAGGGTTTACGATAGAATCCATCAGCAAACTACCGAAGGAAGGACAGTTTATCTTGACATGCTCATGCTGAAGTTCCACACTAGTGTTCAAAGTTCGGACGTTATCGTTTCTTTATTTACCACCCCTGGGCAAAGGAGGTTTTCTATACTTAGACCTTGGCTTTTTGGATACACATCTTCCGTGGTGTTTGTCTTTGACTCTTCGAGGGACATACAAGAAAACATGGAAAGTTTTTATGAGATAAAGAATACTGTAAGTGTGAATAAAATAGTAGTACAGGCCAACAAAAGAGATGTGCCAAACGCGATTCCGTTGGAAGACATAAAAGAAGCCTTCAAGGGCATACCTGTAATTCCTGCGGTTGCAAAGGACGGTATTGGTGTACTGGAAACTCTAAGGGAAGCTATAAAGATCGCTTTAAGCGATGAGGAAGGAGTTGTCAGAACTTCTTAAAAAGTATAAACCCGCTTTTGGTCCAATACACAGAGAGGCGGTAAATCTAAGCTGGGTAATTGAGATACATAGTTCTTCCCTTCAAACAGGTTTTTATGTGTTTCAGTCCCTGGAACAAACACATTTCTTACCAACGGTTAACGGTGCCCTGTGGGGTAAGATCCCTGAGTACTTTGAAATGCTCAGTTTTTATAAATCCACAAGAAACTTTCTTATACATCACTTTCAACTATCCGTGTCTCCCGAAATACCTTTATGTAAAGAAGAGCCTATATGGATAAACCTAGAGAGCATAAGCTTTAATGTGAAAGAGTTTTTTAGGAAGCTAGAGGAATTTGCTATAACTGGGTTTGTGGAGGTAGAGGACAGAGTACAAAGAGAAAGAGGGTACATATTTCTACAGAACGGGCTGATTGTAGATGCGAGAACTGAGCAACACAAAGGTAGAGAGGCTATTAAACAAATAATCACCAACCTTTCTGAAAACGTATGTTTGATAAGTATCTACCAGTTGGAAGATATAGTACTGAGCTTTCTACTTTCCGATCCTAAGATGGTCTCTACATCGCAGAAATTAGAGGATGTACAGGACTTCTGTCAAGAACTGTCCAAGAGGCACATGGGACATTTAGTACTCTTAGTAAGTGTATCTATGCAGGATTACGGTTATAGGATGTTTATGGATGGCCATGTGATATATCAAAGCGCTTTTGACGAGGAAGCGTGTGTTTTTGAGGTTTACCTAATCAATCAAATAAAGCAGTTTGATATACTAAAGCCTGATGATTACATACAAGAAGGTAGCAAGATAAAAATTTTTAAGTCTAATGAGGAGTCTGACATAATCTACTTCTGTCCGGCTTGTTGGAGCGTTGTCTCAGAAAAGGACAACTTGTGCCCTAACTGTGGATATGACATTACTGATTTCCATAAGATGCCTTACGAGTATAAGCTTCTCATGGGTCTAGAACATCCGGTATTAGAAATGAGGATTAACGTTATACACACGGTTGGCATTAAAAACCTTGCATCTGCTTTACCTCAACTTGAGTATATGGCAAGTAAAGAATCAAACCCCATGCTTTTACTGGCTATAGTGGATGCTCTTGGTAAAATGTCCCATGTAGAAGCTTTGGAGCTTCTCAGGAAACTCTCTTATCATCCCTATCCCATAGTGCGTTCAAGGGCAAGATATATATTAGACAGAAAACTCATAAAAGAAAAGAAACTGTGATATGTTATAAATTATATATTTAGCGGGCGTAGCTCAGTGGTGGAGCGTCTGCTTCCCAAGCAGAAGGTCGCGGGTTCGATTCCCGTCGCCCGCTCTTTAGAGGTTCACACATGGCATATGCATCACCTTCTTACCTTCACCTGACAGACAGTGAGTGGAAGGAGAGAATAGAAAAGGCTATCAGTATGTTGGAAGAATGCAGGGTATGTCCTCATCAGTGCGGTGTAAACAGACTGAAAGGTGAGCTGGGCTACTGTAAGACGGGAAGGTACGCGGTGGTGGACTCCTTTTTCCCTCATCGTGGTGAGGAGAAACCCATAAGAGGAAGGCGTGGTTCTGGAACAGTGTTCTTCTCATACTGTAACATGAAGTGCGTTTACTGCCAAAATTATCCCATAAGCCAGCTGGGAGAGGGTAAAGAGGTCACTCCTCAGGAGCTGGCTGACGCTTTTCTTACCCTTCAGAAGTTGGGCTGTCATAATATCAACCTGGTAACACCCTCTCACGTAGTGCCTCAGATACTGGAAGCTCTGTACTTGGCGGTCAAGAGGGGATTGAGAATTCCGATAGTTTACAACACATCCTCTTACGACAGTGTTGAGTCCCTACAGTTGCTGGAAGGCATTGTGGACATATATTTGGCGGACCTTAAGTACGCTGACGATACAGTGGGCAAGAGATACTCAAAGGTAAAAGATTACTTCAGCGTGGCTTCCAGAGCTGTTGAGGAGATGTACAGACAAGTAGGTGATCTGGTGCTGGACGAGGAAGGTGTGGCGGTGAGGGGTGTGTTGATAAGACATCTGGTTCTACCGAATGACGTGGCGGGCACGCAGAGGGTTATGGAGTTTATAAGAAACCTCTCTCCCAGTATGGCGGTTAACGTCATGTCCCAGTACAGACCCTATTACAAGGCTTACCTGTATCCAGAAATAGCGAGACCTGTTACCGGTTACGAGATGAGAAAAGCACTGGATGCTGCCTCAGGTTTGAGGCTCATCCTGGAGTAAAAATTTGCAACCTGTTGCAGGCAGGATTCTTCATCTTCGCAATCTACTCTTCCCACTATTCTATAGGGATCGATGCGATAGCGTTTGTCATAATGCTCCTTCAGAAGTATCCTCACAAACTCCTCCACGTTATCTTTTTCCAGCAGATCCAGGGCAGTCCTTAACTTCTGTGGACCAAGATGTTTCTCCAATCTAAGAAGAGCATCACGAGCCATCTCCTTCCAGCCCTCGAAACGTGTATACTCCTCTATGATGTTTTTGATCCTCCTTTCCATGGAGGAGAGGAGCTCCAGCTTTGGAGCTTCTTCTTTCTTCCACCAAAGAGCATCCGGTAGATGTAAGTTTCCTATACAGCGACTCTCGTCTTCCACCAATATGACACCTTGTGGCATGCTCCTAAGTTCTTCGTAGATAAGAGCCTCAAACATCTTCTGGGACACCTTCCCCTCCATTCCTATATGTCCAAATACAGATCCTCTGTGCATCGCTAACCCTTCCAGATCTAATACAGGAAATCCTTCCTCCTTGAGTCTTCTCAGGATCTTTGTTTTGCCTACACCCGTTTTTCCAGTAATCACTAAAAACTGCCTGCCGTTAATCAAGCGTGGTAGATCTGAAAGAATGAACTGCCGGTACGCTCTGTAACCGCCCTTAAGTCTCAAGACCCTTATCCCTGCCTGTGCAAGAAACTTACACAGTTCTTGACTCCTCATACCACCTCTCCAGCAGTAAACCACCACGTTTTTATGTTTTTCCGAAAGCTCTTTGAAAGTGTTTACCAGAAGATCTAACTTTCGCACAGCTATGTTGTAACCAACCTCCATGGCCTTTTCCACGCCCTCCGTCCTATAGATAAAACCAATGAGGGCCTTCTCTTGGTCCTCGAAGAGGGGTATATTTATGGCACCAGGAATATGAGAATCTTGGAACTCCTGTGGACTTCTTATATCTACTAGCACTCTGTCTTCCAAAAGGTAAATCTGTGAGGCTTCCAACTCTACGGGCTTGAAAATCATTCTCATATGCTTTATATTATACCCCACTATGGTGACGGATGTGCAGGAGCGCCTTGACGAGTTTGTGAAGGCCTGCAAGAGTATAGGGTTGAAGATCACTCCCCAGAGACTGGCTGTTTACGAGGTGCTCCTGCGAAGGACAGACCACCCTACGGTGGAAGAGGTCTACGAGGAGGTGAGGAAACTGTATCCCTTCGTTTCTTTGGCTACCGTTTACCGTACAGTGGAAACATTAGAGGAGTTAGGTTTTATCAGTAAGGTTCCTTATTGGGGGGGATCTGCACGTTACGATGCCAACACATCCCACCACCACCATCTTATCTGTACCGTGTGTGGTGCCATAGCAGATGTAGACCTTAACATAAACTGGGAACCGCCCGCCTACATGAAAGGTTATCAGGTACATCGTTTTTCCATTAACATCTATGGAGTGTGTCCAAAATGTCAGAACAGCAAGACCTGAAGGTTTACTTACCCCACGAGGTGATAAGTCTTATAAAGGAAAAACTGCCCTCTTGGAGCTACGAGGAAGGTTATCTGGTAAAGGAGATATCCACCAAGAGTTGGAAAGAGACGGTGATGATCTTTAACGCGGTGGCTTACTTAGCGGAAGCTCTATGGCACCATCCGGACGTGGAGCTCTCCTTCCGTCGCGTTAAGATAAAACTCAAAACCCATGAACTTAACGGTATAACTGACAGGGACTTTGAGCTGGCTGGTCATATAGAAGATCTCCTACGCGTAAAAAAGGTGTTATAATATTAAAAAGGTAGGAGCCGTAGTTCAGCCCGGTCAGAACGCCGGCCTGTCAAGCCGGAGGTCGCGGGTTCAAGTCCCGTCGGCTCCGCCATTACTTTCTACTCAAGAAGAAGAAGACTACGTTCAGCAGGAGGGTTATAATCAGGCTCAACAGTATGGAGCTCACTATAGGTATGTAGAGGGTGAGTCCGTCCCGCTTTATGAGGATATCCCCCGGTAGTTTCCCCAGCCCAAAGGGTAGTTTCTCCATAAAGGTGATGAGAAGTCCTATCACCACCAGTAAAACACCCATGAAGATGAAAAGTTTGCCCACATCACCCATGGTATGCCCTCCTCCTTTCCCATAATATGAAAGCGATTATCTCGGCAACCGCTCTGTAGAACCTCGGAGGGATTTCTTCACCCACCTCTGCCCAACGGTACAGAGATCTCGCCAGTTCTTCTTTCCTCACGATAGGCACACCGTATTCTCTGGCCACATTGATAATTCTCTCAGCTATTTGTCCTACACCTTTGGCAAGAACTACCGGTGCTCTGTCACCACCGGATGGGTCATATCTGAGGGCTACAGCCACGTGGGTGGGATTTGTGATAACAACGGTGGCTTTGGGAACTTCCTTTATCATCCTTCCCTTAGCCAGTTGTCTCATGCGTTTACGTATAGCTCCTTTGACCATAGGGTTCCCTTCGTGCTGTTTGTACTCTTCCTTTACCTCCTGTTTGGTCATCCTTATCTTTCTTTCATAGTCCCATCTCCTGTATAAAAGATCTAAGGAAGCCATTATGATGGCCAAGGTGCCCAAGATGATGAAAAGTTTCAGGGTAAGACCCATGACGTCCAGAATACTTATATGTAGCGGAAGAAGCACGCTCTCCATCAATCTATAGATCTCCGTCCTTAAGAAGAGATAAACTGTAAAAAGCAGGATACCTATCTTCAGGGTGTTCTTGAAAAGTTCAAAGAGGGTGGTGAGAGACAACAACCTTTTGATACCCTCAACAGGGTTCAATCTCTCCCACCTGAAACGTAAGGGCTTAAGGGTAAAAACAACACCGAACTGACCTAAGTGAGCTAAGATCACCGTGAGGGTACTTAGCACCATGAGGGACAGTATGTAAGGCGAAACCTTTTCCACAAAAAACCGCAGTAAGGTGGGATGCTCTGTCACGGATAGCGTTGGCGCTGTGTAAAAGATGCTTAGCAAACTGTAGTAAAGCTGGGGTCCCACCAGGTATAGGGACACAGTGATAACCAACAGGCTAAGACTTGCAACAAGGTCCGTACTCTTGGCTACATGTCCCTCTTCCCTTAGCTTCCTCCTTCTGTAAGGTGTAGCTCTCTCTGTCCTGCTTTCCTCAGGCATGCTTCAACCCAGCATCTGAACGAATCTAATTATATTCTCCCTTACGTGATCCGCCACGAGATCTGTGATGAGAGGAAAGACCAGAAAGAGGATAATGTATCCCACCATAAGCTGCAGAGGCAAGCCTACCATGAAGACATTCACCTGAGGTATCAGACGGTTTATCAACGCAAGTCCTAGGTTGACAAGCAGTGTGGATATTACCAGAGGAAGGGCCACGCGAAAACCTAAGGAAAAACTCTCGTGGAAAAGTTTGACCATCTGTTGGGGGTCTAATGACCATAGGGGGAAGCTACCCACAGGTATGGTTTGGAAACTCTTGACGAGGGCCAGAAAGACCACCTCTGGACCACCTATCTGTAGAAATGTGACTGTTGTCAGTAAACTGAGGAATAAAGAGAAAAGAGACATCTGAGCTAACTGAGGTACAAAGAGGGTGGCGTAAGAAAGGCCTATACTGTAGCTGATGATCTCTCCAGCTGTCTGTGCAGCGTCAAACACAAGTCTCAGCACCAAACCCGCTACGAATCCTAGGAGAAATTCTTTCACAACGTACGTAAGAAGGGGTGCCTCTGGAGAAAGGGGTTGTGGGTCCGTGTACATAAAGATGGACAGAGAGAGCGCGGTGCTCAGGAAAACTTTAAAGGTTTGTGGAAGAAACTCTTTACCGAAGAAGGGTACGAGAAAGAGGAAGGCTGTCACTCTAATGTGGTACAACATGAAGGTGATAAGATGATCCGTTTTTAAAAGCTCTAACGGAACCACAGAGGTATGCTGGTGATAATGTCTTTGGTATAATCTATCAGCTTGGACATCATCCATCCACCTAGAAACAGGACTGTTATGTAGGCTGCCAGTATCTTAGGTATATAACTGAGGGTCATTTCCTGTATCTGAGTAGCTGCCTGCAGGAGACTCACCAAAAGCCCCACTAAAAATGTAACCAAAAGCACAGGTGCCGACAGAAGCAGCATGAGCTCAAGAGCCCTCTGTCCTACTGTCAAAACCATATCGGGACTCACTGGTAGCTCCTCACCAATGATAGTATAACCAGTTCCCACCCGTTTGCCAGCACAAAGAGCATGAGTTTGAAAGGCAGGGAGATAATCTGAGGGGGAACCATGAGTACCCCCATGGATATTAGGATGGAAGCAACAACCATGTCTACTATGAGGAAAGGAAGGTAGAGTAGAAAAACTATCTGGAAGGCTACGGAGATCTCACTTACCATAAAGGCAGGTATTAGGACGTGCATGGGAACATCCCTCACCTCCTCCCCTCTCTGTACAGTGGATGCTTTTAGAAATGCCTGCAGTGTTTCCCTTTTGGTGTTACGTAACATAAACTCCTTCATGATGGAGGAGGTCCGTTCTAAGAACTCCACGTCGGTTATCTGTTTGTTCAGCAGAGGCTGTAGAGCTTGTTGATTTATCTTATCCCACGTGGGTTTCATCACAAAGAAGGTAAGAAACATGGCCAAGGACACTATTACCTGATTGGGTGGAACAGTGGGAACACCGATGGCTTGCCTGAGTAATGACAACACAATAACTATTCTCACAAAGGCTGTCGTCATGATAAGTATGGAAGGCGCTAAGGATAGTACTGTCAGTAACAAGAGAATTCTTATGGAGTTATCCCAACTACCGGTGGAAACCTTGAGTTCTATGCCAGGACCTTGCTGTGCGAAAGCGAAGGAGAGGAAGACGCTAAGAAGCAGAAGTATCATCTCTGTAGAGTACCTCCGCATAGTGCTGAGTTACCAGTACCACCAGCAGCTTCCCCCTTATTTCCAGTTCCAAAAGTACAACGTCCTTGGCAAGGTGTAAGACTCTCACTACCTTAACGGTGGAACTCTGCCCTCTTCTTCCCAAACTCAGCCTTTCCAAAAGGGGAACTACGTAAGGCAGTATCAGCAGGATTAGTACCAGTACGATGGCAAGGGCCAGTAGCGACCTTAAAAGAGAGGTGAGCAGGTCACTCATGAGGTCTGTACCACGAACTCGGTAAAGTATATGTTTCTAATGCCACCTTCCACCAACACACTGTTAAGTCTCTTTATGAGCTCCAATCTCAAGGACTCCCTTCCCTCAGGTGTCTTTACAAAGGAGGATGTCTTGCTACTTATTACATCTATAACTGCATCCTTTATGATAGGTAGCCTTTTCTCCACTTCTTGCCTCACCTTTTCATCGGAAAGCTCTACGGTTATGGAGATACGTATGTAAGCGTCCCTGTCTTTATCTGCCAGATTGAGGGTGAAGGTACCCAGTTCCATCATAACACCTACTTGATCCTTAGGCGTCAGGGATTTATCTCTCCTGTCTTTGGAGTAGAGTAAAAGGTAAGCCCCCACCCCAGCTCCCGCTGTCACCAGCAGGATTACGGCGAGGATAAGAAAGAGTTTCCCCTTCTTACCTTTTTTTTCTTGGCCTGCCCCCTTTGCTTCCTCCGCCATGCGCTAAATTATACTATTTCCGAAGATTAGCCACCTGGCCCAGCATATCGTCGGCAGCCATTATACCCTTGCTGTTGAACTCAAAAGCCCTCTGGGCTATGATGAGGTTCACCATTTCTTCCACAATGTTCACGTTGGAGGATTCCAAGTATCCCTGTAGAAGTGTACCGAGTCCCTGGTTGCCAGGATTGTCCACAATAGGTTCTCCGGAAGCGTCTGTCTGTATGAAAAGGTTGTTGCCTATTCTTCTTAAACCTGCTGGGTTCACAAATTTGGCAAGTTCTATCCTTCCTATCTCCTCCACCGTCGTGGCCCCCTGCCTTAGGACACTCACAGTACCATCTGGCCCTATACTCACACTTATAGCATCTGCTGGTACTGTTATTTCTGGATCCAGCGGATACCCATCGGGATTAACTATTCTGCCGTCCGCATCTAACCGAAACTGACCGTTACGGGTATAGGCTATTGTGCCATCTGGAAGCACCACCTTAAAAAAACCGTCACCCTGTATGGCCAAGTCTAACTGGTTGCCCGTTTGGAAGAGATTACCTTGGGTGAATATTCCGTAAGTGTCCGATATGTAGACACCTAGGCCTATTTGAAAGCCAGATGGAGCGCGTGTCGTTGGAGATGTGGGTGCTCCGGGATCTCTCACAGTTTGGTAGAGGAGGTCCTGAAAAGTGGGGCGCATCTTCTTGAAACCTACTGTGTTTACATTAGCCATATTGTGGGAAATTACATCTAGGTTTGTCTGTTGTGCCGACATACCAGACGCCGATGTCCAAAGGGCTCTGAACATTTCTTACCCCTCCACTTATATTATATAGAGAATGGAGAAAAAGGTAAACATCAGTCTCCTCCTTGAGAGTTTCCATCAGTTGGAGAAAGCTTACGCAGATCTGAAAAAGAACCTCTCCGTAAGTGTGGAGGAGTTTCTCAGCAACCCATTACTTCAGGACAAGGTGCGTGTGGACTTTAATCTAGCCTTCGAAAGCTCCATGAGGCCTTGCAGACACCTTTCTGTCCTCTATGGTCTTAAGACCTCTTCCAAAGACTGCCTTGTTAAGTTGGCCGAGTATATAGGTATGCAGAACTTGGAAAACCTTAAAGCCATCACCGATTTTTACTTTCGTTACAGGGACCTGAAAGAACCTGTAGACCCCAAGGAGCTCTACAGTTTTCTAAAAGAGAACCTGGATGTCTTCAAAGAATACGCCAGGTGGGTGGTGGAACACGTTAAAAAAACCACCGGAAACGTGCTGCTCATAGACTTTGATCTCCTTAACGAAAAAGCCAAGTACCTTAAGGATTCCATAAGGAAGATAGAGTTTGTTTTGTCCCAAGGAAGGGTGGAGTTTGCGAAAAGGCCTATGTATTATGACAGAGCTAGGTATTTTTATACAGTAGCTTACGACTCTCTCTTTGAGATATGTAAGCACTTAGCTCCCAAGTGGGGAGTAAAGAAGTTCGGTGATGACTGTCTCATCAAGTTGGTACAGATAGGAGTTATACCCCCGGAGTATGAGGAGAAAATCCAGAAACTTACGCGACTGAGGAACCGCCTTTTGAATACATGGGAGATAAGTCCCGATGAACTATACCAGGAGTTGGCCGATACCAAAGACACTATGGAACCTATCCTCAAACATATATCTTCTGCATTACGCAAACTCTTAGAGGAGAAAAGGACTGTGGGTAAAGAACCATGAAGGTGGTTCTGTGGGACAGAAATCTCATAACCGCCCAGAGAATAAGATCCCTTCTTGCGGAAAGAGGTGTTGAGGTTAAGGTCTTAAGTAGTTACCAAGCTGTTGAGGACTTTCTGAAAGAAGTGGGTGATGCGGCGGTTTTTGTCAATCTGGAGGCTCTTACGCAAGAGGATGCTCTGATAAACATAAAAAGAACCTACCCTCACGTGAAACTGGTGGGTTACTGTGGCCACAAAAACGTAAGTCTTCAGGAGAAGGCAAAGAGCATGGGTGTGGACTTGGTGGTACCCAACAGTGTGATAACGATGCAACCCTACGAGGTTCTCAAAAAGGTTTTACCCGGCATCTGGCTATAAATTATCATCTTATGGTGAGTGTTTCTACGGAAGGACTATATTACTCTCTGAAGGATTATCTGAAGGAGAGGTTCGGTAGAAGGGTTCAGAAGATAACGGTGGCTTTACCTTTCACGTGTCCCAACATTGATGGGACAAAGGCAACGGGAGGCTGCACTTACTGCTTCGCCGGTACTCGCCCTGCTCATCTGTCTCCTTCTGTTCCTCTGAAAGAACAGATAGAGGAAGGGATAAAACGTGCCAGAGAGAGGTATGGTAAAAACCTTTACTTTTTCATATACTACCAGTCTTACTCCAACACTTACGGAGATAAAGAATACCTGAAGAAGGTTTATGATACAGCCCTTGAGTTTGATGAGGTGGTGGGTATAGATGTAGGCACCAGACCTGACTGTGCACCCGAGTGGGTCTTGGATCTTCTGGAAAGCTATACCGAGAAGGGTCTTGAGGTATGGGTAGAGTACGGTCTGCAGTCGGCCAACTTCTCTACCCTTAAGTTCATCAACAGGGCTCACGGAGTCTCTGACTTTGTGGACGCTGTGCTCAGAACCAAGAAAAGGAACCTAAAGGTGTGCGCTCATGTTATACTAGGGCTTCCCCACGAGGACAGGGAAGATATGATAGAGACCGCTAAGCTGGTGGCCAGTTTACCCATAGACGGCATTAAAATACATCCCCTCCATGTGATAAAGGGTACCAAGATGGCAGAGCAGTATATGAGGGGAGAGTTCCGTGTTCTAAGCTTGGAAGAGTACGCTTCTGTTGCTGCAGATGTTATAGAGTTGTTGCCTCCTAACATGGTGATTCACAGGGTGACGGGAGAAGTAGAGGAGGATAGGCTGATAGCTCCTGATTACTGTACTTACAGGAAGAAGACCGAGGTTATATCGGCCATACTGCAAGAACTAAAGAGACGAGGTAGTTATCAGGGTTGCAAAACACCCTTCAACAGATGAGAAAGGAACACTGGGCACTGATCTCGCTGGTGGTTAACCTACTCCAGGCTTTGGTGAAACTGGTGGTAGGTGTTTGGACAGGTAGTCTGTCTCTTATTGGTGAGGCTGTTCATTCCGCCGCCGACTCTATGGCATCTGTCATAGCCTATATCACTGTCAAGTTCTCAGAGCATAAAAGTGAACGTTTTCCTTACGGTCTTTACAGACTTGAGAACTTAGGTTCCATAGCTATAGCCTTTTTTCTCCTATTGGCCTCTTACGAAATAATGGGTAGAGCTATAAGCGGTTCTGTGAAGGTGAAGGAAGATACGGCACTGGCTGGTCTCAGTGTTGCTCTGCTTTCCATGGTATCCTCCCTCACTCTGTCTCTCCTTGAGAGAAGGGCCGCAAAGAAGCTTAACTCACCTACCTTGATGGCTGACTCTTACCACACTCTCACCGACTTCTTTGGTTCTTCGTTGGTTTTCTTAAGTTTTTTGGGGCTGATGTTGGGATTTCAGTGGGACAGATACTTCGCTGGGGGTGTTGCCCTCCTCATAGCCTACACAGGACTTTCTATTCTCAAAAAGGAGGTATCTATACTCTTGGACGTATCCGCCGATGAAGAAACTTTGGAGAGAATAAGGTCCGTTATCAACTCCTTTCCTCAGGTAAAAGAGATAAAACATCTCTTTGTGAGGGCCTCAGGAGGAAGGTTGTTCATGGACCTTACCATAAAGGTGGAAGGTAAGGACTTTTACGAGATACACCATCTTATAGACACCATAGAGGAGAAACTAAGGAAAGCAATACCCCAGTTGGAGATGGCCTTTATACACTACGAACCGGCTACAGATACACCCAAAGTGGCGGTGTTGATGAACGGACAGAAACAGGTGGCCCCCAGTTTTAGAGAAGCTCGCTACCTGCTTCTTTTTTCCAAAGACAGTAAGGAACTTCTCCCATTACCCCAGAAGGAGGAGGATATAGCCCGGCTGGTGGTGGATAGGAACATATCCATACTAATAAGCGGCCATCATCCGGAGGATCCACATGCTAAGACCATACTGGGATCCAAAGGTGTGTTTGTTTGGGAAACCTGTGAGAAGAACCCTTACAGAGCTGTGTCAGAAGTTGTGTATAATTTAGGCAATGTCCAGAATCCTATTAAAGAAGGGCAGGGTTGTTGATCCTTCTCAAGGGTTGGACGAAACCTTGGATGTGCTCATAGACAAAGGAAAGATAAAGGCGTTAGGTAAGGATCTTTTTGAAACAGAGTGTCTTGTACTCCATGTGGAAGGTTGCGTGGTGGCACCTGCCTTCGTGGACATACACGTCCATATGAGGGATCCAGGACAAACTTACAAGGAGGATATAGAAACGGCCTGCAGATCGGCGGTGGCAGGTGGGTTCACCACTTTGGTATGTATGCCCAACACAGAACCTCCCATAGACAACCCTCATGTTGCTCGTTACGTGATACAGAAAGGTGAGAAGATAGGTCTGTGTAACGTATTACCAGCAGGCGCCATCACCAAAGGAAGAAAGGGGAAAGAGCTTACAGATTTTTATGCCCTCAAGATGGCGGGATGTGTGGCTCTTACCGACGATGGTAGTCCCTTAACTGACTCCCTCCTCATGAAGAGAGCTCTGCAGTTGGCAAAACAGCTCGGTCTTCTTGTTATGAACCACTGTGAGGATGACAAACTGGCATACGGTTCCATCAACGAAGGGAGTATAAGCGATCTTTTGGGTCTTTCGGTGAGACCTGTGGAGGCGGAGGATATTCTGGTGGCCCGTGACTGTATCCTCTCCTATAGAACCGGTTGTCCCGTACACATTCAACACGTGAGCAGTGCTCTCAGCGTGGAGATAATAAGGTTCTTTAAGAAACTGGGTGCACCCGTGTCCTGCGAAGTAAATCCCTACCATCTTCTTTTTACGGAAAAAGAGATCCTCTCTTCAGGTGCAGACGCTAAAGTGAACCCACCCCTTAGGAGAGAGGAAGATCGCGCAGCGTTGTTGGAAGCGGTGGCAGATGGTACCATAGACTGTATAGCAACAGATCACGCTCCTCACCACACCTCCGAAAAAGAACTGGTGAGTTTCGCATTACCAGGAATGATAGGACTTCAGACAGCATTACCCATAGCCTTATCTTTGGTGAGGGAAGGGCACATAACTATGCAGAGGATGGTGGAACTTATGTCTTGCAACCCGGCACGACTGTTGGGTATAGAAGGTGGAAGCTTGAGACCTGGCTCGGAGGCCAACGTGGTGGTCTTTGATCCAGAAAGGGAGTGGACCCTTGATCAACATACCAACCTCTCCAGATCCAAGAACACCCCCCTTTGGGGAAAAAAGCTGAAGGGTAAGGTTCTTTACACCATATACAGAGGTAAGGTGGTTTACAGTGATGTTTGAGCGCGTAGCCATAATAGGTTTTGGTTTCATGGGCGGTTCTCTGGCCATGGCCATCAGAGATGTGTACTCTTGCCGTATTATGGGTATAGACAGAAGCCACCAAGCCCTGCAAACTGCCAAAAAAATGGGACTTTTGGAAGAAGGAAGCACCCAGATAGAGGATATAGCATCCTTTGATCCTCAGCTAGTGGTTCTGGCCACGCCTGTAAGAGCTTATTACGAGATAGCCCCCAGACTTGTTCATGTAGTGTCTCCTCAGTGTGTAATTACCGATATAGGAAGTGTGAAGGGAAGGTTGGTCTTCTTCTTGGAGGATGTTTTAGGTCCACGTTTTGTAGGTGGACATCCCATAGCAGGTACAGAAAAATCCGGTGTGGAGAACAGTGTGAGGGGTCTTTTTAAAGATAAAAAGGTGGTGATAACACCTACACCTAACACCTCTCAGGAGAGTCTCCGTTGGGTGGAACAGTTGTGGAAAGGGATAGGGTCCCATGTGGAGTTTATGGATCCTTATCTTCACGATCTTATCTTCGGTGCGGTTTCCCATCTTCCTCATGCTGTAGCCTTTGCTCTCGTAAAGGCTGTTCTGCGGATGAGTCAAGAAGAAAAGGTGGACATGCTTCTGTACGCCGGCGCAGGTTTTAAGGATTTTACGCGTATCGCTGCCTCTGACCCCACCATGTGGAGAGACATATTTACCGAAAACAAAGAGTACCTACTGAAAGCCCTCACTGTTTTTAAAGACTCCTTGGAGGATCTACGTAAGATGATAGAGGAGGAAAAGTGGGAGGATCTATTCCTATACCTCCAAGAGGCCAGGGAAGGTAGGTTGAGACTTTACTGATTGTGTTATGATTTGAGTATGCGTATAGTTTTTGCATCACCGGACAGAGAAACATGGGTGGGAAGACACATAGTTAGTTTGGTGCGTTCCTTGAGGGAGAGTGGTGCTGAGCTTTTGGAGATTCACCTTCAGGACGGTGACCTATCAGAGAAGGTACAGCAGATACAGGAGTTCTCACCTCATTTCTACGTGGATATAAACGGTACAGGTTCCATAGTGGGTCTTCAGGATGACAAAAAAGTTCCCCTCTGTGATCTTTTGGGGTTTGTTCACGTTTCCTTTTTCCTGGATGAGCCCCTCGTTTACTTCCCTCCTTTACTGGATCTTAAAAACGCCAACAACTTCCTACCTATAGTGACGGATCTTAAGTACGCGGACACTCTTCGCTTCTTGGGAGTGGAGAGGTTCCCCACCTACATGACACCTTTCGTGGACAGCTCTTCCTTTCCGCCTCCGAAGGAAGACAGAGACATAGATCTCCTTTTCTTAGGACCGGTGATAGATCCCTCTCTCATAGCGTCTGAGATTTCCCAGAGCTATCCGGAGGAGTTCCTTCCCATCTTTTATGAGGTGGGAGAGTTCCTCTTCAGAAATCCAGAAGCCCATATACTTTTTGCCCATGACTACATCCTCTCCATGTTTACCCCAGAGCTTCAAGAAAAATACACCCTTTGGAGATCTGAGAAACCTGAAGAGGCACTGAGATTCCTAAATCAAATACTGGTGTACGCTACCCAGAGGAAGAGATGGTACATCCTGAGCTTCTTAGAGGGTGTGGATCTAAAGGTGGTGGGCCTGGTAGAGGGAGAGCTCCCCGAAGGACACACCCAGATAGAGACCACGTCGTGGGATGTTTTCTTGGATGTTCTTGGAAGGTCCCGTATGGCCATAGCGGTTTTTCCTCACAGCGTACCCACCGGTATAGGTTTCACACCCCTTGAAATAGGCATGATGGGATGTGCGCCCGTGTTGGATTACAGATCCACACTACCCGGTTTCTTGGTACCCGGTGAGGAGGTCATAACTTACTACCCCATGGACAGGGCAGACATAGAGGAGAAGGTCCTTTATTACCTTGATCATCCGGAAGAGGCGGAAGAGATTGGTCAGAGGGCCAGGAAAAAAGTTTTGGAGGCCTTCGGCATGGAGAGAAGAGCCGAGTTTTTAAGGGACATGTTCTCTAGCATACTGGAGCAAGCTCAAAACCAGTCTCGCTGAATGTTTCCGGGTTTTGGGACTCTTCTGAACGCATCCCTCGTATTGGTGGGTTCTTCCTTAGGGCTTATCTTCTCCCGTTACGTTCCGGAAAGGATCAGGGAGTCGGTCTTTATGGGTATAGGTATCTTCACCATCCTGATAGGTATAAGGTTCGTAACAGAGAACAAGCCGGACCTTCTCAAAGTCTTTGCATCCCTCATCGTAGGCTCCCTCTTAGGACACATCTTACATCTTGAGGAACACCTCAGTAAGCTCACAGGAGAGGACAAAAGCCTACTGAGGGCCTTCATTTCCTCTTCCCTCCTCTTCACGGTAGGTCCGATGACTTTGACGGGGTGCATACTGGAAGCTACAAGAGGTGATAGCTCCCTTCTCATTACCAAATCCCTCATGGATGGCTTTTCCTCCATCCTCTTAGCCACCTCTATGGGAAGAGGTGTGGCCCTCTCTTCTGGATTTATACTCCTCTTTCAAGGTGGTGTCACCGCGCTAGCTTACTTTTTGGGACACATCCTGCAGCCGCAGAGTATAGCCAACACCCTCTGCGTAGGTGGTGTTCTCATGGTGGTGGTAGGACTGAGGATGTTGGAGGTTCCACTTAGAGTCAGTACCGTTAACCTGCTTCCCTCCTTGATACTTTCCCTTTTCCTTTAGAAGTATCCTCCGGAAGATACCCCCTTCAGCTTTATCTCTAAGTCGGCCGGCTTTGTAGCATATGCAAGAGCTGTCTTAACATCTATCAATCCTTGACGAACCAGTTGTTCAAGGTGTTGATCAAAGGTCTGGGTACCGTAAACACTCCTGCCCTTTTCCAGAAGCGTGGGTATCTCATCCAGTTTGTCGGGATTTTGTATGCACTCTTTTATGGAAGGCGTGTTTATAAGTACCTCCACTGCAGGTACCACCCCTGTTCCGTCTGCCTTCGGAAGAAGTCGCTGAGAGAAAACCGCCACCAAAGTCTCTGACAGGAGTAATCTTACTTGTTGTCTTGACTCTAAAGGGAACATACTTATGAGCCTATTTATGGTCTCCTTCGCATCTAGGGTGTGAAGTGTGGAGAGAACCAAATGGCCTGTTTCTGCTGCCTGTAGGGCTGTTATGGCGGTTTCTGAGTCTCTTATCTCTCCCACCATGATGACATCAGGGTCTTCACGGAGAGCAGCCCTCAACCCTGTGGCAAAGGAGGAGGTGTCAATACTCACCTCCCTCTGTACTATGTAAGCTTTGCCATCCCTGAAGAGATACTCTATGGGATCCTCTATAGTCACTATCACACAGTCTCTCGTTTGGTTTATTATCTCTATGAGAGACGCCAGTGTGGTGGACTTACCTGAACCTGTGGGACCTGTAACCAAAATAAGTCCCTTTGTGTTCTCCAGAATAACCTTCTTCATAACCTGCGGCAGGTTCAGACTTTCGAAAGCCGGCACTTGAAAGGGCACGGTTCTAAAGGCCATACCTACACTACCCCGCTGCCTAAAGATATTGACCCTAAAACGAGCAACTCCTGGTATGGAGTAAGAGGTGTCCGTTTCTCCCATTCTCTCAAACTCTTCCAGTTTTTTCCTGTTTTTGGCCAAAATCTCCGACAGGAGATCTAACATAACCTTATCGTCCAAAGGAGGAAGAGTATCCAGCCTAACGAGCCTCTTCTTTATGCGGAACACAGGTGGACTTCCCACCTTTAGGTGAATATCGGAGGCACCCACTTGCACAGCCTTTTCCAATAGCTGCTTCAGCATACTAAATATTATCTCATTTTTTCCATAAACTCTTTTATAGCTTTCTCCAAACCGAAGAGTACGGCGTTGGATACTATAGAGTGGCCCACGTTTAGCTCCTCCACCACATCCTTAAGGTAGGCCACCAGCTGTGTTACGTTCTGATAGGTAAGACCGTGGCCAGCGTATACTCTGAGACCCAGACTCTTTGCCAACATTCCCGCCTCCCGTAGTCTTTTTAGTTCTTCCTGAGCTTCAGCAAACCTGTGTTGGTTCCACAGTTCCGCGTACCTTCCTGTATGAAGCTCCACCGCATCCGCACCCACTCGGTGAGATGCCCTTATCTGCTCTTCCTGAGGTTCTACAAAAAGGGATATCTCTATGCCCGCCTCCTTCAGCTCTTTTAGGTAATCCCTTAAGAAACTCTCTAACTTTACTACGTCCAGTCCACCTTCGGTGGTGATCTCCTGTCTCCTTTCGGGAACAAGAGTGCATCTGTCCGGTCTCACCCTTAGGGCTATCATCTTCATCTCCTCGGTGGGAGCCATCTCCAGATTCACAGGTAGTATCACCAACTTCTTTATCAACTCCAGATCTTCGTCTTGGATGTGTCTTCTGTCTTCCCTCAGGTGGAGGGTTATCTGGTGCGCACCCGCTTGTTGAGCTATGAGGGCAGCCAACACGGGACTAGGTTCAAAGGTTCTCCTGGCCTGTCGCAGTGTGGCCACGTGATCTATATTGACCCCTAGTCTCATCTCAGAAATGAGCGTCGCACGTCTGTTGGTACTCTATAAGTTCCTTTATAGTGGCCTTCTCACTGCAAAGAGGACAGGAAGGATCCTTCCTGAGCTTCACCTTCCTAAAATCCATAGAAAGGGCGTCCATTATGAGAAGCTTACCTACGAGGGGTTCACCTATACCTAAGAGCAGTTTTATAGCCTCCGTTGCCTGTATGCACCCCATTATCCCACCTATGGAACCCAGTATACCTGCTTCCTGACAGGAGGGCACAAGGCCTGGAGGTGGCGGCTCTGGGTACAGACACCTGTAACAGGGGGAGTTTTCCCTATCGCGGAAATCAAACACCGTTATCTGTCCTTCAAACCTCAGCATAGCCGCCGACACAAGGGGTTTACCCATGAAGTAACAAGCGTCGTTTATCAGAAACCGAGTGGGAAAGTTGTCTGTCCCATCCAGTACCACGTCATAATCCTTTATTATCTCCATAATGTTGTTTTTGTTGATCATGGTGTTGTAGGTAATGACCTTCACGTCCGGATTGAGGGCCTCCACCGTCCTTTTGGCAGACTCCACCTTGGGTATACCTACCCTGTCGGTGGTGTGAAGTATCTGCCTCTGCAGGTTGGAAAAATCCACCACGTCAAAGTCCACTATGCCTATAGTGCCCACACCGGCGGCGGCCAAGTAGAATATGGCGGGAGATCCTAGACCACCTGCCCCTATAACCAGTACCTTGGAGGAGAGGAGCTTCTCTTGACCCTTTCCTCCTACCTCAGGTAGTATTATGTGACGTGCGTAACGCTTTATCTGTTCTTCCGTGAGCCTGAACATGCTATTAATTATAAGCTCGTTCCCTGGTAGGAGTAATGTCTAAGAAGAAAACGCGCTATGTCGGGTCTTATCATCTCTTCCGGAGGTAGTTCTCCTTCCGCCAACATCTTCCTTATTTTGGTCATGCTAACGTAGATCCTCTCTTCCTCACTGTGACCACAACTTTTGGAAGAAGCCATACCCTCACATTTCCTACAGTAGAACACATCTGACACCTTGATCACCTCTATACCTATGGAGGAAGGAAGCCGGTCAAAGATACGGTGAGCGTCGTAGGGCCCGTAAAAATTACCTACTCCAGCATGATCCCTTCCTACCACAAAGTGGGTACACCCAAAGTTTTTTCTCACAATGGCGTGAAACACCGCCTCCCTTGGACCTGCGTATCTCATGGCTGTAGCCAACCCTGCCAGCAGCACCCTATCTACGGGATAGTAAGTGTTTATAAGAAGTTGGTAAGCTTTAATAACAGTAAGGGAATCAAAATCGTCAGACTTCTTCCAACCGAGTACCGGGTTTATGAACAGACCGTCTGCTATCTCCAAGCCTAGCCTTTGCAAATACTCATGCCCCCTGTGTGGTGCATTTCTTGTTTGGAACCCCACCACTGTTTTCCATCCTCTGTACTGGAAGATCTTCCTGGTTTCTGCAGGTTCCAACAACCACACGGAGTAGGGATTCTCCATTTTTTCCACCAGCCATATCTCTCCTCCTACTGCCCATTCACCTCTGGAGAGGAATTTGTTCACACCAGGATGCTCTGTGCTGTCGGTTCCCCACACAGCCTTCGCTATAGTCAAAAGATCCAGAGTATATATATCCTTCACCTCCAGTATGGCTCTGACCTTACCACGAAAGGTGAGCGCCACCCTGTCCCCTTTCTGAAACTGAGGTCTTTGAGGAAGTTGAAGAAGTATGGGTATGGTCCACACGAGACCATCCGGTAACGTCATGTTGTGGGCCACACTTTCCAGTTCCTCCTTTGTCATAAAACCCTTTAAAGGGGAGAAAACACCGGTGGCTATGTTTTCCACGTCGAGGGCTGTGTCCATGTCCATCTCCAGTCTCGGAAAGCGGGAAGCCTCTTCTAGCACACGCTCCCTTTCTCTTTCCGGAATAACTCTGTTCACCAGATGACCACCGTAGGGTTCTGCCGCCATCTCTCTACCTCCTTTCCCAGTGTGTTTATTAGATCCACCACTTTACCCACCACCAGCAACGCAGGAGGTTCCACAGGTGGTGGATCACTGGCCAACCTACCTAAACTGGTCACCACAACCCTCTGCCTGGATGTGCATCCCCTCTCCACAAAGGCCACGGGCTCTTCAGCATCCCTCCCCAACTCCAACAGCTTCCTACCTATCTCCTGCCTCTTACCCACACCCATCACCACCACCAGAGTGTCCACGTATTTGCTCAGCTCCCACCTCACACCGTAACAACCTTCCCCCTCGTGCCCAGTCACCACTCCAAAGGAGGAAGAAACACCCCTCATGGTGAGGGGTATCCCTACGTACGTAGGTACACCAGTCACCGAACTGACACCAGGAACCACCTCAAACTCAACACCCTTTTGAGCAAGATAGAGCGCTTCCTCCGCACCCCTTCCAAACACGAAAGGATCCCCTCCCTTCAGTCTCACCACCCTTCTGTAAACTTTAGAAAGTTCCACCAACATCCTGTTGATACTGTCCTGTGGTGTGTGTTTACCCTCTTCCTTCCCTACGTAGATAATCTCACAGTCGGGTCTCGCCAACTGGAGTATGTCCTCACTGACCAATCTGTCGTAGAGGATAACATCCGCTTCCTTTATTATCCTCACAGCCTTTAAGGTAAGAAGTTCCACATCTCCAGGTCCTGCTCCCACTATGTAGACTTTACCCATCATCTCAAACCCCTCTGTATGAGGTTCACGGCAACTATGAGAAGTAGTAGTGATATGATTACCCTTAGAGGCTTGGGGTTTACGGTCCTTGCTAAATGAGTTCCAAGAAACACTCCAGCAAGACCACCTAAGGACATGGGAAGAAAAACTCCCAAATCTGTATGACCTTGTAAAAAGTGAGAGGTACCACCCACAAAAGAACAAGCCAGACCAAAGGCTATATCCACACCAACCGCTCTTGCAGGGCTCAGGTTTGTAAAGTACAAGAGCAGTACCATACCCAAGGCTCCAGCACCGGCAGACGTGAAACCAACTTCAAGGCCTATTAGGAAGCAGGCAACAGGCAGAAGATATCTATATCTAGTTAAGTCCAAGCGCTTACCTTTCCAAATCATAAGGAGATTTAGAAGGATGGAGAAGATCACCGTTATACCTATCACCAGAAGGAGGATCTTCTTTAATCTTGAGGGGTCATGGAACAGTGTGAGAAGAAGAGAACCCAAGAGTGTACCAGGAACTCCTCCCACAAGCATAAGGAGAAGGGTTTTATAATCCAAATTTTTGTAGACGGCATGAGCAAGCACTGCCGGGAACTTCACCACTGTTGAGAAGGCCAAAGCAGAACCAACAGCTTTTGCAGGATCTAAGCCAAGCAAGATGAGAAGAGGTGCAGTAAGAGTACCAGCACCCACACCTGTCAATCCTATGGCAAAAGCTATGAAGAATCCAAAGATAGCAAACTCAAACATGGTAGCCACCTCCTGGCTTAACGGGTAATGAGAAGTTTAGTTGGGTGGCCAGTTGACTTACCTCCTCTATCAGTTTTTTCATACCCTCCGAGTGTACCTTAGAGCTTTCCTCCTTTGGAAGGGATAGAAAGTAGGGATACTCTTCTATTACTGCAACCCACAGGTAGTTTTCAAATTCCTTAAACATGGCTTGCTTTCCATTAAACTTCCCCTCCTTCCAACCCCTCAATGTGAGTTCTTTTATTAAGCCTTCCACACTCACTTTCTCAAGAACCCTTATAGCCATGCTTGTCCTCCCTTATCAGTTTGTCGGCTATCTTCTCAAAGCCTCCGGTCTCTATACTGCAGTGCATACCACACTCTTTTGGAGCGTCCTTTTCCCACCACCATCTACCAGCTCTCGGATCTTCAAAGGGGGCTACTGGTCTCGTGCACGGCTCACAACCTATGCTTCTGTAACCTCTAGAATAGAGCTGGTTGTAGGGTACAGAGTTTTCTCTGATGTACTGCCATACCTCCCTCTCTGTCCAATCGGCTAATGGGTTGACCTTTACGATCTGGCCATGGTCATGGTCAACTTCTAGCTTCATGATGTTATGCCTACTGGCCCATTGCTCTCTTCTGAGACCTGTAACCCATCCGTCCACCTGAGACAGAGCCCTCAGCAGGGGTTTTACCTTTCTTACATAACAGCACAGGTGTCTTAGCTCTACGGAGCGATAGAAGAGATTAACGCCGTGTTCTTTCACCATTTTCTCCACATCGGACGGTTCTGGAAAGTAGACCTCAATCCTTACACCATATCTTTCGTATACTTCCTCCATCAACCGGTAGGTTTCTTCGTGTAATCTACCTGTATCCACGGTGAACACACGTACTGCCGGATTTATTCTCCACGCCATATCCAACAAGACCATATCCTCCACCTGTCCACTCCATGCTATGTAAAGTCTGGGATGGAGATTTTCTATGGCCCAGCGCAGTACATCATGGGCTGTTTTGTCCTCAAACTCTATGGCCAGTTCGTGAACTTCAGTTTCATCAAGCGGCGGTGCGCCACCAGCTAAAGCAGGGTACAGCATGATCTCATCCCCTTCCCTAACGGTAGTGTTCAGACCGTCAGGTAAGAAGGCGATGTCTTCATCGTTCAGAAACACTTTCACAAAGGGTTTGAGTTTACCGTTCTCATCCAGAAGTCTTCCCCTGAAACCTTCCAGTTCTGTCTCTAGGTGGCGCAAGATCTCCCTTAAGGTACCAGGAGGCAGCTCTATCTCAGATAAGCCACCGGAAAAACGCGTGAGGGGACCAAATATCCTGACCCTAACTTTCCCCTCGTCCTGCCGTGCTTTATTTTCTCCCTTCATGATCTCTATAAGCTCCTCGTCGGTGTAACTGTTGATAAACTCGTGGAAAGAGGAAAGTCCCGATCTCTTATAGGCCGCTACAAGGTTCTTTATAAACACCTTCAGGTCCACAAAAGGAACCTTTTTAAGTACTATCTTGCCTATGCTCGCTTCTTTACCGTAACCTCCCCTCAGTACCAAGTTGTAGGTGGTTTCCACAGAACCGTCCGGTTGCCTCAGATGAGTGGCCTGAAGTCCTATGTCATTCAACCAGTGATGGGCACACGCGTGGGGACAACCATCTACGCCTATTGTCAGGCCTTCCAACTTACCTAGCTCTCCTTCCAGATACTGAAGAAGTTCTATTAGCGCTTCCTTTGCAGCTCCCACCGAGTAGTTGCAGAAAGGATCACTGGTACATGCCACAGAAACACTCCTGGTTTCACCAGAATCCATGTCGAAGCCTATCTCCTTCAGTTTTTCCAGGACGGTCCCTAAGTGATTTTCCGCTACGTTAAGTAAAAGAAGATTCTGTCTCTGGGTTATTCTAACGGAAAGGTCCAATCTCTCCGTCAGTTCTGCTAGCCTAAGTAACTGGTCCCCCCTCACCCTCCCCGCCAGCACAGGAACACCCACGTAGTAAAAACCTTCTTCCTTCTGTTTTCTGATACCTGTATGAAAGAAACGGGCTACGGGCCTGGGCTCCTCCGTCAGGGGCTCTGGTACAAAGGATAGTCTTTTGAGGAGTTCCTCTTTAAACCTTTCGACACCAAGCCTGTCCACAAAATACTTTATCCGTGCTTTCACAAAAGATTTCCTGTTCTCAGGATCCTGACTCCACATACTGACAACCGCTTCGGCCACCTCACCTACCTTATCTGGTGGGATAAAAATTCCCAGTTTTCTGGCTATTCTAGGTGTGGAGGATAGTCCTCCACCAACCCATACAGCAAAGCCAAATTCCCTATCCTTTACAGTTCCTACAAAAGCAAGATCGTGCATCTCTGGCATGCTGCAATGGTAAGGACACGCCGTTACTGTTATTTTGAACTTCCTGGGAAGGTTAAAGTGTTCTCTACGGGAAGGATCATGGAAGATACTCTCCAATGTGTGTAGAATAGGTCTCACGTCTTCTAACTCCTCCCTCTGATGTCCGGCCACTGGGCAACACGTTATGTTGCGAACAGTATCTCCACAGGCTCCCACGGGGAAAAGACCCACTTCCTTTAATGTCTCCAGCACCTCAGGTAGATGTTCGAGACGTATGTAATGGAGCTGAAGATCTTGTCTCATGGTAAGTTCAGCGTAGTTGTTAAAGCTAGTGGCAAGTTCTCCCAAAACCCTCAACTGGGAAGGCGTGAGAATCCCTCCAGGTATTCTAACTCTCAGCAGAAAGTAGCCTACACGAGGTTTGTCATGATAAAGCCCGTACCACTGAAGTCTGACAAGATCCTCTTCGGGTACACCTTCGTACCCCTTCTCTATCATTCTGGGAAGCTCCTCTAGGATGTCCAGAGGATGTTTCTCCATTTTCAAAGCCTCCCTAGGGTTCTTCTCCAGTACTTCCCTACTTACCATAACCGTCCACCTCCACAACTATTACATGCAAGGTACATGCCACATAAAAGAAGTGAGGAAAGTGGCGCAGTTTCATACTTTAGCCTAACAACCTTTTGTCTATTTGGTATACATTGTGTATATTTAATGATCATGAAGGTCCTTCTCTGTACCAGAGACAAGACACTGTGTCTGAACGGTGTGCACCGAGTGGAGGAACCACCGGAGGATCTAGAAGGTTATGTGATCCTTCTGGATGTAGATACGGTGGGCCTTTCCCCTCTTGCGGACCTCAGAGAAAACAATGTTCTCGTAGCCATTACCGCCAACAGCATACCTGGTTATGTAATGAAACTTATAAGTCTTGGATTCTACGATGTATTGAGAAAACCGGTGAGGGAGGATAAGTGGAAGGAGTTGTACGCAAAGCTGGAGGAAGAGTTCAGACATAGGGAAAGAGTTATACCTTTCAGACCAGAGGATACCTACCTCCACGGTGAGTTATGTGAGGAGCTTTGTTCCATAGCTGGTAGCACAGAAGGTGTTATGGGAAGTGTGTTACGCATACTGGGGAAGGCAGCATCCGTCGATGTGCCTGTCCTTATCACGGGCGAGTCTGGAACAGGTAAGGAATCTTTTGCTAGGGCTCTCTGGAAGCTGTCCAGCAGGTGGAGGGGACCCTTTGTAGCGGTTAACTGTGCTGCTATACCTCATGAGCTCTTTGAGGCGGAGCTCTTTGGATACGAAAAGGGAGCTTTTACCGGTGCCACGAGTTCCAAGAGAGGCTTAATGGAGGAGGCAGAAAAAGGGATACTCTTTCTGGACGAGGTGGGAGAGCTTCCCCTATCTCTACAGTCAAAGCTGCTGAGGGTTTTGCAGGACAGGAAGATACGTAGACTTGGTAGCAACAGAGAGATACCCGTCAACTTCAGGTTAGTGTGTGCCACTAACAGAGACCTGAAGGACATGGTAAAACAGGGTCTATTCAGAGAAGACCTCTACTACAGAATCAGTGTTATACATATACACATACCACCCCTCAGGGAAAGGAGATCGGAAATACCCATGCTCCTCAACTACATACTCAGTAAGGTATGCAAGGAGCTGGGTAAAAGGATAGAAGGCTATACAGAAGACTTTCTGAGAACCGTACTGGAACATCCGTGGCCTGGCAACGTAAGGGAGTTGGAAAATGCTATAAGGAAAGCTGTCACTGTATGCTACGGTTCCATACTCACGTCCAAGCACCTGGATCTTCCATCAGTGGAAAGTCCATCTCACAATATACTGACTATAGTGGAGGAAGAAGTGAGGCGAAGGATAAGGGCAGGAGAGAGGAACATCTACAACCGCTTGATGGAAATGATGGCCAGAGTTATGGCAAAAACAGCTTACGAAGAGCTCCGCTCTCAGGTAAAGGCTGCTGAGGTTTTAGGTATCACCAGGACTACCCTAAGGAAGCTTATAAGTTAAACTTATACCTCTATAAGAAAAATGATTTGACATTCACCATTATCATAGGTCAGAATATTGAATGAACGATCAATATAGGAGGTGGACCGATGGAGACCTTCTACGAGGCTCTAAAGCGGCACGGCGTAAGCCGGAGGGATTTCTTAAAGTTTGCCACCACCATAACAGGTATCATGGGACTGGCCCCCACCATGGTGCCGGAGGTGGTGAGAGCCTTAGAGACAAGACCCCGTACACCTGTCCTGTGGCTTCACGGGCTTGAGTGTACCTGCTGTTCAGAATCTTTCATAAGATCCTCCACGCCTCTAGCTTCGGACGTAGTTCTCACCATGATATCCCTCGAGTACGATGACACGCTATCTGCCGCCGCTGGAGATGCCATCGAGAAGCACAGGGAAGAGATAATGAAAAAGTACTGGGGTAAGTACATACTGGCCGTTGAAGGGAACCCACCCCTCGGTGAGGATGGTATGTACTGTATAGTGGGTGGAAGACCCTTTTTGGAAGTTTTGAAGGAAACTGCTGAAGGTGCTATGGCCGTTATAGCTTGGGGATCTTGTGCCAGCTGGGGATGTGTACAGGCAGCGAAACCAAACCCCACCACCGCTGTGCCCATAGATAAGGTAATAAAGGACAAACCTATCATCAAGGTACCTGGATGCCCTCCCATTGCGGAAGTGATGACGGGTGTTATAATGCACATAGCCCTTTTCGGAAGCATACCTCCCTTAGATGCTCAAGGAAGACCCAAGCAGTACTACGGTAATAGGATTCACGACACGTGTTACAGGAGAGCCTTCTTCAATGCAGGTCAGTTTGTGGAAAGATTTGACGATGAAGGAGCAAAGAAAGGGTGGTGTCTCTACAAGGTAGGGTGCAGAGGACCGACCACCTACAACTCTTGTGGTAACATAAGATGGTACAACGGTTTGTCCTACCCCATTCAAGCAGGTCACGGTTGTATAGGGTGTGCTGAGGATAACTTCTGGGACAACGGTCCCTTCTACCAAAGACTGACCACTATACCTGTACCATCGGTAGAAGCCAACGCTGATAAAGTAGGTGTAGCTGTGGCTACTGCCGCAGCAGCAGGTGCTGTACTGCATGGTGTTGTTTCTAAGATAAGAAACAAAGATAAAGAAGGAGGTGAGTGATCATGGCGAGAGTGGTGGTGGACCCAGTAACCAGAATCGAAGGCCATTTAAGGATCGAGTTGATAGTGGACGAAAAGAGTGGAAAAGTGTTGGATGCTGTATCTTCTGGAACTATGTGGCGCGGTATAGAACTCATAGTGCGTAACAGAGACCCAAGAGACGTATGGGCCTTCACCCAAAGGATCTGTGGTGTGTGTACTTCCATACACGCTCTCGCATCGGTACGTTGTGTGGAGGACGCTCTCGATATCCAGATACCCAAGAATGCCAATTACATAAGGAACATCATGTACGGATCCCTGCAAGTACACGACCACTTGGTACACTTCTATCACCTACACGCCCTCGACTGGGTTTCACCTTTAGAGGCTCTGAAAGCTGATCCTGTTCAAACAGCAGTTTTACAAAATCAACTTTTGGAAAAATACGGTGCCATAACGGAGCTCATGCCCGACTTTATGGGGCACAGGGCCTATCCTAAAAAATTTCCTAAAGCCACGCCTGGCTATTACAGAACGTTCCAAGAGAGGATAAAGAAAGTAGTAGAGAGTGGCCAGCTAGGTATATTTGCAGCACACTGGTGGGATCACCCTGACTACAAACTGTTGCCTCCCGAAGTTCACCTGATGGCGGTAGCTCACTACCTTAACATGTTGGACGTGCAGAGAGAATTCTTTATACCTCAGGTGGTCTTTGGCGGTAAGAACCCGCACCCCCATTACCTTGTAGGTGGTATGACCTGTTCCATATCCTTTGAGGATATGAACGCTCCCATAAACGCTGAAAGACTGGCGGTGGTGGAGGACTCAATCTATACTCAGATAGAAGCTGTCAACTACTTCTACCTCATTGATCTTTTGGCTATAGGACACCTGTACGTTCAAAAAGGCCAAACATACGGTGGTGGACTGGCCAAGAAGAGGGTAATAGGGTACGGGGAGTTTCCAGATGAACCTTACAGAAATATAAAGGGTGGGGACTATCACGCCAAGATTCTGTACCACTCTAATGGTGTGGTAGAAGACTTCGCGGAGGGTGTAGAAAAGGCTAAATACTATCCTATGGTAGGTAAGGACTTTACCAACCCTGAAGTGATACAGGAGTTTGTGGCCCACTCTTGGTACAAGTATCCTGACGAGACGAAAGGGCTTCATCCTTGGGATGGTATAACAGAACCTAACTATACGGGACCAAAAGAAGGAACTAAGACCCAGTGGAAGTACCTTGACGAAAAAGGAAAATACTCATGGATAAAATCTCCCAGATGGCGCGGAAAGCCCTGCGAGGTTGGCCCGCTTGCCCGTTATATAGTTATCTACACCGCTGTGAAACAGGGTCATATAAAACCCTCATGGATGGATGAGATGGTGGTAAGACAGATAGATCTTGTTTCTAAGGTTCTCGGTCTTCCACCTCATGTATGGCTTCCCACCACCGTAGGAAGAACAGCGGCGAGAGGTCTGGAGGCTCAGGTAGGTGCTGCCGCCAACCTCTACTTCTTTAAGAAACTGGTAGACAACATAAAGGCAGGAGACACAGCGGTTGCCAACATGGAAAAGTGGGATCCTTCCACGTGGCCCAAGGAGGCCAAGGGCGTAGGTATAACTGAAGCTCCCCGTGGATCACTAGGTCACTGGTGTGTTATCAAGGACGGTAAAATAGCCAACTATCAATGTGTCGTTCCTACCACATGGAACGGTAGTCCAAGGGATCCTATGGGAGGACAAGGAGCCTTCGAAGAGTGTATGAAAGACACACCCGTTAAGGTAGTAGACAAGCCCCTGGAAGTTCTAAGAGGTATACACTCCTTTGACCCATGCCTTGCGTGTTCCACACACCTGTACGATACTGAGGGTAGGGAGATCCTAAAGGTAAAGGTTTTGTAAGGAGGTCTTATCATGAAGAAGATATACATATTCAGCCCTTCCCTAAGGGTGTGGCACTGGGTTAACGCCCTTGCCATCACCCTCCTCTTTTTAACAGGTTTGTACATAGGTAATCCCTTCTTCGTTGGATCTCAAGGTCTTGAGGCTACCTATGCCTACGGACAACGCCTCACTATGGATCTTCTCAGAATGGTCCATTTCGCTGCCGGTTATGTGCTGTTGGTAGGTCTTCTGTTTCGGTTCTTCATAGCCTTCTTCAGAAAGGGAGACAGACTGTTTCTTCCCAAACTGAGAGGAGATTTCTGGAAAGGTATATGGGACATGCTCCTCTACTATCTCTTCATAAAACCCCAGCATCCTCTGTACGTAAGGAATCCTCTTGCAAGGGTGGTTTACCTGTTGGTGTACCTGCTTCTTATCTTTATGGTTCTCACGGGATTCGCCATGTACGGTATGTCTAACCCTGGAGGTTTCTGGTCTAAGATAACCGGTTGGGTTATACCCATGTTGGGTGGCGAGTTTATGACACATATGTGGCATCATTGGTTTGCTTGGATAGTGATCTTCTTTGTTATACTGCACGTGTACATGGTGATCAGAGAGGACGCATTGAAGAAGAGTGGAGAAATCTCCTCTATGTTCAGTGGTGTGAAGTTTCTCAAAAAAGATCCTGTGGACGTGGAGGATGTCTCTTGAAGGTTATGGTACTCGGAGTGGGCAACATTCTTCTCTCGGATGAGGGATTAGGTGTGCATGCTGTCAACCAACTTAAAAGAAACTGTAGTTTCGGAGATGATCTACAACTGTTGGACGGTGGTACTTTGGGAATAGACTTGCTTTATTACATGGAGGGTGTGGATAAACTTCTGATAATAGACGCGGTGCTGGGTGGTGGTCCCCCCGGCACCTTATACCTTCTGAAGGATCATGAGGTGAAATCCCATTTCAGAAAGAAGGTCTCCGCTCATGAGGTGGGCGTACAGGAGGTCCTCGCACTGGCAGAACTCACAGGTAAAAAGCCGGCGGAGATAGTACTGATAGGTATGGAGCCCTTCTCTTTTGAGGTTTCAACAGATTTGTCAGATCCTGTAAAGGAAAAGATGCCTGAGCTTCTGATGGCTGTGATAGAACAACTGAAGAACTGGGGTGTGGAGGTTCGATGCCATGGTGACCATCACCTTGGATGAGCTCAAGAGTCTGTTAAGACAGAAAGGTGATATCTGTCTGTTTCTTACTTCCGAAGCTAGAAAAAGTAGGATAAAGGAGATATTTGATGTAGAGGTGGTAGCTCCCGAACTGGAGAAGGTTTTTACCAACTTTAGGTTCCTCCGTATTAACGTAGACGGTGTGGAAAAGGATATAGAGAATCTGTTGTCTGTTTCCTCAGTTCCCGCCCTCCTCATACTCAAGGATGGTGAGGTGATAAAGGTGTTAGTAGGTATAAAGGCCTGGAACGAATACATAGAGGAGTTCAAATCATGCTTATGAACGCACCCTATCTGCTGAAGGAGATACTGGATGCTTTAAAGGATCTGGTAGAAAAGGGGGAGGAGCACACCATATACATCAACAAGATACCTATAACGGAGGAGGACAGGATAGCCATACTAGACGTGCTGGGAGAAGGGCAGATCACCATAAGGATGGAGTCCACCACCTATCCTGTGGAGTGGAGAGAGACGGGAATAAGTGGTGTGTGGATAGGGGTTTTCTTTGACAGAGAGAAGAAACCTATACTAGAAACCATAGAGGTGACCACTTTCCCTAAGCTGGCCGCCGCTCAGAAGGAAGATATACTGGAATCTATAAGGAAACTGGAGGAGAGACTCAAAGCTATTCTTAAGGATCTCTAACGGTGTGAGGAGATAACTCCATAATTGTCCGCTTTTACTTCAGGGACTAAATTAATCTAAGATATGATCTTCCCAGATAGGGAGACGGCCGGTAAACTGTTGGGAGGTTATATAAAAGAGAACCTAAAGGATCCGAAAGACATCCTTGTATTGGGCATACCTAGGGGTGGGGTGGTAGTGGCCAAGGAGGTGGCAAAAGTCTTAGGTGCGGACATGAGTATCCTTCTGGTGAGAAAGTTGGGAGTACCGGAAAACCCGGAACTGGCCTTCGGCGCCATAGATCCTGATGGGAATATCTACTTAGACGAAGAGACAGTAAAGCATTTCCGCCTTTCGGAAGAGGATATAAAGAGAATAGCCAAGAAGGAACTGGAAAAGATAAGGGAGAGGGAGAGACTTTTCCTAAAGAACCGCACACCCAACTTCTCCGGAAAGACGGTCATCTTAGTGGACGATGGTATAGCTACGGGTATGACGGTAACCGCAGGAGCTGAGTATCTACGAAGAAAGGGTGCCGAGAAGGTGATAGTAGCTTCTCCTGTTTGTCCCAGAGACATCCTTCCTAAACTGATGAAACATGCAGAGGTGGTTCTGTGTTATCACGTATCTGATCAACATCCCTTTGCTGTAGGTATGTTCTACAGAGACTTCAGACAGGTAGAGGACGATGAGGTCATCAGGGTGTTGTCATAACCCTTTAAAATCTTATATTTTTACAAGTTTTGAGGTAGGAGGTAGGCGATGATAAACAGAGGCCTCATGAAAAAACTTATGAGCCTTGGCGAAAAAGGTTACGTAACTTACGATGAGCTGAACGAAGCTTTGGGTGATTCTCTCATGGACACCGAACTTTACGAAGAGATCATGGACTTTCTTCAGGAGAGGGGAATAAAGCTGGTGGAGTCTGAAGAAGATAGGGAAGAAAGAGACGAACACCTCATGGTCTCAGCGGACCACCTTCTCCAGTCTTCCAAGGACGGTGACCCGGTGAGACTTTACATGAGGGAGATGGGAAAGATTCCTCTCCTCACGAGAGAAGAGGAGATAAAGTATGCCAAGCAGATAGAGATGGGAAGAAAGATAATGAGAAGGGGGCTTTTGAGAACATCCTTCCTCATAGACAGGGTCCTGAAGGACTGGGCCAACGTGTGCAACGGCAAGCTCAGAGTACAAGACATAGTGGACACAGTGGACGACAGCAGAACGGTAGAAGAGTATGAAGAAAGCCACGAGCAGCTGGAGAGGTACTTCATGCAGAAAGGGTTAGAACTGGCGAAAGCTTACAAAGAAGCCCTTCAGTGGAGGGATCTGTACCTGCAGTACGGACTATCCGAGTATAAGAAGGAGTATCTGAAACGCCACGCCAGAATGAACAGAGTTCTTAAAGACATGAAACTCAAGTACTCGCGTTTTGAAAAGATAGCGGACGAGCTTCTCAACCTCTACAACAGGTATTCCAAGAGGATCAAGGAGTTGGAACAGAGGAAGAGCAAGTTGGAGTCTATCCATCCCAACATAGAAGAGTTGATAAGAGAGTATGACTTAAGACCGGATCTTCAGGAAAAGGCCGAAAAGGCGGGCTACGGCTTTGCCCGTTTCCAGATTTTGAGGAACGAGTACTTAGCGCTAAGAAAAGAGGTGGAGGAACTCAGAAGGGAGATGGGTATTCTTCCGGAGGAGATAGGCAGGGTCATACAGATAATAAAGGAGGGAAGGACGAAGGTAACGCAGGCAAAGCAGGTTATGGTGAAGTGTAACCTCAGACTGGTTGTTTCCATAGCCAAAAAGTATGTCAACAGGGGGCTGCACTTCCTGGATCTTATACAGGAGGGTAACATAGGTCTTATGAAGGCTGTGGACAAGTACGATTACAGGAAAGGTTATAAGTTCTCCACCTACGCCACCTGGTGGATACGTCAGGCCATAACCAGAGCCATAGCGGATCAGGCACGAACCATCAGGATACCTGTTCACATGATAGAGACCATAAACGATATAACAAAGGCTCACAAGAAGCTCACTCAGGAGTTAGGTAGGGAACCTACCGCGGAGGAAATAGCTAAGTATCTCGGCATACCTGTCGATAAAGCTAGAAAGGTGATGAGAATGGCCCAAGAGCCCATATCCTTGGAGACTCCCATAGGGGACGATGAGGATGCTCACCTGAAGGACTTCATAGAGGACAAAAGTGTCCCATCACCCGAAGAACAGGTCACCCGTAAACTCCTCAGAGAGCAACTTATAAAAGTTCTCAGTACCCTCGGTGAGAAGGAGAGAGAGATACTCATGTACAGGTATGGTCTTGTGGATGGTACCGAGTACACCCTGGAACAGATAGGGAGGATGTTTAACGTAACCCGTGAGAGGATAAGGCAGATAGAAACCAAGGCGATAAGGAAACTGAGACACCCGGCGAGATCCAAGTACCTGAAGGATTTTGAACTGTGATGAAGGCTATAGATACACAGGGTCTTCTCTCTTTACTGCAGGGAAAGGAGGATGCCCAGTATGTGGAGAGGGAACTCAGAAATGCGGAAAAGAGAAAGACAAAGATCTTCATATCCACTTACACGTTGCTGGAACTTGCCTACGTGCTGGAAAAAGTGTTGGGTGTTAGTAAAAAGGAGGTAGAGGAGATACTGAGAACATTGTTGGAGGATCCTGTGTTCAAGGTGGAGCACGAAACAGAGCTAGAAGAAGCTCTACGATTTTACAAAGATGGAATGGATCTTCTCGAAGCTCTCAAAGAAGCTCAGTATAAGAAGAACAGGATAAGTGAAAAGATAGGGACCCCTCCTTAGAGGGGTTTCCCCTCTATCACATCCCCACTATCTCCACCCGGCTTCTTACCTGCCTCCTGATAAAGATAGCTACCCACCTTACCCGCTACGCTCAGAACCTTTTCCGTAACTCTCCTCACTTCTTCTATCTGTTGGGAGGACTCTATGGCCTTTCTGGCTTCCGTAATGACCGCTTCAGCTTCCGATACAAGATCAGAAGGTAGTTTATCCCTGCTTTCCCTCAACACCTTCTCCAAGTGGTAGACGTGCTGGTCCAGTTGGTTCTTGGCTTCTATGAGCTCCTTCTTCTTTCTGTCCTCCTCTTCGTGCATCTGAGCTTCCCTTATGATCCTCTCGATCTCTTCTTGGGTGAGTCCAGAGGAAGGTTGAATTCTCATGGACTGTTCTTTTCCTGTAGCCAGATCTTTAGCTGTCACGTGCAGTATCCCGTCCACGTCTATGTCAAAACACACCTCTATCTTGGGTACTCCTCTGGGGGCTGGAGGTATGCCCGTGAGGTAGAACCTACCCAGTGACTTGTTGTCCTTCGCCAAAGGTCTTTCTCCCTGAAGAACGTGGATCTCTACCTCAGTTTGGTAATCGGCAGCTGTGGTAAAGATCTCACACTTCCTGTAAGGAATGGGAGTGTTTCTGGGTATGAGAACCGTCATCACACCTCCGTAAGTCTCCACTCCGAGGGAAAGAGGTGTGACGTCCACCAGCAGGATCTCCTTCACCTGTCCGGACACTATACCCGCCTGTATGGCTGCACCTACCGCCACTACCTCGTCAGGGTTGACACCTTTGTGGGGTTCCTTTCCAAAGAACTCCCTGATTCTCTGCTGCACCAAGGGTATACGGGTGGAACCACCCACCAGCACCACTTCATCTATGTCCTGAGGTCTCAGCTTGGCATCTTCCAGAGCCCTCTTGACCACCTCCATAGTTCTGTCTATGAGGTCCTGTATCATAGCCTCCAATCTGGCTCTGGTGAGAGTCTTCTGTAGGTGTAGGGGCTGGTTGGTGGATGGATCTATGGTGATGAAGGGTAGGTTTATCTCTGTCTCCATTTTGAAGGAAAGTTCCTTCTTGGCCTGTTCAGCTGCATCCTTCAACCTTTGGAGAGCCGTCCTATCCTTGCGTAGATCTATACCTGTATCCTTCTTAAACTCCTCTATGAGCCACTCCATTATCCTCTCGTCTATGTTGGCTCCACCGAGATGGGTGTCTCCAGCAGTGGCTTTCACCTCTATGACGCCCTCACCTCCCTCCAGTATGGACACGTCAAAGGTACCACCACCGAAGTCATAAACCAGTATCCTCACGTCCGACTTTTTGTCAAGACCGTAAGCCAGAGCTGCCGCCGTTGGCTCGTTGAGGATACGTACCACTTCCAGTCCTGCTATTCTTCCCGCATCCTTCGTAGCCTGACGCTGTCTTTCGTTAAAGTAGGCAGGTACAGTTATCACGGCCTTTGTTATCTTCTCTCCCAGATAAGCTTCCGCAGCCTCTTTAAGTTTCTTAAGGACCTGAGCGCCAACCTCCTCAGGTCTCACCAACCTACCCGCGTTAGGTACATCAAAGGCGGCATCTCCCTTCTCGTCAGCCACCACCTTGTAAGACACCCTTTTGGCCTCTTCTTTAACCTCCTCAAACTTCCTACCTATGAACCTCTTTGATTCGTATATAGTGTTTTCGGGATCCAAAATAGCTCTGCGTTTGGCTGGTTCACCTACCAGAATCTCCTTCTCCTTGGTCCAAGAGACCACGGAAGGTGTAAGACGGGAACCCTCTTGATTGGGTATCACAACAGGTTCATCTCCCATCATCACCGCCACCACAGAGTTGGTGGTTCCCAAGTCTATGCCTATCACCTTTTCTGCCATGGCAACACCTCCTTCCTTCCTCTATAATGTAAAACTTTAGTGAAACTTTGTCAAGTTTTTTGATACTTACTTAGATATAGCGCAGTATGGTGAGGTCCTTCTGGTCTGCCACAATTCTCATAAGGGCCTCATAGGCTATCCTGTAGCGTGTGTATTCCAGAACACTCTGCGGGAGATCCGCATCCTCAAGATCAGACTTGCGTGCCTGAAGGATATCCATACTGTTCTCCTGAAGATCCTGCATGTTTCTAACCACCGCCAGTACTGACCCCACCTTCGCCCTCCAAGCGCTTACGGTGCTATAGGACCTTTCTATTAGGAAAAGGTCAGATTCGTCGGGATATAATCCGGAACTTAATTTGTCGGCTACCCTCTTCACAGCTTGCAGGACATTGGTGTCCTGAAAGCCTACGGAGAGTTCTCCAGTAGCGGAGAGGGTAAGCTTCGAAGATGGGTCCTTGCTGTATATAAGTAAGGAGTAGCTGCCGTCTGGATTTTGGGAGACCAAAGCTCCCAGCAAGTTCCCATAACTGGCGTTCATATAGCTTGCGAGCTCTTCAATACTCTGTGGTTGGTTCTGTGCCCCGTAACTGATGTTTACCGTAGTTGCACCAACAGTTATAGTTATTGTACCTGAGGAGGTGAAGCTCTGTGTGGGTGATAAGTACGTTGCCTTTGAAAGGGTGCTCGATGTATAAAACACTTCCCCTCCACTCAGTACAGTGGGGATACTGGTGCTGTCGGAGATCCACACTTGGAAGTCCTGAGGTGAGGCTACGTAGTCAAGAGTAGTCTCATCAAAAGGTCTGCGTTCCAGGTCCGTACCAGAAAAAACAAACACTTGTCCCAGTTTATCGTTGGCTCTGTCGAGAAGGGCCTTCAATGTAGCGTACATACCATCAGCTGTGGCCTTCAGTTCCTGAGGCGTTAAAGTGGCACTGTTCTTAGCCCTTACCACATTAGAGTAGGCACCCTTAAGAAGATCCTCCATCTTGCCTAAGGTAAAGTCTGTGTAAGCTAGGTAGGTATCCGAAAAGAGTCTGTTTTTCGAGTACTGGGACAGTTGAGCTACCTCCTTCTTGAGACTTATGACGTTAAAGGTTACGTTGGGTTCATCGGATATACTCCTCACCTTTCTACCTGTAGATACTTCCAGTATCTTGTCCTCCAGTTGCCTTCTGACCTTCGCTTCCTGTTCCTTTAGCAAGGAAAATATAAAGTAGTCTGGTACTCTCATGGCTAACACCTCACACCATATTCAAAGTTGTCCTTAGGAGATCATCCATAGCGCTGACAGTTTTAGCAAGTGCCTCATAACTTCTCTGCAACTGCATTATCTCCATGAATTCCTGATCTATGGAAACACCCTGTAACTCACTGAGTCTCGCATTTAAGGAGTCTAACAGGGCTTTTTCTATCTCGTGTTGCTTTTTGAGAGTGTTCTGTGTGGAGGATATGTCGGATACAAGCTTTTGGTAAAGATCCTTCAAGTCCTCCCACCAACGGGAGGATAGAGAGAAGAACCGGTCCGCAACAGAGTAATCTAGGTTACCCATTAAGGAGGGGAGCTGAGGGTTTACACCACCGTCCTGCAGTCCCGTACCTGTGAATACCTTCACACCTATGTTACCGTTAGAGTCAGTTATCTGGTAGGAAGGATCTGAGGAGACTATGCGGAGTGTGTAGGTACCATCGGGCTCTTGTACAACCGATGCGGTAAAACCCGCGTTTTGGGCATTAATAATGTTGGCTATGTCCTGTAAAGTGTCGGATGGTTGGTAGCTTACTGTGACAGAGGAAACTCCTACAAGAGTTATACTACCACTCTCACCTATAGGATCGCCGGGACTGTTTTTGACGGTAGTCCAGTAATACTGGTCGGAGCCCTTTATAACAGGTAACTTTACTCTGCTTATGAGTCTCTTAGCTACGTTGTCTAAACCCTGTAAGTAAAGGTCCAGATCTTTGAGAAACTCAACGGCTCCTTTTATCCTTCCTCCGTTGATATGCCCTGTCACATCCACTGTGGAGCCATCCTTCGAGTTCCAAAACACCTTTCTGCTAGAAGCATCGTACGTGATAGTCCAGCTTCTACCCTCTTCCACTAGAAGGAAACCACCCGCCATCTCCACTCTGACCCTGCCTATGTCATCCTCCTGAACCCTCACGTTGATAAGTTCTGATAACTCTCTCAGAAGCCTATCTCTTTCATCCAGTAAATTCTTGTAATCCTTACCGCTGGAGTAAGTTCTTGCGTATGTGGTGAGTATATCTCTGTTTATCTGTGCTAGTTTCTGTGTAAGTTCGTTTACTCGCCCTACGTACCGTTGAAGATTGTAGACAGTGCTGTTGAATACTCTGTCCATATCGCCCTTTCTGTCCCTGATATATCCCATCAGGGTGTTGGCTTGCCTCACCAGATCTGCCCTCGCCCCCACGTTGGTGGGATCTTTCATAAGATCCTGAAAGGCTCGGAAGAAGTTGTTTATATACTCTGCCCCACCTACTCCACCTGTGAACTCCTGAAACAGATCTTCCACTGCTTCGCCCTTCTTTATTCTCTCCTCAAGGTAATTTACCACCGAAAGCCTGTTGTTCCTCTCGGATAAAAGATAGAAGTTTCTCACCCTCTCCACATCCTCCAGTTTTATGCCTACTGGAGCGAAACTCTCTATGCGCGGGTTTTCTTGGGCGTAATCCGGATTGGAGGCGTTAAGCACATTTCTGTTTCTGATTTCGATGGCCTTCCTTAGAATCTGAAGACCTTGGGATACTATACCGAACGTCGCTCCCAGCATGTTTCACCCTCCACTAAGAGTATAATCGGATCTACTCTCTCCTCTTTTACTCAAAGAGAAGAACTCTCAGTAAATGCTTAGGGATCCCCTCCTTCTCTACATTGAGCTCATAAGGTATGCCCGTAAGTTGTTTCTCCAGATGATGGTCTGGTGGTTCTAACTCTATGTATCTGACTACACCGTCCACAATCTCCGCATATACCTTTACGGAAGAACCCTCTATCTGTACCTCCTTACTCCTTATGTACACGCCCTCCCTTATCTTTACCACATTATGCTTTCTACCCGTCTCTTCCCAAAGGGTTTCTTCTGAAGTAAGCTCTCTCTCCAGCTGATGGGCCAGATCCAAAGCTTCCTGAGGAACCTCCGTAGGTTCCAGATCCCACTCTCTGGAGAATTCCTCCACCAGCAGGGAGGCTATGTCTTCAAAGGTGTAATCTGTGCCTGTTTCTCTCTTCAACCAGGACATGTTTTCCAGAAGCTTCTCCCTCACTTTATCCTTATGAACCACCGCCAGTAGTCTGGCCATAATATCTACATTAAAATCCACCAAAATGTTCCCTGCAAACACAAAACACTTTCCTACATCCCCCGCTCCTTGTCCACTTATCTTACGTTGAGAACCTTTCACCACAATATCGTTAATAGGCCTGTACTCTACATCAACCCCTAAACGCCTGTATGCCCTTACTACGGGACTGGAGAGTTTTTTATAAGCATCCTCTACTTTGAAAGGAACGTCTCTTTTCTCTAACACCATCTGGTAAAACACCTGTCCCGGTCCGAGAAGTACGGTGCCTCCACCTATCTCCCTCCTTATAATGGGTATTTTGAGATTCCTGCACTCTCTTAGGTCTACTATCTGAGGAAGATAGTCAAAGTAGCCAAGACATAGAAAAAGATCCTCAGGTTCCACCAGTATTACACCTGTGTAACCGAGGCGTGCCATGGCATGCATCAACGTTATAGGCAAGAATCCCCTTTTTCTTCCCAAGAGGTACAACTTTATAGACATCAGATCCAGTTACTTACTCCGTACGTAAGATCATGGTAGATGGAGAGAAGCGCTTTGGCACCATCTCCCGCAGCTGTTACTATCTGCTTGGCGAATATGTTGGTACAGTCCCCCGCAGCGTAAATCCCAAGCTCTGAAGTTCTGTTGTTACAATCCACCAGTATCTCACCCCTGCTGTTGGTAAGGACACCCAAGCGTGACGCCAGTTCTGTGTTAGGCTCTAACCCTATCTCTACAAACACTCCTTCCACTTCCAACTGGCGCACGTTACCTGAAGAAAGATCCTCCAGTATCACACTCCTTACACCTTTCGTGTCTCCCCTTATCTCCAACACACGGTGTCTAAGAAGGGGTGTCACTTTAGGGTTTGTCAGAACTTTTTCTCTCAGAACCTCGTCAGCTCTGAAGCTATCGGATATCTCTGTCAGATACACTTTGCTGGCGTACTGGAGAAGCTGGTCTGCAGCCTCGAAACCTGAGTTGCCTCCTCCCACCACCAGTACTCTGCTGTCCTTAAAGAAAGGAGCATCACAGGTATAGCAGTAAGATACGCCACGACCTACGTACTCTGCCTCTCCTGGAACGTTAAGTCTACGGTGTTCTGACCCTGTACACAGCAAAACAGTTTTGGTGGTGAAGGTTTTACCTGAAAGGGTTATCACCTGGAATCCACTCTCCAACTTTTTTATATCCACCACTTGGTCCAGAATGGGCTGTATTCCTAAACGCTCCATCTGCTGTATCATCCTTTCCACAAGGGACACACCGTCCACCATGGCGTAGCCTAGGTAGTTTTCTATGTTGCCGGCTTTCATAACCTGTCCACCTATGTCTCTGGTGACCAGTAAAAAGTTCATCTTCTTACGTGCAGCGTATATAGAGGCAGAAATACCAGCAGGACCACCCCCTATTATGACAACCTGCATCATATGTCTATTTTGGCAAACTTCTTTCTACCCTCTTCAAACACGTCTCCACCGTATATGTCATTGGCTACCACCACCGGAAAGTCCTCCACGTAAAGCCTCCTTATGGCCTCAGTACCCAGATCCTCATAAGCTATAAGCTCCGAAGATTTTATACACTTGGCCAGAAGAGTTGCTACGCCACCCACAGCAGCAAAGTAAACGGCTCTATACTGCTTAAGAAGCTCCTTAACATGAGGAGATCTGTAACCTTTGCCTATCATACCCTTGAGGCCTAACTTAAGGAGAGGCTCTACATATTTATCCATACGTATGGAAGTGGTAGGACCCGCAGACCCTATCACCTGACCCGGCTTAGGGGGTGTTGGACCCACGTAGTATATGATTTGTCCACGTAGATCAAAGGGTGGAGCTTCACCTCTTTCTATGGCTTCCACCATCCTCTTGTGGGCTGCATCTCTGGCTGTGTATATGTAACCTGTTATCAGCACTTTATCTCCCGCCTTTAGACTCTCCACTACAGATTCCGTAAGGGGTGTGGTGATCCTCTTCTCCATGTTAATATCATACTTCACTTAAAAAAAATCTGAGGTATTATAAGAGCGTAACCTTTATGTTGCCAATGAGCCAGCTCCGTTATGGCAGAGGGTACCAACGTAACGAAGGGATAAAAGTCTTCTTCCTTGAGGTTATAAAGCTGCCTTGCGGCCATAGCACACACAAAAAACTTGACACCGTACTGACTTAAACTCTCCATCCTCTCCACTACGTCCCTGTACTTCTCCCTGTTTCTTTTGACGAAGGCTTCCAGTTCTCGACCGTGGGATATAACCACTATGTCTATATCCTCAAGAGGGTAGTTGTAGGGTGGGTTAGTGAGGACATAAACTATGTTGGATACCCAACCAAGGGCAGGTCTTATCTTCTCAGGGTGATCAAAATAAAACTCCACCACCACACGGAAAGGCTTTGCATACTCTGTCTGAACATAGAGGGCCTTTTCCTTAGAGAAAGAGGCGACCAGAAACATCAGTAGAGCTAACACTACCCTTGCCATCTCACTTCACCAGGTAGTACTTCTCTTCGTACTCACCTCTTGCACTTCTGACACCATGTGGAGAGTACACTCCCATGATACCTCCTTTTTTGGATACCTCCCTTATACCGGTTGGTGGGACATGTCCCTCTATCCACCTACCACCCATCACCATAGTATGACAGGATCTTGCATTGAGAGGTATCCCCAAGGTGTTCTTTATCTTATCCAGTTGCTGGGCGTCTACCGCTACCCTTTTAACCACAAAACCATCCCTTTCCAGCTTTTTAAAGTAAGAGCTACAGCAACCACATCCGGGATTGTAGTAGGCTGTGATGGAAGTTGCCGCCATCACCGTTAATGGGAGTAAGAGTATAGCTATATATTTCATAGTTCTATAATATATGCCATGCAAGCTGTTGTTTTAGAGAACTTCGGCGGACCTGAGAATCTCAGATACGTAGATGACTTCCCCACACCTTCCGTTGGCGAAGATGAAGTCCTTATTAGGGTAAAGGCGGTGGCCTTAAACCACCTGGACGTGTGGGTGAGGATGGGGGCCCTTGCCGTTAAGCCGTCCCTCCCCCATATTCTTGGCTCGGATGTAAGCGGCATCGTAGAAAAGGTGGGATCTCTTGTGAGAAACGTAAAAGAGGGTGACGAGGTGATAGTGGCACCGGGGATTTCCTGCGGCGTATGTCATGAGTGTCAGAGTGGCAGAGACAACCTCTGTAAGGAGTACGACATCTTAGGCCTGAGAAGTAAAGGAGGGTATGCTCAGTACGTAAAGGTACACGCCAGAAATGTCATACGTAAACCTGCAAATCTGAGCTTTGTGGAAGCCGCCAGCTACCCTCTTACTTTTCTCACCGTGTGGAATGCTCTCGTTGGTAAAGGTAAGATAGGTCCCCACAGCAGGGTGCTAATATGGGCAGGTTCCTCCGGTGTGGGAGTAGCCGCTATACAGCTGGCTAAACTTATGGGTGCTTTTGTAATAACTACCGCAGGAAACTCTGAAAAGGCCAAAAGATGCAGAGAGTTGGGTGCCGATATGGTTATAGATCACTACACTGAAGATGTTCCCAAAAGAGTGAGGGAGATGTTCAAAGAAGGGGTGGACATTGTGGTGGACCACGTGGGAGAAAAGACCTTTTGGAAGAGTGTGGAGTGTTTAAAAAAAGGAGGGAAGCTGGTGTTCTTTGGTACCACTACTGGATCTTACGCTCACATAGATATCAGATACCTCTTCGTTAGGGAGATAGAACTCTTAGGTGTTTATATGGGACCGCGAGCTGATCTTTACAAGATCACTGAACTCTTTGAGAGGGGTCTCCTGAAACCGGTGGTGGACAGAGTCTTTCCTCTACAGGAAGCCCCAGAAGCCCATCGTTATCTGGAGAAATCCCTTCATTTTGGGAAGGTGGTCCTTAAGGTGGACTGAAGGAGAACTTGGGAGGCCTCCACTTTCCCTTTACCGAATAAGATATCTCGTATTTATTAACCCGTCAAAAATCCCAACATCTGCTAAAATTTTACATCTATCCATGATACCCATAAAGGATGTGAACCCAAGCAGAACTGTTCCCTTCGTCAACCTGACCCTGATAGCTCTGTGTGTTCTTGTGTGGTTTCATCAGGTGAGTTTAGACGAAGAGGATTTTAACCTTTATATATATCAATACGGCCTTGTTCCCGGAGAGATTTTTGCAAGACCTTACACCCTCCTTACCCATATGTTCTTACATGGTAGCTGGCTTCATATTCTGGGCAACATGTGGTTCCTATGGATTTTTGGAGATAACGTGGAAGACAGGTTGGGGCGTATCAGGTACCTGATTCTTTACTTCACCTCAGGTATAGGTGCTGCCTTGCTGCAGACATTGGTAAGCTTTTTGATGGGTGGCACAGATGTGCCTATGGTGGGAGCCAGTGGAGCTATAAGTGGTGTTTTAGGAGCATACCTCTTTCTGTTTCCCCATGCACGCATACTGGCGTTGGTGCCTATCTTCATCTTTCTCACCTTTGTGGAACTACCCGCTGTGTTCTTCATAGGGATGTGGGTCTTTATACAGATAATCAACGGTCTTCTTACACTGCCCCTTGCAGGTTACGGAGGTGTGGCCTGGTTCGCCCACATAGGTGGTTTCTTTGTAGGTTACAGAGTTGCCAAACTTATGGTTAAAAGGTATAATTACCTTTAAGCATGATACTGAGACTCATTTCTGTATTCTTGTTACTCCTGTTGGACTTTGTCTTGATAGAACACCATCACAAAGATGGTAAACTTCACAATGACTGTAACCTGTGCGTTATTCAGCAGACACACCAACAAAACGACACCACCTCTGAGATTCTTGAGCCGAAGGAAGTAATTTTCTTCATTTTCGAAATAGAGAAGTTCTCGGAAAAGGAACCTGCCTCTCCTTTCGAAACATTCCTCTATAGCAGGGCACCTCCTTACATCTCATAGATTTCCAACTTCATCATCCCCAAAAAAAAGTAAGGAGGTGTACCATGAGAAAGATTGTACTTTTGTTGAGTCTTTTATCCTTTGCTTATGCTGAGGAAAATTTAGAAGATTTGAAAAGACAACTACAAGAGCTTCAAAAAAAGATAGACCAGTTAGAGAAAGGCGGTAGGCCGCAGGAGACCGCCAAACCTTTTGAGCCAGCAGACAGAAGCCTTCAGTTAAAACTTAAGTATTCGGATTCTCTAAGGGTCTACGCACCCTTCAGTCAGAGAGCTTTCTTACCTAACATATCCCTTATAGTGCAAGGAAGTTATATCAACAGAAACGTGTCGGACAAAACTTACCAGGATCTTCTATTCGGCCACAGTCACGCCGACCATAGTCATGGAATTTCTGAAAGAGGTTTCAACCTGGATTATGCAGAACTTTACTTCTATGCTCCTGTAGATCCTTACTTTGATCTGTACGCTGTTATTCCCTTTACAGAGGATGGTGCTGAGGTAGAAGAAGCCTACTTTGTAACCAGAGGTCTACCTTACGGCTTTCAGTTAAAGGCCGGTAAGTTTAGGTCTTCCTTCGGTAGGCTGAACGTCTTTCATCCTCACATGTGGGATTTTACAGATCTTCCTCTACCCTACCTTCGCTTTTTGGGAGAGGAAGGTTACTCTGACAAAGGCGTTCAGGTTACGTGGCTGGCACCAACTCCCTTCTATCTCCTTATTGGAGGAGAAGCTCTCCAGGGAGAACAAGGACCTACCTTTAACAGAAAGTTTGTGTACACAGGCTTTGTTAAAACTTCCTTTGATGTAGGTAATCTTTCGGTACTGGCGGGTACATCTGCCATGACGGACAGGTATGATACGAGGCTTTATGGAGCCGATCTCACAGCGCGCTACGGTATAGACTCCTACCGTTACGTAGCACTGCAGGCAGAGTATCTTTACAGAGACAAACAGGAGAAGGATAAAGGCGCCTACGCTCAGCTAGTGTGGAGGTTCCACAATCGGTGGAGGACAGGCATCAGATACGAGTTTGTAGATCAGCACAAAACCAGTTATGGTTACGCCTGGATGTTAGAGTTTAATCCTACCGAGTTTTCTCGCTTCAGGCTACAGCTGGGGCAGAGAAAACTCTTCGGTGAGGAAACTTCCAAGAGGGTAAACGAAGTGTCTTTAATCTTTCAGATGGCCATAGGTGCCCATGGTGCTCATCCCTTTTAAGGAGGAACAGCCATGAGATTATTAGCGCTTCTGTTTTTGATATCTTTCAGCTTTGCCCAGCTTAAGGTGGTTGTTACCTACCCTTGGATAGGTTATCTGGTGAGGGAGATAGGTGGTAATAGCGTAAAGGTACATGTCATAGCCAAAAGCTGGGAGGACCCTCACTTTGTGGTACCTAAACCTTCTCACCTTGTACATATGCGGAACGCAAACCTCCTGATAGTACAAGGTGCATCCTTAGAGGTGGGTTTTCTCCCACCTCTCCTTCAACAGTCAGCCAACCCCCACATTCAACCCGGAAGATCAGGTTTTCTGGATCTATCTATGTTTGTGAATCTTATAGAAAGGCCAACTTATGTATCCAGAGCTATGGGAGATGTTCATCCGGAGGGGAATCCTCACTACCAGTTGGATCCTGACAACATACCTACACTGGCAAAGGTGATGGCGGAGAAACTCTGTCAACTAGACGAAGGAAACTGTACTTCTTATAAGCGAAATCTCACAAACTTCCTGAGTATGTGGGAGCGCAAGAGTAAAGAGTGGAACACCGTTATGGCCAACATGAAGGGTACAAAGGTAGTATCCTATCACAAACTTTACGATTACTTTCTGAGAAGGTATAACATGATACTGGTGGGTACTTTGGAACCTCTACCGGGTATACCTCCAAATCCCCGGCATTTAGAGAACCTTATAGAAACCATGAAGAGGGAGGGTGTTAAGTGCATACTGCAGGATGTCTATCACGATCGTAAGGTGGCTCAATGGGTGTCCTCCAAAACAGGTGTGCCGGTGATAGTGCTCCCCCACGATGGAGATGATCTTGTAAAACTCTTTGATACTATAACGGCTGAGGTGCAAAGATGCAGATAACGGACATAATTCTGTCTGCTCTCTTTCTTTCTGTGGTGCTTTTGGGCATACACTCTTACTTAGGGTTCCGGGTTATAAAAAAGGGTATCATCTTTGCAGACATAGCCATAGCTCAGTGGGCAGCGTTGGGAGTTTCTTTATCCCTCCTACTGGGTAAAGGAGATCTTTCTTGGTTCTTCTCCCTCCTCTTTGCCCTTCTTTCCTCTTTTTTCGTCTACCTAGCGGAGAAAAAGGGTGTTCTGCAGGAAGCCTTCATAGGTGTTCTGTACGCCATGGGCTCTTCGTGGGTGGTACTGCTTCTGTCCCGTAGTCCGTCCGGTAACGAAGATTTTATGAGACTTGTAGCTTCAGATATTCTCTTTGTCACCCATAGAGAGGTATTACAGGCAGCGCTACTCTACACAGTTATAGGGATTCTCTTCTATTTTGCCAGATTGCTAAAACCTAGATGGGAAAATCTTACCTTCTATCTACTGTTTGGTGTAACGGTGAGTAGTTCTGTAAAGCTGGTGGGTGTACTGGTGGTCTTTGCCCTCCTGTTGGCCCCCCCTTTGGTAAGCCTTCTCTTGAAGAGAGGTCTTGTCTTCGCATGGGTGTACGGTTCTGTTGTTAACACGGTGGGGGTTCTCATCTCCTACTATAAGGATCTTCCCACAGGGTTCACCATAGTAGGGCTGCATACTCTCTTAGCGGTCCTCCTTTTCTTAAGTCCACTGTCTCCCAAAGACCTCTAAAGGTATGTTGGGTTCTGGATTTACGTCTAAGGGTGCCACCACCCCTCTCTTGTACCTCTCCATACCTGCTCTCGCTATCATGACGGCGTTGTCAGTACACAGGTACAGGGATGGTATGTAGAGTTTCACTTTCATTTCCTCAGAGAGTTTACGGAAACGCTCCCTGAGCTCTGAGTTAGCGGAGACACCTCCTGCCACTACGAGATTTTTCACACCTGTGTGTCTGATAGCTCTCTTTGTCTTTTCTTCCAACACATCCACCACCGCCTTCTGAAAAGATGCTGCTATGTCTTCCTTTCTGTAAGAACCTGTCTTTACCAGATTCTTTACAGCGGTTTTGAGACCGCTGAAGGACATGTTAAAGCTTTCATCGTCCAACATAGGCCTGGGTAGAGAAATTATGGGCTCTCCTGTGCGCGCCAACTTGTCTATGATGGGGCCACCAGGGTATCCGAGACCCAAAAGTCGGGCCACCTTATCGTAACTCTCACCTACCGCATCATCCAGGGTCCCACCTAGAAAGATATACTTACCAAAGTCCTCCACCAAGTAAAGATCCGTGTGACCCCCAGAAACCACCAGAGCCAAAAAAGGGTAATCTACCTTGGTTTCCACAAAGACGGAGTATATGTGTCCTTCAAGATGGTGTACTGGTACAAGAGGCTTGTTGTACAGAAAAGCCACAGCTTTGGCAAAGGCAACACCTACCACCAAGGACATTATAAGACCAGGTGTCAGTGTAAAAGAAACGAAGTCTATCTTACTGAGGTCAAAACCCGTTTGTGAAAGAAGCCTCTCCAGAAGAGGTATTATGTTGCGGGTGTGTTCACGGGCCGACAGCTCAGGCACAACACCCCCAAAGGGAGCATGCACCTGTGCCTGAGACAGAACCACTTGACCTATAACACCTTCCTCCGAGTAGAGGGCCAAAGAAGTCTCATCGCAGGAAGTTTCCACACCAAGTGTCACCATGACGCCACTTTCCTAAAAGCGCCACCGCTTCTTATTATCTCTATGGCTTTGCTGAGTTGAGGATCCAACTCGGGTATCAGTATAAGACCGCTCTTACCTTCCATTCTCTTGCGTCTTATGGCCTCCTGGAGTTTCTCCTCCTGTTTTTCGTCCATAGGTACCTCTACGTCGGGTGTTATCCCCTTCTTGTTGATGAGTCTTCCCATGGGTGTATAGTAGTAGGCCACAGTGAGCTTTATGGCAGAACCATCCTCCAGAGGTATTATGTTCTGAACAGAGGCCTTACCAAAACTCCTCTCTCCCACCAGGATAGCTCTCTTGTAGTCCTGAAGGGCACCGGCAACTATCTCTGAGGCGCTTGCGGATCCTCTGTTTATGAGCACCACCAAGGGCATGTCTTCCGGTAGAACAGGTTTTCTTTTTACAAAGTACCTACTGGTTTCTCCGTTACGTGCTTTGGTATAAACGATGAGCTTCCCCTCTGGTAACAGGAGACTGGCCACGTTCACCGCTTCATTCAAAAGACCTCCAGGATCATTTCTAAGATCCAGCACTATTCCCTTAACCCTCTGGTTCAGTAGTTCTCTCAGAGCCTTCTCCAGCCTCGCACCTGTACCGTCGGTAAACTGAGAGAGGCGTACGTAACCCACATCACCCAAAGTGGTCCACTTTACGCTCTCTATCCTAATGATGGCGCGTTCTAGTTCTACCTTTATGGGCTTGTCGGCTCCCTTTCTCAGTATGGTGAGAGTTACCTTGGTACCGGGTTTTCCTCTTATCCTCTGAACCACATCCATGAGAGTCATGTTGGAGGTATCTTCACCGTTTATCTCCAGTATTATGTCTCCCGGCCTTATGCCCGCTCTGTACGCTGGAGTACCCTCTATAGGAGATATGACGGTAGGCCTTCCCTTCTCCATACCTATCTCTATACCTACACCGCCAAACTCCCCCTCCGTTTCCTGCATAAACTCCTCATACTGCTTAGGTGTGAAAAAGGCAGAGAAAGGATCCAAGGACTTTGTCATACCACTCAAAGCTCCGTATATGAGATCCTTAGTACTTACAGGCTCCACATAATGCTCCTTTATTATTTTAAGAACGTCCGTGAAAAGACGTAGATATCTGTAGTCATCTTCCCTTCTATCCTGATAGGCACCAGCCATACCTATCAGGAGGCCCGACACAAAGGTTATGAAGAGAAGCACCACAAATCTGAACCTTCTCATACCTTACCTCCTTTATAAAAATAAGCGCTCAGGAGAGCACCCAACACTGCGGAGAAATCCTCCTTACCCATTCCCATAGCTTTGGCAAAACCGTAAGCCTCCTTTATGTTCTGCACACTAAAGGAAAAGACACCAAGCTCTTTTATAAGATCCTGAGCGTAGTGGAGATCCTTGTGGATAAGATCTACAGAGAAGTGAGTAGAGAAGTCCTCTCTAAGGAGTTTTTCCCTCTTTACATCCAGTATGTAAGATTTGCCTGCACCGTCATTCAGTACGTCTATAACCAGCTGTCTGTCAAAACCGGCTTTTTCGGCTATGGCTATGGCCTCTGCCAGCACCTCCATTATCCCACCCAGCACTATGTTGTTGATAAGCTTAAGCTGAGTAGCCTTACCTGCCTCGCCCACGTAGTATATCTTTCTACAGAACCTCTCCAGTATGGGTCTCACCTCCCGAAGCTTCTCCTCATCACCTCCCACCAACATCACCAACTCACCTCTCTGAGCAGGTACAACACTGCCCAGTACAGGAGCATCTAAGTAAAAACCCCCTCTGCCTTTTATCTCTCTGTAAGCTAATGGAGGAAAGGCGAAGTGATTGGTGGTCATATCCACCACCACTTTACCCTTAACACCACCCTCTATGAGTCCCCCTTTACCAAGTATCACTTCCTCGGAAGCCGCACTGTCAAACACTATCATTAACACTACATCTACCTGTTTTATGAGATCTGCCGGACTCTCCGCTACCGGAACGCCCAGATCAGCAGCCTTCTCACGGGTTCTATTCCAAACTATCAGAGGTACACCCTGGTCCAGAAGCCTTCTGGCTATGGTTTTCCCCAAACTACCCAATCCTATAAAACCTACCCTCATACCAGCACCTCAGAAGAGACTGGTAAGTTCCCTGTTTATCTCTTCCCACTCTTCTTGGGAGAAGCTTACATAAAGTCTCTCGTTATCGTTACTTATCTGTACGTTGCCGTTGAAGAAGCTCCTCACCAAACTCTCCAACCTCTCCCTCTTATGAAGAGGTACGCTGAGGGTGTATGTCCTTCCGGAAAACTGCCCATCTTCATCCTTCTCCAAGTAAACGTCTATCCATAGATCGCCCATCTCGTAAGATAGCATAAAACCAACAGGTTCGGCAAGACCCAACAAGCGGGAGATTTGAAGAACGTGGTGTGTGATCTCTTCCATAGTACTTAATATAATACTTCAAACAGGATAACCTCACACCCCCAGATAAGGAGTGCTTATATAGATATAAGTAAATACTTATAAGTTAATGCCTTTAGCTCTCTTAAATTTAAAAAACCATGGACTTTCTCAGAAGGCTTATGGGTCTGAAGAAGGACGAAACTCCTGTTTACAAAATAGACTCGCCTGTAGGTGAGCTAAGGCTCTGGGTGGAGGACACGCTGGAGAAGGATCCAGATGCCCGTATGGAGGAGTTCTGGATAGAGAGTATGGACGTATCGGAAGACGCTTACTGGCTTTTGGTAGGTAGAAGACACGGTATGTTCCAGTTGTACGACTGGACTGGGAAACTACACCGCCTTCCTTCCAGACCACCCGCACAGGTGGTCTCCAAGGTGCTGTTCAGAGGTAGGTATCTCGCCCTTCTGACGCCCCCATACCTTGTGGTGTACTTCATGGAAGATCCCAAAAACCCTCCTGCGTGGAAGAGTTTCCGTTTCTCTCAGGAAGGCTTCAGACCATCCTTCGGACTGGACATAAGAAATAATCTTCTAGCTTTCGGTACAGTAGGTAGTAGGGTTTACGTGATAGACCTGGGGTCAGACATCAACTTTCAGACAGTGGATTTCAGATACAGTATATCTTACTCAGGGATTGGGGATCTCAGGGAGATTCGGTTCATTGATAACAACAGGATCTACCTCTCGGGAACGGAGGGAGGAGCCATATACCACCTTAACGGTAGTCAGGAAAAAGTTTTTCCGTATAGATCGGGAGGCGCGGTGGCTTTACAGAACCAAAGACTTTATCTGGCAGAAGGGAACACAGTGGTGGTTTTGGATACGGTTAGCGGAAGTGTGCTCCAGACAGGATATGTGGACATGAAGGTATCCCAGATGGATTTGGATCCCGAAGGTAACTTTCTCTTTCTTGCAGATGCAGAGCAAAACCGTATGGGTATACTGGACGCAAAAACTCTCAGCACTCTAACGGTCCTGGAGGGGTTCGGTTACTCGGTAGTTAGGGTATCCCCGGACGGAAGCGTGTACACCTGTAGGAAGGAAGAAACAGAAGAAAGAACTTTTTACTATCTTACCAAGCTCTCCTCCAACATACTGGATTTTGTGTACCCTCAGGAAAGACAGCGACAAGTCATAAAAAATGCGGAGGATCTTTACAGGGAGTTTCAGAAGAAGTTAAAGAGAGCAAAAAGGCAGGAAGAGATAGAGACTATAGAGGAGTTTAAGCAACTTCTGTCTATAGACATACCTCTCGGGAAGGTACGGCAGATGATTACCAAAGCCCAGGAGGAGATGAGGGAGAAACTCCTTCAGATCTTTCTTCAAGAGATGAGGGAAAAACTACAGAATGGCACCGTAGACAAGGAAGATGTGAAACTCTTAGAGGAAAGAATTAAAACCGCGGAGAGGGAAGAAGACATCAGAAGACTGGAGCAACTCAAAGAAGAAGTTTTAACCTACATGCGAACATCCATGGAACAGAGGCTGGAGGAACTCAGAAAACTTCTAGCTCAGATAGAGGTTAGAGATATCACGGAAATGGAAGCCCTTGAGGAGGTTAAGTCCTTCAGGGAGTTTATGACCAAGTTGGTAAGTGACCTTCAGCATAAGGCACAGGAGGAGCTCACGCGTCTCCTGCAGGAGAGATTGGTGGAGTATAGGTTGAAAAGGTTCAGGATACAAATTACTCCCGACAAGGTGATGCTGGGAAAAGAGGAGTTTCCCAAGTTCTCAGGCGAAAGGCGAAGGCTTCACTGGAGACTGGTGGTAGAAGACAGGTTAGTGTGGGAGGGTAAGACTCTCGTTAAGATAGCTTTCCAGCGTGAGGATGGTGTTGTGGTGGAACCTAAGCGTTATCCTGCCATATTATCCCAAGAGGAACTCAGACACCCTCCCAGATGGCTCAGTAACTATCTTAGACATCTCCGTGGGCTTTGTTCCCACCAAGAGTACAGAAGACCTGTAGTGGTGGCCTACGAGGAAACTCCTTGGTTTGTGGAAAACCTAGAGCGTTTTACCTCTCTGGTGAAGGACCAACTGGCCTTCGGCGAGGGCATCCTCATACTGGAAGGTGATGCAGGTACTGGTAAAAACTTCCTAGTGGAGGTTTTTTCTGCCCTTACAGGCAGACCCCTTTACATAATACCCTGTAACTCTAAGCTGGAGAAGGAAGATCTCACTTTTACGTATGAGTTTGATGCCAGAAGGGGTACAAGAAGGGTATATTCGGAACTGGTAAAAGCTCTTCAGACACCGGGTGCCGTTATATACCTGGATGAGATCAACACGCTTCCGCCCTCTTTAGTAAAGCTTTTTAACCCCCTCTTTGATTACAGAAGGTACCTGGCTTTACCTACGGGAGAAGTCATAAAGGCAAGAAGAGATGTTATTCTGGTAGGGGGAATGAACCCACAGCATTACCTTGGGGTTTCAGAACTACCGCAGGACATAAAATCGCGGGCAGATGTGCTTTACATAGACTATCCTCCCTTTGAGGACGGGAGAGGTTTTTACTATCCCGACGAGGCCATAATACTGAAGGATTACGTGCCTCATCTTTCAGAACTCAACACGGAAGAGTTCAGCTATCTATGGTACCTGGTGGTGAACGGTGTGGCCACAGAGAGGGCAAAGGCTGTCTGGTCTAAGGAAAGAGAAAAAAGAATACTTCTTCTATGGGAGCTTCTCAAGATAGCCAACGCCATAAGAAACGCCTACCGCCAGTACCAGACACAACAGTCGGAAGAACCCGTGGAGTTGGTGTTCTCCATAAGGGACACAGTGAGATGCGCAAGAAGACTGGAAAGATACCAAGATGCAAAGAGAGTGGTTATAGAGACAGTTCTGCCTAAGGCAGGATCTCCCTTAGAGAGGGAGGTGATACGGAGCATAATAGAGTCTATTCAGTAGACCACTTTACCGCAGGTGGGACAGATCACTTTTTCTCCCCTGATAACCTTAGAGTAAAGGGAAGAGGGAAGCTTGGTACCACAGTAGCTACAGGTACCGAAGGTATCCACCTTAACCATCACAGGCAGTCCCACCTTCTCCTTCAGTTTCTGGTACTCTTCCAGTATATCGGGGGGTACCTTTTGACAGAAAGCGATAAACTCCTCGTAAGACTCCTGATATTTTTTCTCCAATCTTCTTATGTCATCCTCCAGTTCTCCCAGCGCTTCTTCCAACTGTGTTTTTCTCTTCACTCTGGTAGGTTCCTTCAGTTTCTGCTCTATGTGGGTTTTCTGTCTTTTCAGTTCCTGAAGGCGTTGTCTGCCCTTTATTATGCAGTCCTCGTTCTTGGCCTTTTCCTTAAGAAGTGCTCTATACTCTTCGGCTTTTCTCACCTTTTTAAGCCTTTCTTCTGATCTTTTCAAATTTTCCTCACACTCTCTGAGTTTTTCTTCCTGATGTCTTATGCTATCTATGGCTTCGTTCAACTCTGCTATTATCTGCCTCTCTTCTTGAAGCACTTCATCTATCTGTCTTAGATAATCATCTCTCTGGCTTTTTAACTTTTCCAAAAGTTTTCTAAGACGCTGCAGCTCCTCCTCCCTCCTCTGTAGTTCAAGAACTGTGTCCCACATACCTTAACACTTCGGCACACCTTTTGCATAGCTCTCCTTCCATCTCCTCCTGAGGGTAATAGAGCCAACAGCGGGGGCATTTGACACCCTCTACCCTCTGAGCACCTACCCACAGACCCTGTAGTTCCTCAGAGGCATGTCTGTACTTACCACCTTCCTCCAAACTCACACTACTTACGCTGAAGAAGAACTTAAGATTCTCCCGATACTTGGCAAGGATGCTCAGGACATCTTCCCTTCCCCACACGAAGAGGTGTACCTCGTAAGGATGATTCACCTCCTTCTGTCTACGGGCGAGCTCTATGGCCGACATGGCGTCATCCCTCACCTTTAGGATTACGTCAAAGTCCTTGAGGAGTTCCTCGTCCACCCAAGCAGGATCAGGTTCTGGCATCCTGTAAAGAAAGACGCTGTCAGGTAGAGAGGGATCTATCTTTCTGACATGGTCCCACACTTCCTCTGCCGTAAAACTGAGGAAAGGAGCCACACCTGTGGTGAGGGCTATGAGAAGCTGGTAGAGGACCGTTTGAGCGGATCTCCTCTCCCAAGAGTCAGGAGCATACACGTAAAGCCTATCCTTGAGAACATCCAGATAAAAGCTGGACAGCTCCACACTACAGAAGTTCCTGATAAGATGGAAAACCCTGTGGAAGGTATACTCCTGATAATAGAGGTGCATCTTTTCCAAGACCTTTTGAAGATAAGACACCATCCATCTGTCCAATGGGTGAAGATTTTGGTACTCCACCGTATTCTGGATGGTAAAGTCGTAAAGGTTACCTAAAAGGAAACGGAGGGTGTTCCTTATCTTCTTGTAGTCCTCCGCCAGTCTCTGGAGGATGCCTTTACCGAGCCTTATATCTTCCGTGTAGTCTTCCGAAACAACCCACAACCTGAGTATATCTGCACCGTACTCCTTTAGAACTTCCTGAGGCGAAACCACATTACCCAGAGACTTGGACATTTTTCTACCCTGCTCATCCACAGTAAAGCCGTGAGTTAACACAGATCGGTAGGGAGCATGTCCGTAGGAGGCCACAGATTCCAAAAGCGACGCCTGAAACCATCCCCTATGTTGGTCAGATCCTTCCAGGTACATATCAGCTTTATCTATACCCCTTCTTCTCAGTACAAAGGCGTGGGATGACCCTGAATCAAACCAAACATCCAGAATGTCCTCCTCCTTCAGAAACTCATCACCACCACAAGCAGGACATCTATAACCTTGGGGAAGTAGATCCTCCACCGGCAAAGTGAACCACACATCGGCACCTGTGGGTGAGTTCTCCACCAGCTGCGCCACCTTTTCGAAAAGCCATTGATCTTTTATCACATATCCACAGTTCTTACAGTAAAGAACCGTTATGGGAACACCCCAGTAACGTTGACGGGATATACACCAGTCTGGTCTGTTTTCCACCATACTGAAGATCCTGTTCTTTCCTTGAGGAGGTATCCATCTCACCTTATGGATCTCCTCAAGACAGAGCTCCCTGAGAGTTTTCCCTCCTTCCACCGGAGCGGATAAGTTGACGAACCACTGATCCGTTGCCCTAAAGATTACGGGATTCTTACAGCGCCAACAGTGGGGATAAGAGTGAACGATCTTCTCCTCGTGAAGAAGTAGACCTCTCTTACGAAGATCCTCCAGTATAAGTTGGTTAGCTTCAAAGACTCTCACACCCTGTAGGAAGGAGGGCGCATCTTGGGTAAATCTTCCCTCGTCATCCACCGGTGAGAAAGGTTCTATACCGTAGCGGAGACCCACCGTATAGTCCTCTCTTCCATGTCCAGGTGCCATGTGAACGATACCTGTACCTGCTGACAGCTCCACAAACTCGGAAGGGTATACCTTCTGAGGTTCCTGGTGGTAGGGGGGTATGTATTCCATGTGCAGTAGATCCTTTCCTGTAACCCTCTTAATGACTTGGCCCTCTTTTCCCAACTTTTCCTTTAAGGATTCCAGTAATTCCTCAGCCACGATGTAGATCTTTTCATCTACCTTCCAGAAGATGTAGCGGTAGTTCTCTCCCACCATAACGCCTCTGTTGGCAGGGAGGGTCCACGGTGTGGTGGTCCACACTACAAGATAGAGGTTGGGGGAGTTCTTTACGGGAAACTTTACGTATACGCTGGGATCTTCCTTCTGGTAGTACTCCACCTCCGCTTCGGCTTCAGCTGTTTTGTCGTAGATGCACCAGTAAACAGGCTTCTTACTTCTCACAACAAGTCCTTTACTGAAGAGTCTTCCCAGCTCCCTTATCTCCTGTGCCTGGTAAAGGGGATCCATGGTGAGGTAAGGGTTATCCCAGTCACTCAAAACACCGAGTCTCACAAACTCTTCCTTCTGTATCTGCACGAATCTTTCTGCGTATTCCCTGCATAGTCTTCTAAACTCCACCTTAGGTAAATCTTCTTTTCTTATCTTCTTGGCCTTCAGTTCTTTCTCCACCTGTTGCTCTATGGGGAGTCCATGACAGTCCCAACCGGGCACGTAATCTACACGATAGCCTTTCAGTAGCCAGTACTTGTTGATGACATCCTTAAGGATTTTGTTGAGGGCGTGTCCTATGTGGATGTGGCCGTTGGCGTAAGGTGGTCCATCGTGTAGCACAAAGGTAGGACAGTCCTTCCTGGCTTCCCTTAACCGTTGGTAGAGATCTTTCCACTTCTGTAGTATATGGGGTTCTTTTTGGGGAAGGCTGGCCTTCATAGGAAACTCAGTTCTTGGTAAGTTGAGGGTATCTCTGTAATCCCTCATAGGGATTAGAATTATAGCATGGACAGATACATACTGACAGCGGTGTTACTTCTCTTCTGTATGGGTTACTCGGTGGTTTTGTCGGTAAATCTTATTCCCTTCCTTCCGGAGAACTACTCTAAGTTTTCCATCTACAAGCGGCCTCTACTGCAACTAGCTTCTTTTCTGGTTGGGCTTGCACTGGCTCGCTGGCTGAGTTTTCAAAATTACAGAGTTCTCTTGAGGAAGGAATGGCTTTACAGCCTCGTAGGTGTCTCCACCCTTTCCCTAATAGCTGTACTGGTGAAAAAATGGGCAACGGGTAAAGCAGTGGAGAGGTGGCTGATAGGTGGTAGTCTACAACCCCTTGAGTTGGTGAAGGTGTCTCTCATTCTCTTTGTGTCAGGCTACATAGCCATAAAGGGCTCTTTAAGAAAGAACTCTTACATGATCTGGGTAGCTTCCATAGTTCTGCTTCAGGCTTTTCTGGTATCTTTACAACCCGATAAAGGTGGTGCCGTTTTTCTTTTGGTGTTGGCTCTCACCATCATGTACGTAGGGGGTATACCTTTCCAGGTGTACATTCCCTTCTCTGTAGTATCTGCGGTCTTTGTGCTCTTTTTGTTAAACGCCGGGTATGTTTCGGAGAGAATCAATGCCTGGAAGGATCCCTTCGTAGATGCTGAGGATACAGGTTATCAGATCCTACAGTCTCTGTATGCTTTCGCCAGAGGAGGTCTGTGGGGTGTGGGCATAGGTAGAGGTCTTCAGGGGAGGGGAAGCCTTCCAGAGGCAGACACCGACTATGCTCTTTCTGTTATAGGCGAAGAGTGGGGGTTTGTGGGTGTTACGTTGGTAACTTCTCTCTACGCTCTTTTAGTCTTTAGGCTCCTTTACCTCTCCCTAAAGGTCAATGAACCCTTCGGTAGGCTTATCCTTTTAGGTGCCGGTGTTAACTTCGCCCTGTCCTTCCTTTGGAACGGTGGGATGGCTATGAATCTTTTACCTCCCAAAGGTATAGCCCTACCTTTTGTCAGTTACGGTGTGTCCAACCTACTGGGTTCCATGATACTGTTAGGCCTGTGCTTTTCCGTCATAAGAGAGTACGAAAGATACAGGACTTTATCCCAACTTACGTCCTTTAAACACGCGTAACTACCTGTCTTACACCTCTTTGGGTTAGGTGAGCATGGAGAACAGCTCAGTTGGGGTGTGACATAGGTGCCTATCAAAGGATAAAAACCGTAAGCTGGAGATGTGGATGTATATACGGTGATGGCAGGAACACCTAAAGCATTGGCCACATGAACAGCGGAAGAGTCGCAGGATATGACCAGCTCTGCGCCCTTCAGAACAGCCATGAACTCTCGCAGACCCGTTTTGCCCACCAGGTTTATCCCCACCCTGTCAAAAACAGAGGCCCTGGCTCTGTCCTTCTCTGCTCCTGTGATCACTACAGGAATATCCAAACTCTTTGCCAGTTTTACCCAGTTTTGCAGGTCCCACTCCTTTAAGGGAAACTGGGAAAAGGGAGATAAAACCACGTACCGCTGAGGTAGCCGGTAAAGTTTTCTTACCCTTTGTACTTCTTCCTCCCTCACAAAGAGGAGGGGAAGTCTGTCCTCCTCCTTAGGTACTATTCCTATGGGTTTTAGAAGTGTAAGATTTCTCTCTACTTCGTGCATGTGCCACGAGTGTTTTACCAGGTGGGTGTAAAGGAAGGGCAGTTCAGACTTGTCGAAACCTACGCGAACCGGTATACGAGAAAAGAAGAGGATGAGAGCCGTCCTCATGGATCTGTGAGGCGTTATGGCTACATGATGACCTTCCAGAACTTCCAGCATAGAGAAGGAGGATCTGAGACCTTTGTCAAAGGGGATGATATTTACGTTATAACCCTCCAGAAGGGGGACACAAAAGGGTCTACCCACAAAAGTTACTTCCAACTTATGTCTTAAAAGAGAGCGAAGGAGGGGGGTGGTGAGTACCACGTCCCCCAGGTAGGCTGTCTGCCACAGGACTACCTTCATTTAACGGGAGATATGCTGGCTATTTTCCAACCTTTCTCATCCTTTATAACGATGAAGGAGAAGAGTTTGTCTATGTCCTGTCTGTCAGTTATTCTTACAAGCACCTCCACATGTTTGTCGTCTATGGGTCTGGTTTCCACCACCTTGACTTTTTTGATGTTCTCTCCCATGGAGGAAAGGGCACAGGCCAGAAGTTCTGACGGTTTCATCTCGGTGAGCTGTACCGGCAGTTTAACCTCCTGCACGAGGGCATCTCTGAAGGGTGGATACAGAAGTTTTACAGCATCTTTACCTTCCCCATCCTTCACGAGATCCACAAACTCAGCCACAGTACCTTTCGCCTCCTTCTCAGGACTGCCTGAGCAGGATCTTATAACCAATATGGCCAACAAAACGAGGCCAGCAGCCAGCAGTACCTTTTTCATGGTGTTACCTCCTCCATGAGATACTGGTGTATGGAAAGTGCCGCCTTACGGCCGTGAGCAAGGGCTCTTACTACAGTATCACCTCCGTTGACTACATCTCCTCCTGCAAAAAGGCCAGGTATGTTGGTTCTGAACTGATCGTCCACCTTCACAGTTCCCCACTGGGTCAGTGCCAGTTCCTTCATATCCTCGTAAGCTACAGGATTAGCCTTCTGCCCTATGGCCAATATCACAGAATCACACTCTATCACGTGCTCGGAGTCAGGTACAGGAACTGGTCTGGGTCTTCCAGTTTCGTCAGGTTCGCCCAACGTCATCTTCACACATTTTATGCCGATTACTTTACCCTCTTCATCTCCCAAGATCTCCACAGGCTGGGTCAACCAGTGGATCACAGCTCCCTCCTCCTGTATGTGGTCCCACTCTTCATCTCTTGCTGAGGACGTCTCTCTGGTTCTTCTGTAGACTACGTGAGTTTCCACTCCCAAACGTAGAGCTGTTATGGCACAGTCCACTGCTGTGAAACCTCCTCCCACCACCACTGTCTTTCTTCCCAGTTTCACGGGCGTGGGTACTTGAGGAAACATATGGGCACCCATTAAACCAACTCGCATCAGAACCTCTATAGCGGAGTAAACACCCTTCAGGTGATCCCCCTTTATTCCCAAAGATCCTCTGCCTGCCCCTACACCCAGAAAAACAGCGTGGTAAGAAGACAAGAGCTCCCTCAGGCTTAAAGTCCTTCCTATTACGTATCCAAAGAAGAAACGCACTCCCAATTTCTCCAGTTTGCCCATCTCCCAACTGAGAACCTCTCTGGGCAGCCGCGCCGCAGGAATACCGTAGGCCATAACACCACCGGCAGTAGGGAGAGCCTCGTAAACATCTACATGGTGTCCCAGTTTAGCCAGCTGATAGGCACACGCCAAACCTGCCGGACCTGCACCTACCACGGCCACCCTCTTCCCTGTAGGGTTTGCCCTCTCTTCACTGACCTCTACACCTGAGATGCGTACGAAATCTCCCACAAATTTCTCCAGAGCGCCTATACTCACCGGAAGACCCTTGTTCCTCCTTCCCTTAACGGTATCGTAGTAGAGTATACAGGCACCTTCGCACTGCTTTTCCTGAGGGCACACTCTACCACATACAGAAGGAAAGGGGTTAGAGAGCGTTATCACCCTGTAAGCACCGATAAGGTCACCTTCTGTTATCTTCCTTATGAACCCCGGTATATCTACTCCTATGGGGCAGGCTTTGATACACCGCTGATGGGCATCTCTGCAAAAGAGACACCTCTGGGCTTCGTCCAGAGCAAGACTCACCGAAAAACCAAGAGCGTATTCTCGGAAGGTTTTGGATCTCTGGTGGGGTGGGAGAAGGGGCTCGGGGTTTCTATCTGTGTAGCGGATCTTTTTCATGGTTGTATAATTATTTTAGTATCCTTTCAAGGAGGTATCAAGTCATGAGAAGAGCTCTTCTTTTGGGAGCTGTATCGGTCGCACTCCTGGCCTCATGCCAGCAAAAACCTGCAGAGCAGCAGCAGCCTACGGGCGAGCAGCAGCAACCTGCACAACCAGCGCAACCAGCACAACCTGCACAACCTCCGGCAGCTGGTGAGCAACAGCAACAACAGCAGCAAAAGCCTGCTGAAGAAAAGAAAGAGCAGTCTGCTGCCCCTGCTAAAGACATGAAGGCCCTAGCCCAGGCTAAAGGCTGCTTTGCCTGTCACGATATAAACACCAAGAAGGTGGGTCCTGCTTGGAAGGACGTAGCTAAGAAGTTTGCCGGCGATCCTAAGGCGGTGGACGAGTTGGCCAAGAGGATCAAGAACGGTAGTTCCGGCGTGTGGGGATCCGTACCCATGCCTCCCCAAAACGTGACGGACCAGGAGGCTAAGGATCTGGCCCAGTGGATCCTCTCCCTCAAGTGAGGGAAAGAGGGGCACTTTCGTGCCCCTTCTTAACTTACAGCTTTTAACACCTTTTCGAGGTCTTCTACCTTCTCTACGTTAAAGATCCTCACCTTATCTACCGTCTGTTGTATTAGTTTAGAAAGGACGTTTTTGGGACCTATCTCCACGAAAGTATCCACACCCATGTTCTGCACCATATAAACTACACTTTGGAACCAACGCACCGGTGAGAACATCTGTCTGTAGAGATTCTCCCTAATTTCGTGGGCCATGGTGTGTTCCTTCGCTGTATAGTTCTGAACCAGAGGTATGGATATGTTCTTTATGGGAGTTTGGGCCAGTTTGAGGCGAAAGGCATCCGCAGCACTCTTCATTAGAGAACAGTGAGACGGAACAGATACCTTAAGGGGTATCACCTTCCCACCCATCTGTCTGCATATCTCCGCTGCCTTCTCCACAGCTTTTTTCTCCCCCGCTATAACGGTCTGTTTGGGAGAGTTGTAGTTGGCAGGTTCCACTACTCCCTCGTCACCCGCCATCCTGCAGGCCTCTTCCACCTTTTCGGGAGGTAGTTGCAGTATGGCGTACATAGCTCCCCTGTCTGGTGGAACGGCCTCCTGCATGTACTTACCCCTCAGGTGAGCAAGCCTGACAGCCTCAAAAAGCTCCACACCTCCAGCTACTACCAGAGCCGTATACTCCCCTAAGGAATGTCCGGCCACCACTTGGGGAGGGGGAAATCCCATATCCCGCATGACTCGGTATATGGCCACAGATACTGTAAGAATAGCAGGCTGTGTATGAATGGTCCTGCCTAGCTCCTCTTCAGGGCCTTTGAAGATAATGTCGGTGAGGTTGTAACGTAGCGCTGTTTCAGCAGAGTGAAAAACATCGGCTGCCGTATGAAACTCCTTGTAAAAATCGTAACCCATTCCCACGTACTGAGAACCTTGACCGGGAAAGACGTAAGCTATTTTACCCATCCTTCATACCCCCGTTCTTCTTAGGTTTTAAACTCTTTTTAAGAAGATCTACCAGCTTCCTCCGTACCAAACGGTGAAACTGTTCCGCCTTCATATGCGTAAGAAGTTCTATCACCTCGTCCACATGACGTACCGCGTATATATGAAACAATCCTTTATCCACAGCCTCTATCAGTTCATCTTCCAAAACAAGGTCGTCCACATTAGCCTCAGGCAGCACCACGCCCTGTGTTCCCGTAAGACCCATGAGTTTACACACTTTATAAAAGCCCTCCACCTTCTCCTTTATACCTCCCACCGGTTGCACGTTACCCCTCTGATCTACAGAGCCAGTGATGGCTATGTCCTGTCTTACTGGAACCTCCGCTATAGCGGAGAGGATGGCAACCAACTCGGCCACCGATGCACTGTCTCCCTCCACCTCCTCATAAGACTGTTCAAAAGTGATGTTACAGGTTAGGTGAAGAGGTATGTCTCTACCATAGGTGTTCCCTATATAACCACTGAGGATGAGTACACCCTTGGAATGTATGGGACCGCTTAGTTCCACCTCTCTCTCTATGTTAATGATCCCCTTCTCACCCATGTAAACGGAGGCTGTTATCCGCGTAGGCTTTCCAAAACTTATATCTCCCAGATCGTAAACACTGAGCCCGTTCACCTGGCCTACCTTACTCCCCTCTATATCTATGAAAAGTTTTCCCTCTTTTATAGCCTTCTGGATCTTTTCCTCCAACAGGTTGGACCTGTACACCTTCTCCCGATAGGCTCTCTTCACATGCTCACCCCTTATAAAAGGGCTGTCTCCGGAAAAGATCTGAGCCTCCCTCAGTAAATCCACCAGAGGCCCCATAACCACACTCATCTTCTTCCTGTTACCGGCCAGTTTTATAGCATAACGCGCCAGTTCCTCAAGTCCGTCAGCAGATACATGTTTGAGTCCCTCCTTCTCCACCACCTTCCTTATAACTTGAGGAAAGAGACGAAGTTTTTCCTCACTGAGATCTACCACCGGATCAAACTCGGCTTTTACTTTAAACAACCTTCCAAACTCAGGATCGTACAGGGAAAGAAGATGATACGTTAGTGGATCTCCTATCAGAGCCACCTTTAAGGTAGCTGGCGTAGGTTCTGGAGTTATACCTACATAAGGTACGAGCATATCTTCCAAGGGGTAACCCTGCATGTGGATCTTTCCGTGCATGATGACCTTCTTAAAAGCATCCCACAGAAAGGGATTCTTCAAAAGATCCAGCACGCGCACCACCAAGTATCCTCCCCTTGCCTTGTGTAAACTCCCAGGAGAAAGACTCATGTGGTCTGCATACAGAACACCCATCTCCATACTGTAGGATACTTTTCCAAAAAGAGCGGGAAAGGAAGGAACTTCTTCCAGTATTACCGGTGCTCCCTTAAGATGGGAGTTGTCCACCAGTACGTTTATCCTAAAACGTCTGAAGTTTCTCTCCAGGGCCTTCCTCCACTCGGGATTGGCCTCAGCACTCTTCCAGGACAAGAAGAGATCCACGTTTCTGACAAGTTCTTCTTTTAGTCTCGCGAGAAATGTCTCCACCTGAGGTATATGACAGTATCTCTCCTCACATCTTCCCAAAGCTTTCTCCACCACGTACCGAGCTACCTTCTCTTTGAGTTGGAAAACTTTTTCCATGTAAAAGTGATCCAGCTCTCTAAGCTCTCTCATATAGTCCCTGAATTTTTCCTCAAAGGCGGATAGATTCTTTTCGTATGCCTCCATCAGACGGTTGTCGGCATAAATCTCCTCCTCCGGTATAAGTCTCTTCCCCATAAGAGGTAGTAACTTTATACCTGCAGGTGTCAGTACTACACCGAGACCGTAGTGTCTGGCTTCTTCGGCCATCTTGTCTAAAAGTTTCTGTCTTTTCTCCTCCACCTGCTTTCCTATATGGGCAAGCTCCTCTTCGTACTCTTTACTCTCAAAAGCTCTTGGCAGTTCCACCTTCAGAGTCTCCAACGCCCTATCTATCTCCTCCGCCAGTTTCTTACCCATACCGGCTGGAAGGAGTAAACAGAGGGGCTTTAAAGGATCATCGAAGTTATGGACATAGCATATATCCTCCGGCACAGGCTGATCTTTCGCAGCCTCCATTAGCCTCTGTAAGGTGTAGGTAGTTCTTCCTATACTCTCAGGTCCTGAGACGTAGATGTTGTAACCTTCGTTCCAGGTGCTTAGAGCCACCTGAAAGGCTCTCTTTACCCTGTCCTGTCCTATGAAAATCTCCGCAGACTCTACCTCTGCTGTAGATGTGTTGAACTTAACATCTAAGATCAGGTCTTCGGCCCTGAGTTCTCTCACAGTTTCTTTACTTCCCTACCCAGTTTTTCCTCCACCGACTTTATCTTAGACTCAAGGCGTCCCGATTTACCTTCCCTGTAGTCTATCTTCATGGTGATAGATATACGCGAGCAGTCTTTCTTAAGGGCCTCAAACCCTTCTTTTAGAACGGCCATCACCTCATCCCAGGATTCACCCTCTATTATGGTACCCATAGGCGTCAGGACATAAGGTAGACCAGACCTGTCCACTATATCCACAACTCTGGCCACATACTGGCTCACACTCTCTCCTTTACCTAAAGGCGTCATACTGACGAACACCAACACACTCATGGAAAAGCATTATAATATAAAACCCTCATGAAACCAGTGGTTCACCTGTCCCAAACTCACTCCCTGAAAAGGATTCTGAGGAAAGCTCTGTTACATACCGTATGTGAGGAGTCACGGTGTCCCAACATCTCTGAGTGTTTCTCACGTGGCACAGCCACTTTCATGATATTGGGAGATGTATGTACCAGGAGTTGTAGTTTCTGTAATGTAAGAAGGGGTAAAGAGGGTACAAAGGTGGATCCAGATGAGGCGATGAGGTTACTACATGTGGTGAGACAGCTGAACCTTAAGTATGTGGTCATAACTTCCCCTACACGGGATGATCTTGTGGATGGTGGTGCATCACAGTTTGCTCTTTGCACTCGTATCTTGAAGGAAGGGATACCCGGCATAAAGGTGGAGGCGCTGGTGCCCGACATGGGAGGGTCTGTGGAAGCTCTACGCATTGTTTTGGATGCGAAGCCAGATGTGCTGGCTCACAACGTGGAAACAGTACCACGCCTTTACAACTACGTAAGGAAAGGATCCGACTATATCAGAAGTCTGAGACTTTTGGAGAATGTCAAAAAACTATCGGGAGATATCACCACCAAGTCGGCCATAATACTGGGTTTTGGAGAAAGGTGGGACGAGATCTTGCAGGTTATGAAGGACCTCAGAAACGCCGGGTGTGACGTACTGACTATAGGGCAGTACTACCAACCCAGTAGGCGTCATCATCCCGTGCTGAAATACTACACCAAGGAGGAGTTTGAAGCTTTAAAGGAAGAAGCTCTGTCTTTGGGGTTCAAATGGGTTGCAAGCGGTCCTAATGTGAGGAGTTCTTACAGAGCCTTTGAGGTTCTTCACAGTATCAACATACCATCTCCATAGCTGTAAAACCTGTAACGCTCCTTTACAGCCACGTTGTAAGCATGCATTATAAGATCCTTTCCGCCAAAGGCGCACACCAGAAAGAGGAGGGAGGACCTGGGGAGATGGAAGTTGGTAACTAAGGCATCCACTACCTTAAACTGATATCCTGGGTATATGTAGAGATCTGTCCAGCCTTCGTAAGGCTTATCCACGGCCGTCTCAAGAGCTCTCACCACGGTTGTTCCTACAGCCACAACCCTTTTACCTTTCTCCTTGGTTCTCTTGATAAGCTCTATGGTCTCTTGGGGTACCTTTATGTACTCAGGATCCACACGATGCTCTTCTACCTCGGAGACCTTTACAGGTTTAAAGGTACCATAAGACACGTGCAGGGTTATAAAGGCTTTCTTTATACCAAACTCCTCCAGTCGGTCCAGAAGCTCTTGGGAAAAGTGTAAAGAGGCTGTGGGTGCTGCCACAGAACCCTCTTCCTGAGCAAAGACTGTCTGGTAATACACCCTGTCAATGGGCTCATCCTCCCTCTCTAAGTAAGGAGGGATTGGTATGTGACCGTAACGGTCCAAAGCTCTCGCAGGATCAGAAGATATGAGAAAAACTTCAAACTTACCTCCCTCCAAGTGTCTTCTTACCTCCACCTTAAGATCTTCCCCCACCTCTATCACCATGCCTTCCCTTATGTTCTTACCACCTATGAGAGCGCGCCACACGTGTTTATCCACATAATCGGTAAGGAGGATCTCTACCCTTCCACCTGTAGGCTTGTGTCCGAAGAGTCTGGCAGGTAGCACCTTAGAGTTGTTGAAGATCACGAGATCACCCTCTTGTAGATAGAGAGGAAGGTTCCAAAAGATGTCGTGTTTTATGCTACCATCCTTTCTGTTTATCACCATAAGGCGTGCTGCGTGGCGTGGCTCTACAGGATACTTGGCTATGAGTTCCTTAGGCAGATAATAGTCAAACTCCTCCGTACGCATATCTTTTAAGAATATAATCATTCCCTTAAGGAGGAAGAGGATGCTGCTAGGGTTAGACGTAAGAACTCAACTGAGGGAGATTTTCTCAAAGGACCTTAAGGAACCGGTTAACATCAAACTCTTCTCTCAGGCTATAGGTTGTGATACCTGTCCCACCGCCGAGGAGTTACTCAAAGAAGTGGCACAGCTGGATGAAAGGATAAAGCTGGATATATACTCTCCCCTCGTGGATAGAGAAATCAGTGCCCGCTATGGTATTGAGCGTGTACCCACCATAGTGGTGGAAGGTGATAAGGACTATGGGATACGCTACATAGGACTGCCCGCAGGGCTTGAGTTTTCCACCCTCGTTCACACCATACTGCAGGTTTCCAAAAGGGAACCCAAACTCTCCGAAAAGACACTGGAGTTTCTAAGTGAGATAGACGTTCCTATAGAGATCATGGTGTTTGTCACCACGTCGTGTGGCTACTGTCCGGCTGCCGCCATAACGGCGGTAAACTTTGCCATAGCCAACGATAACATAAAGGCTGTAGTGGTAGACGCCTCTGAAAACCCTGACCTTGCCCAGTTGTACCAGGTGGTGGGTGTCCCTAAAATCGTGATAAACAGGGGACTGGTGGAGTTTGTGGGAGCACAACCGGAAAATGCCTTTCTTGGGTATGTGATGGCAGCTTATGGGAGGTTGAAGAATGGACAGGCTTAACTACTTCTTACAGCTTCTGGAGAAGGATCCCAACAACCCTCTTGTTCACTATTCTCTCGCCTTGGAGTACAAAAAGAAGGGACATCTGGAAAAGGCCATAGAACATATGGAAAAATACCTCAGTATGAAAGAGGACGAAGGAGCAGCTTACAGATTACTAGCCGAGTGTTACCAAGAGCTGGGAGATTACGAAAAGGCTGCACGTGCCTTGGAAGAGGGTATAAAACAGGCCGTTAAGTTTAACCATCCCTCCATGGTACAGGAATATCGACAATGGTTAGAGGATCTTCGTACCTCCTGGCCTTCCTGACCCTTAGCTCCACCCTATGGGCTGCGGAACTTACTGCCTGCTACACCGCCAAGTACCTCTTCTTACCTGTAGCTGTCACCTGCATAACTTACAGTCAAAAGGGTGACAAGCTACACATATCCAGCTGGGTCAAAACTGTAAACGTAGGAAAACTAGTTAAGAGAGTGTACAACTATGGAAACGCCCTTGTAGATCTAAACCCCATCAGACCCATATCTTTTTTCTACCATCAGGAAGAGGGGACCTTTAAGAGAGAACAGTTTTATCACTTTCAGAACGGAAGAATAAAGGTTAGGGAGGTAAAGTACGAGGATCTTACCAACAACATACAGAAGGAAGAGGTTAAAGAGTACGTCTATACGGGATACGTGGAGCCTTACACCGCCAGCCTCACCCTTTACGCCAATGTTAAAAAGACCAGCGCCGGTAAAATCAAAATGTTTTACGACGATAAGAACTACGAGATACCCTATCAGGTGGTAGGTAAAGAGCTGGTGAGAACACCGGCTGGTAACTTTGAGAGTGTGAAAGTGTTGGTAAATCCCAACATACAGACTAAGGGTCTGCTCCGTCCCACTGGACAGTGGACTCTTTGGCTTGATGACGGAATGTTGCTACCCGTAAAGATGCAACTCTCCTTTGTGATAGGAAGTGTGAAGGCTGAACTTGAAAGTATAGAAGGAGATAGAGACCTACTGAGAAGGGTGTTACTGAAAGAGTGACAAGGAGGGGGCAGACCCCCCCCTTTAAAGCTTACTTCTTCTGTTGCTCTGCGGGAGCTTGCTCCTTCTTTTCTTCCTTCTTCTCCTCCTTCTTCTTCATGTGCTTTTTGTGGGCTTTCTTTTTGTGAGCTTTCTTTTGCTCAGCAGCGGGCTTTTCTTCCTTCTTCTGCTCGGCTGGAGCTGCTTGCTCGGCAGCTAAGGCTGCAGAACCTGCAAAGGCTACGGTGAGCAGAGCTACGAGGAGCTTCTTCATGGCAACACCTCCTTAAAAGTTTTACTAAGGAAAATAATATCGTATCCAACATGAAAACTTCATGAAAAGGTGAGAGAGGACCTGATGAGGAGGATGGTAAGGTGATAGAAGATGGATATAAGACCCACTAGGTAGTAAAGTTGAGTGTGTGTCCTTATAAGTCCCAGTACGAGAGGAGAAACAACAGGTATCAGTGCGATACTGAAGAAGAGGTTTATAAAGTTCACCAGCGTGTCTTTTGTGGTGGTTTGGGAGATGGTTCCGGGAGGTGTGCCAAGGCGTAATAGGTATACATCAAAACGGGCCAGAAACCTCTTGTTTTCCTTCTCTGTAAGGACGGATCCGTGCTTTAACAGAATTCCATCGGAGTGTAGCACGGCCTCCTTTGCTACCACAGTAAGGTCCTGGGTTTTCAGAAAAACGTTTTTCCACGTATTCCCTTCCCTTTCTCCCACGTAAAAGGTTACGTCTCCCGCAGTGTAGAAATCACCGGCCGGTATACCCATGAGCAACTTGGAGTAATACTTACTCAGCAGTATGTTTCTGGCGGTAGATATGTCAGACTGATGCAAAAGATAGGCTCCTACCGCCATAGCCAAAAGTAGCGGAGAAAGGCGAAGGAGGGTGTGAAACAGTACGTTACCCAATGATATACCAAAGGTCTGCATCACGTGAAGTTTTTTGTTCTCCTTAAGTTCGTAAAGGTTCCAACACCAAGACAGAAGTAAAGAGGATGGAATAAAGTACACAAAAAAGTAGGACCACCAAAGGAACATAAAACCTACAGCATCAAAAACGGGAAGCTTGAAGATGAGTTTATCCAGCTTCACCAGCTGGACTATAAAGAAAGACAGTGTGAGGAAGGTGCTCACCAAGAGAGATAACCGAATCGTCCTCCACGCTATCCAGTTCCACAGCATCAGAACCTTAACTTTTCCATAAGCCTCTCCTTCTGACCCGGCTCTCCTCTCTTACCCTTCTCTAGAAGTTTCAAAGCCTCTCTGTAGTGATAGAGGGCCTCCTCTCTGTTACCCAGCTTCATGAGTACTTCTCCCATATGCTCGTGAATGACAGGGTCCTCTTTTTCCTTCTCCAGAGCCTTCTTCAGAAGCTGATAAGCTTCGTGATACTTTCCTCTGTAATAAAGGGCCCAAGCGTAGCTGTCCAGATAAGCCGGGTTGTCAGGATCTTTCTCTAAGGCCTTCAGTATCAGTTTCTCCCCTTCCTCAACCCTTGCACTGTGGTACCACAGTAGCAACGAGTAGCCAAGATGGTTGTAAAGATCTGGGTCTTCCGGATTTAGCTCTATAGCCTTTCTGAGGTTCTTCTCTGCCTCCAGATACTTGCCCTCTTTGTCCAACAGGATGGCGGTAACAAAGTAGACTCTGTAGTCGTTGGGGTTTATCTCCTTAGCTTTCTGAACGTAAAGGAAAGCATCCTGAAGCCTGTTGGTTTCTGAAAGAAGGTGAGCCATCAAAAGCAGCATGTTGTAATTGCTGGGATCTATTTTTAGAACCTTCTGGGCGGTTTCTTCCGCCTTAGTGTAATCCCCCAGATCTGCATAAACACCGGCTAGCCTCTCCATTATCCTCACGTTGTTGGGATCCTTCTGCAAAAGCTCCTCGTACACCTTTTTGGCCTCTTCCGTCCTCTTGAGAAGTTCCAACACTACGCCGTAGGTGAAGTTCACCTGAAGATCATCCTTGTTTTTCTGGCGAAGTTCTGAAAGGACTTGCAAGGCCTCCTCATACTGAGAGGCTTTTATAAGTACAAGAGCATACTGATACTGATAACCACTGTCTGGGTAAAGATCTATCAGCTTTCTGTATGTTTCCTTAGCCTCTTCCCATCTACCCGAAGAGGCATAGAGACTTGCCAACCTCTCTAAGGCCACCCTGTTGTTGGGGTCCTTCTCCAGTATACTTTTGTAGAGGGTTTCTGCTTTGGAAAGCTCCCCTCTACTTTCGTAAAGTCCACCGAGGGTTATAAAGCCCGCTTCAAAGGTGGGTTTTACTCTCAGAGACTTTTCCAAGTACTCTATAGCCTTCTTCTGATCTCCCTGTGCCATGTACAACCGGGCTAGAAGATAGTAGGGTAGGGGATTCTGGGGGTTCAGCTCAGACAGTCTTTGAAGTAAGGGTGTCGCTTTGTCGTACTGACTCCTTCGCATATACTCATCTGCCAAAAGCAGGAGTATCTGAGGAGAATCGGGAACTACTCTGTAGCCTTCTTCTAAAGCGGACATAGCCTTATGTTGCTCTCCTCTGACAGAATACACACTGTGTAACGTAAGGTAAGCTTCAGGGAGCTTTGGATACTGTTTCCTAAACTCCAGAGCTAGCTGTAAAGCCCTATCGTACTTTTTCTGAAGGATGGCCAGCCTTACCGTGTCCACAAAGAGGGTGGGCGTAGGAGCATGCTTGATGGCCCTCTCACACACCGAAAGATCCTCTCTGTACCTACAGAAAAGGTAATCACGGTAAGGGTTATAAGCGTAAACAAAGTGCAAGGTCAAGAGAAGGAGCAGTATCCTCATGATGGGTTCCTGTAGATCAATACAGGCATCTCTGCCTTTCTGATAACTTCCTCCGATGTACTACCCACTATGACTCTCTTTAGACCTGTGAGTCCTCTGCTACCCATAACCAGAAGGTCCGCACCCCACTGCGCACTTTTCTCCAGTATGGCAACCGCCACATGGTGGTGCTCCCCTATCTCGTAAGAGGCCTTTATGCCTCTCTTCTTTGCCTCTTCCACCATACTCTGCAGGTGCTTCCTCTTTTCTTCCTTTATCCTCTCTTCTATATCCGTCACTATTCTTTCCATTATGGGTAGATTGATACTCTCCTCTACGTGCAGCAAGAGGAACTCCACGGGTGTGAAAGCAATAAGATCCAAAGCAAAGAAGAAGGCTTCTCTTGCCAACTGGGAAAAATCGTAGGCCACACACACTTTGTGAAAGGTCTCCCTATCTTCTCCTTTGAAAACCAACACAGGTTTTGTGCTGTACCTTACCACTTTTTGGGCGGTGGATCCCAGGAGGATCCTCTCCACCAAACCTTTCCTGTGACTGGCCATTATTACCAGATCCACCTCCCTCTCCTTCTCTATGATAGCCTCCGCAGGATCGCCCACCGTTATGTAAAGATCTGTCTTAACAGGTTTCATAAACTCCACTAAGGCCGCCAGTTTTTCTCGGGCGTTCTTTATCTTTTCTTGTTCCATCTGCGACAGTATTTCCAGATCCACAGTGTTGAGACCAAAGCTTTCGGGATAAGGAAACAGCATGACGGGGGCTACAGCATGCATCAGGATAACTTCTGCGGAATGAAGGTTAGCCAAACTCTTGGCCAGCCTCAGAAGAGGATTTGTCACTTCACTGAAATCCACAGGCACTAGGATCTTCATACTAACCCCTCCATAATGTGGCTGCAAACATCTCTCAGGAAAGGAAAAAGGTAGGGTGTTCCTGCCACCACATCCGTCCCTTCCCTTAACCCTTTGCTCAGTTCTACCATACCTCCAGCCTCTTTAACTATAAGCAAACCTGCTGCCACGTCCCATGGATTTAGTTCAAACTCCACAAGACCGTCAAAGATACCCTCTGCCAGAAAACAGAGATCCACAGCCGCAGCACCGGGCCTACGCATGGAACCCACTTTATCGAAGATCTCTTTAAGGATCTTCCAGTAAAAGTCAAGATTCCTACGCGCCCTTGAGGGAAAACCATAGGCCACAGCACACTTCTTGAGCTCCTTTCTATAACTTACGTGTATTTCCCTGCCGTCCTTGTAGGCACCTAGACCCTTGGCTGCCCAATAGAGGTTATTGGTGTAAGGAAGATAAACGGCACCTACCACAGGCTCTTCACGGAAGGTCAGAGCCACAGAGACCCCGAATATGGGAAACCCGGTCACAAAGTTCTTGGTTCCATCCAGAGGATCTATAAACCAAACAAAATCGGTGTTCCGGTCACCACCCTTTTCCTCTCCTACAGCTCCGTGATGGGGAAAGTATCTCAGTATATGGTCCCTTATGCGCTCCTCCGCCTCTTTATCCGCCAAACTCACCAGATCTTTTTCTCCCTTGAAACTGAGGTCCTGTTCTTGGAGTTTTCCAAAGTACTCTCTCAGGACAGCACCGCCCAGAAGGGCAGCTTCCTTAGCCACTCTAAGAAATATGTGTAAATCCATCACCTTCTCTGTCATCTAACACTTCAATACAGGGTAAAGTGTTTCCTTCCAAGAGTTCCAAAAAGGCACCACCACCCGTAGATACAAAGTCTATGGAGTTATAAACACCAGCTCTGTGAATGGCGTGATCGGTGTCTCCACCACCAGCTATGGTGAGGGCAGGTGACTCGGCCAACATCTTGGCTGTCTGGTAAGTACCTTCCTTAAATCTGTCCAGTTCAAACACACCTAAAGGACCGTTCCACACTATAGTCTGAGCATCCGCTATTACTTCCCTTATAAGAGATACCGAAACAGGACCTATGTCCAATCCCATCCAACCTGAAGGTATCTCCTGCCATGGAACCACTCGGGTAGGTGTGTTGTCAGACAGTTCCCTACCTATGACAAAGTCCACAGGCAGGTAAAACTTCACATCCAGCTTTCTGGCCACCTCCAGTATATCCCTGGCCGTGTCAAGGAGATCTTCCTCCACCAGAGAGTTACCCACGGGAAAGCCCATGGATTTTATGAAGGTGAAGGCCATGGCTCCCCCCACAAACAGCTTGTCAACCCTCTTGAGGAGGTTCTTCAGAATGCCCAGCTTGGAGGAAACTTTGGCACCTCCTATTATCGCTACCACCGGTCTCTGAGGATTAACCATAGCCCTCTCAAAGTAACTCACCTCCTTTTCAAGAAGGAAACCCATCACCGCTGGCTTGAGGATCTGAGGTACCAGGTAAGTGGAGGCGTGTTTTCTGTGGCATGTACCGAAAGCGTCCGCTACGTAAACCTCTCCCAAACTGGCCAGCTCTTTGGCAAAATCTACATCTGCCTGCTCTTCTCCCTGATGAAACCGCAGGTTTTCCAAAAGGAGAACATCTCCTTCCTTCATATCCTCCACCAGCTTTTTTACCTCAGCACCTACACAGTCGGGGGCCAACTTCACTTCCCTTGCTATGTATCGGGAGAGTCTTTTGGCTACCGGAGCCAAGCTGTACTTAGGATCTCTACCTTTTGGTCTTCCCAGATGAGACATAAGGATCACCTTGGCTCTTGCATCTAAGAGGTACTGGATTGTGGGTAGGCTCGCCCTTATGCGCGTGTCATCCTCTATATTACCTAAATCATCCATAGGTACATTGAAATCTACTCTCACCAAAACCCTCTTACCAGAAAGGTTAACATCTCTGAGGGTTTTTTTTCTGTAAGGCATGTTAACACCTCAGAAGTCTAAGTCTATATCTTCGTCATCTAGTTCTACGTTATGGCCTGTAGGAAAAACTCCCCTGAGACCTAATGCCAGGTTTTTAAGGTTTTCAAGATACATAAGGACATCTTCGTAAGTCTGAAGGAGAGACCTGTAACGAGCCGCTTCTTCATATGCCAACCTTTTGTTCTTGAGAAGCTTCTTTACAGCTATCCTACTCATATAAGCTCTGGAAAACTTCTCCTGCCACTCCTTCCAAAAATCACTGGCGTTTATAGGTGTCTTAACGATGAAGTACTCAAGATGTGAAAGCTCTTCTATGAGGTGTACATCTACGGGGTTTTTCATAGCGAACCTCCTCCTTCTATTATAACAGCTCCATAAGTTTTTTAACAGGATCGTCACTCTTCATAAGACTTGTACCTATCAGAAAGGCATCTACACCACACTTTTTAAGTTCCTCTATCTGGTCTTTGCTTTCTATACCGCTCTCTGCCACCACATACCTGGCACCCATCTCTTTCAGGACAGGTGCCAGCTGTTTTGTCACAGATATATCCACCCTGAAGGTATCAAGGTCCCTGTTGTTGATGCCTATAACGTAAGCACCTGCTTTGAGAGCTCTCTCCGCCTCCCTAAGGTTAAAGACTTCCACCAGATGCCCAAGTGTTAGTTCACGGGACAGTTCCAAAAGATCCTTCAGGAGCGCATCGTCTAAGATCCTCACTATTAGGAGAACAGCGTCCGCTCCGAAGGCTCTCGCTTCCTCTACCTGCACGGGATCTAACAGAAAGTCTTTACGTAAAACGGGGACCTTCACAGCCGCGCTCACCTCCCTAAGATCCTCCAAAGAACCTTTGAAGAACTCTTTGTCCGTCAGTACCGATATAGCCACAGCCCCGGCCCTTTCGTAAAGTACCGCCTGATGGGAGGCCTTCACATCTTTCAGAGAACCGGCAGAAGGTGAGGCTCGCTTGACTTCCGCTATTATCCTTGTTCCATCTTTTGTGAAAATCTGTTCCCAAGGACGTGTGGGCCCCCTGAGGGATATTAACTGAGCAAGGTTTTTTCTGTAGTCTTTACTTTTGGAAATCTCTCTCCTCTTGACTTTTAGTATCTTCTCAAGAAAGCTCAAGGGTAAATTCTCCTGTAGTCCTTTCCCTCTTTGCTGTATATAGCTTCAACACCTACACCTGCCTCAGAAAGCTCTTTGTAAAGAAGAACAGCTCTATCTCTCCCCTTAACAGCCAACACTACACCGCAGCGCGGATCTATCTCATCAGGTATAGGTAGTAGTTTAGCCCTCTTACCCACCATCTTCTCTGCTCTGAGGCCTTCAGAAATAGCCACAAAGGTTATAAAATGATCGGGCTTTTCCACAAAAGGGTTAAGGACCGTCAGGTAATATCTGGCATGAAGTTTTACACCCAAGGCATGGAACTTTACCCAGTACCACAGGGACTGGTGCTGAGATTGGGAAGTTTTTTGAATGCGGGCGATCACTTTTCCATCCTCCTTGTGAAGAGCAAGAAGGAGATGACCTGTCTGCATACACCAGTTATAGATGTCTCTTTCAAAACCGGGGTCCGTGGATATAACCTTAAGGATATCTCCTTCCTTAAGCTGGTTCATCTGCTGAGACGTCATAACTACAGGTAAAGGACACATAAGTCCACTCAGATCAAGTACTCTTTCCTCCATGGCAACACCTCACACAGCCAAATGGACTATCCCTTCATGGATGTCTTTAATGTAAAGATTAAGTAAACGAGCTGCTCTTTCAAGGTTCTCCAAAAGCCACCTATCCCTCAGCTGGGCAGGGTGATTCATATAGAAGATCACTGTGTGCTGATCCCCCACAGGTACACTGAAGGAGAGGTTAGCGGTATCAACTTCCACCGATGGTGTTCTGCCTCTCACCACTCTAATACCCTTCAGAGAGAATGTTTCCTTCACCGATCTGATGTAATCTCCTACACCGTCACTCTTGGTGAAAAGTTCAAAGAGATCTTCTAAGGTTTTCCTACGTCTTCTCTCCTCGTCCAGAGAGGAGAGCTCTTTAGTTAGGTGGGCAAAACCCTTTCTGAGCCTAACAAAGTAACTCCTCTCCTTCCTTATACTCTCCACAAGGTCAGGGGCGTAGGCTGACAGAAAGGCTCCCAGCAAGAGGGGCAGTATTTCTAGACCCTTGACCCCACTCAGTATCACCGCCATAACAGCAGCAGACCAAAGAGCCAAGAGTGACACACCCACATACCTGTTCACGTAATGCACCATAGGTAGCAGAAGACTTACCACAGATATAGGTTCCTTAGATAAATATATCATTGGTATCAGGAAGATGAGATCCATATATCTGCCAAGTACACCTGTCTTCCAGAAACGGAGATGACTGTAGAGGATACCCGAAAGGTACAGACTACCGATGACTAGAAGGGCGGCCTTTGTATGGATATTTTTTTGGAGGGCTATCACCGTGAAGTAACTTAAGATGAGCAACCTAACCACCAATAAGATAAGTCTTCTTTCTTTCAGCACAGGCCTATATTTTAACTGATCACTCCACCTCTATCCTCTTAACTTTCTCCTTTTTCTGGGTTCTTTCCAGTTTTCTTTCTACGTGGGATATCTGGTAATCTAATAGGGTTTTGAAGATCTTAAGGAAGGAGAGTTCCATACTGTAAAGGTGATGCATTATCTCAGAACGCAGCTCCTTAGGAGGTAGGAAGATTTCCAGGAGTCTGAAGACCTCCTTCCTCAGTTCCTCCACTTGGTCCTCTAAGCTCTCCTGTTTAAGTTCCTTTTCACGGGCCATGGTTGAGAAGCTCCCTCAGCTTCTTTTCTATCTCCTCGGTAAGGGTGGGGTTCTCTTGCAGGAACTTTTTAACCTGATCCCTCCCTTGACCTAACCTAACATCACCGTAGCTGTACCAAGCACCACTCTTCTTTATGATACCGTACTGGGTGGCTGTGTCTATAAGGTCACAGAGCTTACAAATCCCTTCACCGTATATAACATCAAACTCTGCCTCTTGGAAAGGTGGGGCCAGCTTGTTCTTCACTATCCTAACCCTCACCCTGCTACCTACCTTACCATCCCCCTCCTTAAGGTCTCCCACCTTCCTTATATCTAGTCTCATGTCGGCAAAGAACTTGAGAGCTCTCCCACCAGGTGTGGTTTCAGGATTACCGTACATGACACCTATCTTCTCTCTCAGCTGGTTTATAAATATCACAGCAGCGTTAGCCTTGTGAGCTAAACCTTTGAGCTTCCTAAGAGCTTGTGACATGAGTCTTGCCTGTTTACCTACGTGAATGTCCTCCATAGAACCTTCCAGTTCATCCTTGGGAACTAGGGCGGCCACCGAGTCCACCACTATGACATCTACAGCTCCGCTGGAGAGAAGACTCTCCGCTATCTCAAGGGCCTGCTCTCCGTAATCGGGTTGAGAGATGAAGAGCCTTTCGGTATCTACACCTATCTTCTCAGCATATCTCGGATCAAGGGCATGCTCCGCGTCTATGAAGACCGCTACACCACCATTCTTCTGGGCTTCGGCTATCACATGCAAAGCCAGTGTAGTTTTACCAGAGGATTCCGGACCAAACAGCTCCACTATCCTACCTCTGGGAATGCCCCCCACACCCGTTGCTATGTCCAGAGCTATGGAACCGGTGGGTATAGCCTCCACCACCACACGCTCTGCGTTTTTTAGGGGCATTATGGCCCCCTTTCCGAACTTTCTCTCTATACTGGCCAGCACACTCTCCAGAGCTTTCTTTTTTTCCTCGGTTACGCTCATGTTATATCTAATTTAAACCCTTCCCCTTTTGCGGACAACCTTCACCAGGCCCTCAGATACTGCCTGGGTACCATCCCCTTTACACCTGCCTTTTGGGCCCACCTTACAGGCAGATAAGGATCTCTGAGAAACTCCCTACCTATAGCTACAAAGTCGGCCCTACCGTTAGCCACTATCTCTTGAGCTAATTCGTAACTGGTTATCATACCCACAGCTTGGGTTAGAACTCCAGCCTCTCTTTTTATCCTCTCGGCAAAGGGTACCTGATGACCTGGGTATTCTCCAAAGGGTTCATCCTCCACTATCCTGCCGGAAGAGCAATCTATCACGTCCACACCTTCTTTTTTCAAGATTTTTGCCAGCTCCACACTTTCCTCCAAGGTCCATCCTCCCTCCACGTAGTCTACAGATGATATACGTACCCACAGAGGCATGCTGTCGGGCATCTCACTACGAGCTATCCTTACCACCTCCAGCAAAAAGCGAACCCTGTTTTCAAAACTACCACCGTACTGATCCTTCCTCTTGTTGCTTACTGGAGACAAAAACTCGTGTATAAGATAACCGTGTGCAGCGTGTATCTCTATAATATCAAAACCTGCCTCAACAGCTCTTTTCACAGCATTTCTGTAACTTCCTTGAACCTCTTTAATGTCCTCCACACTCATCTCACGAGGAATTGTCCAGTTTTTTCCAAAAGGTAACGGACTGGGAGCTATGGCGTGTTTACTTCCCCTCACCTTCCTCACAGATCTCTCCCAAGGTGGGTAGTCCTCAGCCTTTCTGCCTGCGTGTGCCAGCTGTATGCCTACGGCTGCACCGTACTTCTTACAGAGATCTACCAGTTTTGCGAGGCCATCTACATGATCATCCCTGTAAATCCCCAGGTCCAAAGGAGATATTCTTCCCCTCTCCTCCACAGCTGTGGCCTCCAAGATTATGAGACCGGCACCACCCACGGCCCTTGATACATAGTGGACCAGATGCCAGTGGGTGACATGACCATCCTCCGCAGAGTACATACACATGGGGGACATAACGATTCTGTTTCTTATGTTCACGCCCCTGACATCTATGGGACTGAACAGATGCACCATAAGGTGTAGTATAACAGAGAAGCTATGGTATAATTAATAGGCTAAATCTCGCTTCAGGAGGTGTCCGTTGAACCCACTAGTTAAGTTGGCGGAGAGAGCGAGAGAGGTAGGACAGGTTAGGGTTTATAAAAAGAGTGTGGAGCGTGTTCTTTCTGCCCTTCTAAAGAGTGGGGATTTTTGGGAAGTGGTGGATATGTCGGATCTTCCTGTGCCGGCAGCCTCCGCTATAGTTAAGGTGCTTATAGAGGAAGGTCTGGCTTTCATAGACGATACAGAAGATATAAGACTTACCCAGAAAGGTATGGATTTGGTAAGAGAGTTGGGAATAGAACCTTACGTAGACTACGCCTGTGGTGCCTGTGAAGGGAGAGGCATACCCTTCTACGCTGATATAGAGTTCTACAGAGAGTTTCTCCAGATAACCAAAGACAGGCCCAAGGCCATAAGGGACTACGATCAGGGTTCAGTGACTCCTGAGACTACAGTGGCAAGAGTGCTCTTTATGGATTCGCGAGGAGATCTAAGAAACAAGGACATAATAGTTCTTGGTGCAGAGGACGACCTGACGGGACTCGCAGTGGCCCTCAGTAGAAAACCAAGAAGCGTTTTGGTGATAGACATAGACAAGAGACTCATAGACTTCGATAACGCTATATTCAGGGAGTTGGGTCTAGACAATGCCAGAGCTATGGTATGGGATCTGAGAAATCCCTTCCCTCCCGAAATGCTGGGGAAGTTCGACGTTTTTGTATCAGACCCTCCCGAAACCTTGCCGGCTTTTAGAGCCTTTATAGGTAGAGGCATAGCCACCTTGAGGGAAGAGGGTGGGGTAGGATACTTTGGTCTTACGCTCCGGGACTCTTCTGTCTTCAGGTGGAGAGAGTTCCAAGCGAGCCTCACCACAGAGTTCGGTGTGGCCATTACCGACATAGTACAGGATTTCAACGATTACATAACGTGGGACTATCATCCGGAAACTAGAGCTGCCGAAATAGCTCCCGTGAAACGCAATCCTAAGGGCATATGGTACAGATCAGCGTGGTACAGAATAGAAGCCTTACCGGGCTTCAAACGTTGGAACGAAGCAATATCCGATGACGTCTTCTACCTAGACGAAGAAGGTTCCACCACCTAACTTTCCTTCTCTCCGTGGTTCTCCCTCTTTAAAGTCTCTTGACTTATGAATGATCTTTTATTAATATTACTTTTGTGTTATAAGTAATATTAGGAGGTGGGACATGCGATGGATACTGCCATTGGCACTGACAGTTAGCGCCTTCTCCCATCAGCTTTGGATGGAGCGAGAGGGGGACACTCTCCTTCTCCACTACGGACACCTAAAACCAGCGCCCGGAGAGGAGCGTTACGTCAGGTACGAGCCCTCTTGGGTGAAGCATGTAGCCTGTTACGACGCCGAGGGATACCAACAGAAGATCTCCGTAATCCACACCTACCCTCTCAGAATAAAGGGAAACTGCAAGGTGGCCGTTGCCACTCTGTGGGAAGGCTACTGGACCAAAACGACGGAAGGTTTAAAGAAAGCTGCCAAGGATGAGGTGAAAGAACCAATAGAAAGTTGGGCATCTTACGGTTACGTAAAGCGTCTGGACCTTTGGGTGCCAAAACCCATAGGGCAAGAACTGGAGATAACACCACTGGATGACTTTACAAAGGCAAAGGTGGGAGAAAAACTCACATTTCTGGTAACCTACAGAGGTAGGCCGCTGGCCAATGTGCCTGTCAGTTACAACGGTCACGTGGTGGGCACAACAGACGACAGGGGAAGGATAAACATACGTTTGAAGGAGAAGGGATTAAACGTAGTGGAAACAAGCCTGAAAGAGATGGGGGATGGTAAGAAGGCTGATTACATCATAAGGGAGGCGACCCTTGTTTTTGAGATACATTGAGATACTTCTGCTCCTGTTATCTTCTGTAGTTTTGGCTCACGATGTTCAGCATACGGTGAACTGGGAAGGTAAATGTGCGGTGGTGCGCTTTTTCTTCCCCGATGGGACGCCCTTTTCTTACGAAAGCTACAAAGTCTTCAGTGAAAGAAGTCAGGTACCTTTTCAGATAGGTAGGACGGATGCCTTAGGGAGAGTGGTCTTTTGTCCATCCACACCGGGTGTGTGGAGAGTGAGTACCTACTCGGAGGATGGTCACGGTGCACGTGTGGACATTGAGGTGAAAGAGGTGGGTGCTGTGGAAAAGGTGAGTTTATACGAAAGGTACTCAAAGGTACTGACAGGTGTGTCCCTACTCATAGGTATTTGGGGTCTATACCAAATCTACGTAAGGAGGAGATAGTCGTGAGAAAGACCCTCTTGATGTTCCTCACATGTGGTACCGCTTTGGCTCATCACGGAGTTGCTACGTTGGGTGCTGCCGGCCTTGAAGGTCCTGGAGCCCCCTTAGAAACATCAAGTTCAGCAACTCTGCCTGAAGGTAGTTGGCTCTTTTATGTAAAGTTGGATCATGTGAGGTGGAAAAAGTTCTCTTTTCAGGAGTTCCCAGACCAGAAAGATACCTACAACTTTTTCACGTACGGTATAGGCTACGGATTGAAACCTTGGCTTTCTGTTTACCTTTTTACCCCTTATTATGTAAAGACTGAACTCAAGTCCATAGACAACGACCCCACAAAAGGACAGTACTCCTATACCAACTCTGGATTTGCGGATATATCCCTTATGGCTGTGTTGGGTTTTAAGTACGATAGAGGTTTTAAGCTGATCCCTAAGAACGAAAGTCTTGACGACCTTATGGACTGGCATTTTACCATATACGGAGGTGTATCTATACCTACCGGAAACCCTAACAAGTACGATAGAGCAAGGGATCCAAAAGGTGAGTTTGAACCTGATATGTCCACTGGTTTTGGAAAACCTGCCTTTACCGTTGGGTTTACTTCTACAAAACAGTTGGTTAGCTTTCCAGCCCTTACCTTAGTTTTTGACACCAACTACCTAAAGTTCCTGGAGCATACTTATAACTTTAGAGATACTCCTGATTCACCTAGAAAAAAGTATAAGTTTGGTGATGAATTCAGATTCAACGCAGCGTTAGCCTACAGACTATACACAAATATGGAAAAGAAGTTCCGTGCAGACTTGCTCTTAGAGGCTAACTTTCAATACAACCAGAGGGATAAAGAAGATGGCGTGAAACTTGAAGGCTCTGGTGGTAAGATAATTTACGGGGTTCTGGGTACAAGGCTTTACTACAAAAGTACGTCCATGGGTGTAGGTCTAAAAGTTCCCCTTTGGAAGAGACTCAACGAAGAGAATCAGCAGCAGGGTGCTGAAGGAAAGGAGAAGTACCGCCTTATTCTAACTCTCAGCTACCTCTTTTAGGAGGGATGGAATGCACATACCGGATGGTTTCGTTGCTCCTCACGTATATGTACCCGCTTACGGTGTCAGTATAACCCTCTTTATCAAGTATATGAAGGAGTTTAAAAAGAGGGTGGGAAGTAAGAGTATGCCCCTCTTAGCTCTTCTTTCCGCCTTTTCCTTCTCACTTATGTCCATAACTTTACCTCTACCTGGTGGTACCAGCGTACACTTGGAGGGTATAGCGGTTATGTCTATTCTCATGGGACCTGCGGTAGCTTTTGTATGCACCACCATCATCCTATTTCTGCAAGCCTTCCTCTTGGGTGTGGGGGGAGTCACTACACTACCCATAAACCTCTTAGCTATGGGGTTTATAGGAGGGCAAACGGCCTACCATGTTCACAGAATCATCCAGAAGATGTGGGGAGACACTCCGGCTGTACTGATAAGTGCTTACCTTTCTGTACTCGTTCCAGCGATACTGATAGGTCTTGTTTTAGGAATACATCCTATCCTCTTCAGGTCTGCGTCGGGACAGCCCCTTTACTTCCCTTATCCCCTTAGTGTCACCTTACCCGCCCTTATAGTTCCCCATGCGTTGGCTGGCCTACTGGAAAGCCTCTACACCTTGTTGATAATCCGGAGGGTAAAGTATGAGGGATAAAGTCCTCTTTTTGTTATGCTGTGGACTCATAGTGGGTATCTCCTTCGTGTCCGACATAAGGATCCTTTTGGGAACTATGGCCCTGTTTCTCATAGCTTCCCTTAAAAACACACCGGTGCTAAAGATCCCCGTATACTCTGCCCTTTTCTCCTTACTCCTCGTACTTCCCTACACGGTACTTCAGTATGTAAAAGGAACACCGGACTTTCATGCAACGATACTGTTACCTGCCCGGAGTTTTTGTATCTTATGGATCTGCTCCTCTGTGATGAGTCGCATAAATCTACTCAAAGTGTTTGACTTTTCGCGAGATCTCACTATGCTCATAGCTGTAACACTTACCTATGTTCAGTTTTACAAAAGAACTATGGAGGAGTTCTTCCAGGCTTACATTTCCAGAAGTATGGGTAAGGACAGTTGGAGAGATAGAAAGAATCTTATTCTCTCCATGAGCGGATACTTTTTCCACCTTTCTCTGAGACTTTCTGAGGAAGTACACCAGGCCATGCGCTCGAGGGGGGTTATAGAAGATGATGGAACTTAAAGAAGTGAGCGTTAAATACCAAGATAGGATCGCTATAAAGGATATAAGTTTAAAGATCGGTAAGGGGGAAAAAGTAGTCCTTTTGGGAATAAATGGCAGTGGAAAGACAACCCTCTTGAAACTCCTCAACGCTCTTATATATCCTAGTTCTGGAGAATTTCTCTATAAAGGGAAGAAGCTGAAGGACGCTATAAAGGATATAAGGAAGGAAAGCATTATGCTTTTTCAGAATCCGGACGTTATGCTCTTCAACCCCACCGTCTACGATGAAGTGGCTTACTCTTTACGTAAAAAGGGCCTGAAAGAAAGTGAAGTAAAGGAAAAAGTGATGTACTGGCTGAAGGAGTTAGCTATAGAGGATCTTGTTTCTCTTCCACCTTACAAACTGAGTGGAGGACAGAAACAGAGGGTAGCCCTCGCCAGTGTGTTGGCAGCAGAGCCCCAGATTCTTCTGCTGGACGAACCTACAGCCCATATGGACCTTCCATCGGTGGGACGTCTTATAGAGATCATACAGAAAACTGAAGCTACATGCGTGATATCCACTCACCACATATCCCTCGCACCTGAACTAGGAAACAGACTGGTGGTATTATCACCCCACGGGAGATTACTCTACGACGGTGCTCCAGAGAACTTCCTCAAAGACACATCTCTGCTTCTGGAAGCAGGGTTCATGCACACTCACTCAGGATCCCAGTGGCATTTCCATTCCCTGTAAGTTAAAATTAAAAATATGCCAAGACAAGCACTTAAAGAAAGGAATAGAATGCGGATAATAAGGACTGCCTGTAAGCTCTTTGCGGAGAAGGGATATTACAACACCACCATACCTGACATAGCCCAGGCTCTGGGTATGAGCGTAGGAAACCTTTACAACTACTTTGAGTCCAAAGAAGAACTGGCAAAGGAGATAATGCTCACCACTTCTCGTATCGTAGGAGAGAGGATAAAGGTTATAAACGAGAAAAATATTCCCTTTAAAGAGAAGCTCAGAGAGCTCGTCAGGAGTTTTTTTGAGATAGCTTTGAAGGAACCTGAACTTATTAACTACTTTCTGAGGGTGTTTTTGGTCAACAGAGAGGTGTTTAGAGAAGGGTGTGAGGGGTTTACGTGCGTAGGAGATGTAGTGACAGAAATCATGGTATTGGTAAGTGACGGTGTGGAGAAGGGTGTTTTCAGAAATCAGAGTTTCTTCACCGCCTTTACCACCGTAATGGGTCCTTTGGGAGGTATGGTGTTCCTCAACAACGAGGGTGTGTTGGACAAGCCTCTGATGGACTATGTGGATGAACTTACGGAAAACCTGTGGAGGGCGTTAAGTGCTGAGCCTTCTGTGAATGGCTAGGTAAGGAGGTGTACGGAAAGGTAGTATTCTCCTTACGAAGTAGTAACGTGCTATGTGATAGCTGGTGTCAAAACCGTAGAAGTTTATCTTCATCCTTTCCAACTCCTCCGTTCTGTATGAAGAGAGGGGTTTCTGAGACCAATCGGTTAGTCTCTCTCTTCTCTTTCTTTCTATAAAAGGATGGTAAGCTTCGGAATGGACAAAGTTCGTCACCAGATCTTTCAGTTGACCTAAGAACTCTGAATGATCCTTTCCAAGGACGCCGTCTATCAACCCTAGCTGGGCTGCTCTCTTCGCACTTATGGGCATCCTGTTCTCCATGATCTGCCTTCCTTTCTCCCAACCGACACGTTTGGGAAGGGTATAGGTCCAAAACTCAGAACCGTAAAGATTACCTATGTTTTTGTAATGGGGGTTTAAAACAACGCCATCCCGTGCAAAGACCCAATCGCACGTAAGGGCCAGGAATACCCCCCCTGCACCTGCATTACCGCGCAGTCCTGCAACAGTTAGTATATCCAGGGCTGTAAGGATCTCCTCGCATACGTCGTCCATAGCGTTTATGTTCCGCCACGACTCATCGGCAGGACTCTCCGCTTGCTCTATGGTGTTGAGGTTCATCCCGTTGGAAAAGAAGTCCTCGCCACCTAAAAGAACGAGCGCTTTTATAGGCCTTTTCTTGGCGTACTTTATTACCTTAAGAAGTCTCTCACACTGCTCGGTAGACATAGCACCGTTGTAGAAAGGAAAGTGTATGTATCCTACACCCTTTTCCTCTTCGTAAAGTATCTCTCTGTAAGTTTCTCCTTCTGTATCTTCCCAGGGTTCGATGGGATCCTCCTTAACATCCCTCAGGAAGGGTTCTAAAACCCTTACAGATGGCAGTTTGATGGAATCTCTTTTCTTTTCTCTCATGTGAGTTATCCATACAGCGCCGTCGGTTGTTGCAATACAAACAGCCTCATCCCTCACCGCCAGTATCCTTCCTGGCTCACCTCTGAGTTTGCTCTCGGGAAAGGCGTTGTAGAGGAGAAACTCTCTTCCAAAGAGTTCTGCCGGTGCTCCTGGATGTCCGTCACTGGCGTAGACCTTTGTTAACACACTTTCCGTGTTGTCCTTCTCCCAGTTTATACGCCTCCACTCCACCTCTACCTTTGGATTCCACACACCGTACTCCTGAGGTTTTTTGGTTACTTTCCCCTCCTCCAACATGGTTACGGCTTGTAACACACACTCCACCGCACCCTCTGTCACTTCGTTTCTGTATAGGCTGGACTTCCTGGCAGGCCTCATGGAGAAGGTTCTGTAAGCCCACACATCACCCGCATCGTACTCCTCCGTAGCTTCCAAAAGGGTGACACCCCACCTTCTTTCTCTCCTGAGAATAGCCCAGTCAAGGGCAGATGGCCCTCTGTCACCGGGTGGACCAGGATGTATTATCAGCGTGAGATAGTTCTCGTACACCTCCTTAGGTACCTTTCTTTTCAGAAAGGGAGCTATTATAAGATCTGGTTGATAAAGCTCCGCAGCCTCTATCATCAGATCTGGATGTACGTCCAGTTCTATAGACACCTCGTGTCCCCTGTCTACCAACTCGCAGTAAAGACGTTGGGAGAGGGAGTTAAACCTGTGACAGTAAAAAAGTATACGCATCAGTGACCCCCGTGTCTGTACTTGTAATAGGCCGCGCATGCACCTTCCGAGGATACCATACAGGATCCTATGGGGTTGGACGGTGTACACACCGTTCCAAAAAGTTTACACTCGGTAGGTACAGCTACACCTCTTATCACCTTCGGGCAGATACAGGCGGGATGCTCCTTCGGCGGTGGAAGTGAGACAAGGAAGCGCCTTTCTGCATCGTACTGGGCATAATCCTTCTTTATCTTCAGGGAGCTGTAGGGTACCACACCCAGACCTCTCCACTCAAACTCTTTCCTCAGTTCAAACACCTCTGCCACCAACTTCTGAGCTTTAACGTTACCTTCTCTACTCACAAAACGTGTGTACTGAACCTCCACTTGAGCCCTTTTTTCCCGCAACTGTCTGACGATCATGTAAACGGACTGCATGATGTCCAAAGGCTCAAATCCCGAAATCACCACAGGCTTCAGAAATTCCTCAGCAAAGTACTCGTAAGGTTTGCTACCTATAATCACACTGACGTGTCCCGGTCCTATGAAGGCATCTATACGAACTTTCCCTATCTCACGGATTTCAGGTGCGTTCAGTATGTGCTGTATAGCTGCAGGAGTTATAACGTGGTTACTAACCACCGTGAGGTTCTTTAAACCCCTCTCTTTGGCTTTCATAAGGAGTACAGCTGTCTGGGGTGTAGTGGTTTCGAATCCTATAGCGAAGAAGATCACCTGCTTTGAAGGGTTTTCCTCAGCTATCCTGAGGGCGTCCAGACAAGAGTAAAGCATACGAACATCTCCTCCCTCTGCCCTTACGTTTAGAAGGCTCTTTCTCTGGGACCCGGGTACGCGCAACACATCACCGTAAGTACACAGAATAACCTCTGGGTTTCTTGCCAACTCTATGGCCATATCTACTCTTCCGGTAGGAAGAACACAGACGGGACAGCCGGGGCCATGTATGAACCTGACGTAACCCTCCAGTAACTGATCTATTCCATACTTCATAATAGCGTGGGTGTGTCCTCCACAGAACTCCATTATCCTCACTTCCCTTCCTAATGACTCAACAGCCCTCTTTATCGCCCTCTCGTAAAGCTTAATCTTCTCTGTATCTCTGTAAGACTCTATTACATCTCTGGCTGTTGCCATAGTTCTTCCTCCTCTTTAAGGATCTCTTCGAAGAGCTCCAGACTCTGAAGAGCCTCCTCCTCACTCAGTTTATTGATAGCAAACCCCACGTGTATCAGAAGCCAGTCCCCCACATGCACCTCTTCTTGCATGAGCTCCAAAGAGACCACACGCCTTACACCGAAAACCTCCACCACCGCAGTGTTATCCTCTCGTATCTCCACCACTTTGGAAGGTATAGAAAGACACATACCTTACACCTCCATCTCGATACTTTTTAAAAGTAACTCATCACCACCCACCACACGTGTATCAACGGAACCACACAGAGGGCAGATCATATCCAACTCCTCTTTCTCCACCTGGGTGTTGCAGGAGTTACACCACAGGCGTAGTTTTTCCACCACCAAATCTAACTGAGCATTCTGTGCCACAGTTCCTTCCTTAAAAGTGTCGAAAGCTATTCTGAGAAGATGAGGCTCCACACCGGACAGAACCCCTACCACCACCTCTATCCTCCTCACATCTTTTGCACCTTCCCTCTCCGCATACATCTCCACCAACTGGAGTAAGTTTTGAACTATAGACATCTCATGCATGTCAGCATATCCTCGGTAAAAGTTCACCCATGGGAGGTTCAAGAAAACGATGAGTGCCGTAAGCTGTTCTTAAAAGAACCTGAGGCTTACCTTTCTGAGCCCTTCCTATCACGGCTGCATTGGTACCCAATGGATGTTGCCGCAGTATCTCCAACACCCTCTCAGCAGACTCCTCCGCCACAGCCAGCACCATCCTACCTTCGCAGGCAAGATGATAGGGTTCTAGACCCAGGAACTCACACAGCCCCCTCACCTCTTCCCTTACAGGTACGCTCTGTTCATCCACCACAAAGGAAACACCACTGGCACGTGCCCATTCGTGTAACACAGCTGAGAGGCCACCACGAGTAGGGTCCCTCATAGCGTGAATCTCCACCCCTTCTTTCAACAGAGCCTCCACCATATCCCAGAGAGGAGCACAGTCACTTTCCAGATGGGTTTCGAAATCCAGTCCCTCTCTGGCGGCAAGTATGCATGCCCCGTGATCACCTATTGTACCTGTGACGATGATAATATCACCATCCCTTACGTTGTGGGAAGAGAGGCCGGGATACACAACGCGTCCTATACCGGTGCTGACAATGAAGACACCATCGGCAGTTCCCTTTGGCACAACCTTTGTGTCTCCCGCCACCACTCGTACACCTAAACTACGGGCCGTATCCCCCATACTCCTAACAACAGTCTCCAGATCTTCCAAAGACATCCCTTCCTCCAGTATGAAACTCACCGTCATATACATAGGCCTTGCACCCATAGCGGCAAGATCGTTGACGGTACCACATACGGCCAGCTTTCCTATGTCTCCACCCCTGAAAAAGATGGGACTAACGGTAAAGGCATCTGTGGTAACAGCGATGTGGCCTTCTAAGGGAACAACTGCTGCGTCCTCAAGTTTTGAAAGTATAGGATCATCCAAGTATTTGAGAAACAGATCCTTTATGATGGTCCACGTTTCTTCACCGCCATTCCCGTGAGCCAGCAGTAGCTCCCTTACCATAACAGACCTCCATGAATGGATGTTCATCTAATATAGGCGCCTGCGCCTAGAATGCAACACTACTTGATAAGTTCTCCCAGCTTGAAGATAGGCATGTAGAGAGCTATCAGAATAAGACCCACCGCACCCCCTATGAAAACTATGAGCATGGGTTCTATAAGCTTTATAAGGCCATCCACAGTTCTGTCTACCTCATCTTCGTAAAAACGGGCTATGGTCTCCAGCATCTGATCCAGCTTACCTGTGTCCTCACCCACCCTCACCATAGCCACCACCAACTTGGGGAAAACACCTGTTTTCTCTAACGCTCTGTACATAGGCTGTCCTTCCACCACACCTTTACCTGCAGCCTCTAAAGCCTCCTTTATGATGGTGTTTCCTACCACTTGTTTAGAGATCTCAAAACTGCGCTCTAAGGCCACACCGCTGGAGAAAAGGGTAGCCATAGTACGTGCAAACTGAGCCATCGCACTTTTCTGAAAGAGCGAGCCCATCTTGGGTATTCTCAACATGAAGGCATGGACACTCCTGCGAAAGCCATAGTTGGTGGTGTAAAGATAACGAAAGACCAAAGCAGATCCTATCAGGAATATGAGAATCAGAGGCAGGTTGTTTCTGAGAGCGTTGGAGGCAGCTATCAACATCTGGGTAGGGAGTGGTAGTTCTCCACCTAGGGAGGAGTATATCTGGGCAAAGGTAGGAACCAGAAAGTAAAGGATTCCGGACACTATCGTTACAGCAACTATCACCACGAAAGTGGGGTAAAAGGAGGCACTCTTGATCTTACCCTTTATGGTGGCCATCTTCTCGTAATACTCGGAAGCTTTCAAAAGAGCAACGTCTATCTTACCGGTTTCCTCACCTACCAGCATCAGGTTTACCACAAGTTCTGGGAACACATGGGGGAACTTCCTCATGGCAGCTGACACCGACATACCTTCGCTTATCATACGGGCCACTTCCTGAGAGGCTTCCGATAGTCTTCTGTCAGGCATCTGTTCCGCTATAACGTTCAGTGCTTCCACCAAAGGCACACCAGCTTGAACCATTGTTCCCAACTGTCTGCAGAATATGGAAATATCTCTATCACTTACCCTCCTTCTGAAGGAAAAGGAAGGCTTTTCCTCCTTCTTCTTCTCCTCCTCTTCCAGAACCTCCAGTTCCACTACATATATCCCTTGACTTTGTAACTCGCTGAGGAGTACCTCCTGACTGGGGTAAACCACCTCCCTCTCTATAACGTTGCCTTTCTCGTCGTAAGCCCTGTATCGGAAACGTGCCATCAGCTGGCCCTCTTCAACATCATCTCCAACTCTTTCACATCGGGGGAGTACCTGTAAGCATCTTCAAGAGTTATGAGACCAGACCTGTAGAGTTTGTAAAGGGACTGATTCATGGTCTGCATACCTGTCTCTGCCTGTCCGCTCTGCATAAGAGAGTAAACCTGCTGTAGTTTGTTTTCCCTTATGAGGTTCCGTATGGCGACGTTGGGGATAAGTAGTTCGTAGGCAAGAACCCTACCACCCCCTATTTTAGGAAGTAATCTCTGAGATATAACACCCTGTAACACGAAGGAAAGCTGAACCCTTATCTGTTCCTGTTGCTCGGGGGGAAAGATGTCGATGATACGTGTTATGGTGGATATGGCTGTGTTGGTGTGAAGTGTGGCAAAGACCAGGTGTCCCGTTTCGGCAGCACGAAGGGCTATCTCCACCGTCTCAAGGTCTCGCATCTCACCTACCAAGATAACGTCTGGGTCTTCACGGAGAGCTGCTCTCAGTGCCTGTGCAAAGTCCTGCACATCCTCGCCTATCTCTCTTTGATTCACTATGCTCTTTCTGTGCTGGAAAACGTACTCTATAGGGTCCTCTATGGTGATTATGTGATAGGGGAAGTTCTCGTTTATGTAGTTTATTAGGCTGGCCAGTGTGGTGGTCTTACCGCTACCCGTTGGTCCTGTCACCAAAACAAGTCCCATACTGAGGTGACAGAGCTGAAGCACCTTCTCTGAGAGACCAAGCTCTTTTACACTCATTATCTTGTTGGGAAGTCTTCTGAAAACAGCCGCCACTGATCCTCTTTGGAAAAACACGTTGGATCTAAATCTACCTATGTCCTTTATACCGAAGGAGAAGTCCACCTGCCCCTTCTCTTCGAGAGTCTTTCTGTGCTTTTCCGACATCACCGAATAGGCCATCCTCTGTGTCTGCTCTGGTGTCAGGACAGGGTACTCTGCCAGAGGTGTTATCTTACCATCTATACGCAGTGCCGGTCTGCTGCCCGCCGTTATGTGCACGTCTGAGGCGTTAAGTTTTACCGCCTTGTACAGGATCTCGGTAAGCAGAAGATCCTCCATACGACCCCCACTATCACATATTATAGTTAAAATAACTCATCTATGGAGCTGAGAGAGTATGACCATAGGAGTATAGAAGAGAGGATAGCCAAAGAGTACGTAGAGAGTAAGATCTTCAGTTCTGACACAGAGTCCTCACAGAGGTTTTCGGTGGTCATACCCCCTCCCAACGTGACAGGATCCCTTCACATGGGCCATGCTCTGAACGTGACTCTTCAGGATGTGCTGTGCCGATGGAACAGAATGAGAGGGAAGAGAGTGGTATGGGTGCCCGGATTTGATCACGCAGGTATAGCCACTCAGTATGTAGTGGACAGACAGCTTCAACAAGAGGGAAAGAGTCGCTTTCAGATAGGAAGGGAGGAGTTCCTAAAAAAGGTTTGGGAGTGGGTTCCTATCTCCCGTGACAGCATAAAGAATCAGCTGATAAGAATGGGTGCCAGTGTGGACTGGAGGAGGGAGAGGTTTACGTTGGACGAGGGGTTTTCGCGCCTCGTGAGGTACGCCTTCAGGAAGTTGTACGAGGAGGGCCTCATATACAGAGGTGAGTACATAGTGAACTGGTGTCCCAGTGACCTTACCGCATTATCAGATTTAGAAGTAGAGCACGAGGAGGAGGATGGCAAGCTTTACTACATAAGGTATCCTCTGGAGGACGGATCTGGCTACATAACGGTGGCCACCACAAGACCGGAAACTATGCTGGGAGACACGGCAGTGGCTGTCCACCCTGACGATGAGCGTTACAGGGAGCTGGTAGGTAAGAAGGTGCGTCTCCCTTTGGTAGAGTGGGAGAGAAAAGATATCAGGGGTAACCTTGTAAAGGCTGTTATCCCCATCGTGGCGGACGAAAGGGTAAAACCCGACTTTGGGACAGGTGCTGTCAAAATAACACCCGCTCATGATCCCCTTGATTTTGAGATAGGTAGGACCCATCAGCTTCCCTTCGTTAAGGTTATGGATGAAAAGGCCAGAATGAACGAGAACGCCGGACCCTTTATGGGTATGGACAGATACGAAGCCAGAGAAGCTGTAATCCAACGACTCAAGGAGCTAGGGCTGTTGGAAAAAGTAGAGGAACACCAACATGCGGTAGGAAGATGCTACCGATGCAAAACGGTCATAGAACCCATGGTATCTGTCCAATGGTTTCTCAAAACCAGTGATCCTGTCATCAAGGAGAAGGCTTTGGCCGCCGTCAGAGGATACGAGGAAGTGAAAGACAAGGAGTTCTACTCTCAGATAGTGAAAACTAGCAAGCTGGGTTTTAACCTTCGTTTAGAACAAGAAGGAAGGACCATCCTTGTGGTACACGCCGACGAAGGGGTGGATTTTTTGGTGGGGAGAAAAGAAGGTGAGATAGCTTACATCTACTTACCAGAGGGTAGGGAAGACCTACTGGAGGATGCCAGAGGTAAGGCCGATGCTTACAGGCAAGCGGATCTCTTAATCAAGATATCCGGAAGCTTCTACATAATTCGGGAGACAGGGCAGGAAAAGAAAGAAGGGCCGGTTTTACTGCTGCTGGAGAAAGGTCAGCTTATTATGATGAAAGATTCGGAAAAAACTCCTTTGGGGAATGGGGAGGCTAAGGTGGAACCTCTACACGGATCCTTCAGGATAGAGACAGAGAGAAAGAAAATATCCCAAAGAGAGAGAAAAAAGATAAGGTTCGTACCGGAAAATTGGGAAAAGATATACCTACAGTGGATAGAGAACCTGAAAGACTGGTGTATATCCAGGCAGATATGGTGGGGCCACAGGATACCCGTTTGGTACTGTCAGGACTGCGGTGAGGAGAACATATTCACCGACGAAGATTTTGACAGAATATACGACAAGATCATCTTTAACCTCATAGCGGATGGTAAATTACCGGAAGAGTTTACACCTGAGGAGGTACACGCCCTTCTCTCTGCACCCCACTTCGTACATCCCCATATGACGGTTCTGGATTTCTATCGCCAGTACGTGTTTAACTGGCCGCACACTATGGACATGAGCCCTAACGCTCTGAGACTCTTCTTTACACAAGATGCAAACCCTATGGCCATACTTACGGAGAAGAGGAACAGATACAGGTACAATCCTTCCACTAAGAAGTTCAGGTTCGTGCTTCGCTGTAAGAGATGTGGGTCCGAGAACCTAAGGTGGGAGGAAGACGTTCTGGATACATGGTTTTCTTCTGCCCTCTGGCCCTTCGGCGTATGGGGGTATCCAGAAAAGACAAAGGATCTTAGTGAACTTTACCCCACGGACCTTCTGGTAACAGGTTTTGACATAATCTTCTTCTGGGTTGCACGTATGGTGATGATGGGTATGCACTTTATGAAGGACATACCTTTCAGGGATGTTTACATACATGCCCTTGTGAGAGACGAAAAGGGACAGAAGATGTCCAAAACTAAAGGTAACGTGATAGACCCCCTCGACATAATAGAGAAGTACGGTGCGGATGCGTTGAGATTCACCCTCAGTATCCTCACCCAACAGGGTAGAGACATAAAGCTCTCCGAAAAGAGATTCGAGGGATACAAACACTTTGCCAACAAGTTGTGGAATGCTGCCAGGTTTGTTCTCATGAACCTGCAAGAGGACCTTCTGGCTAACCTTCCCATGTGTGCACCTCCCAGATGGGAAGATCTCTGGATAACTACTCTCCTTAACGAAACGGTGAAAGAGGTTAACGAAGCGTTAGAGCGTTATGACTTTTCTCGGGCTTGTCAAAAGATATACGACTTTGTGTGGTCCGAGTTCTGTGATTGGTACATAGAGATGTCCAAGATAAGACTTTACGCTGAAGGGGAAGACCCTTCTGTAAAAGGAGAGAAGCTAACCGCTCAGGCTACCCTCCTGCGTGTGCTGGACACAGTACTTAGACTCCTTCATCCCTTCATGCCTTTCATAACAGAGGAGCTTTGGAGACATCTACCTACGGCCCATAAGGAGTTTCTTGCTTTGGCAGAGTATCCTGTTTTTAACCCTCAGGAGATCTTTCCAGAAGCCAAAGAGAAGATAGAGAGGTTAAAGGAGATAATAACCTCTATACGTTCCCTCAGGAGCGACCTCAGAATAGAGCCCTCCAGAAAGATAAAGGTGTACTACCGAGGAGAGGAGTCAGAGGAGTTGGTGAGGGAGATGGAGCGTTACATAAAGGCTCTCGCCCGAGTGGAAGAGCTTATAAAAGTCTCCAGCAGACCACCCAAAACGGTAGCCAAGTTCTCAAAGGATCTGGAGTTTTACGTATCCGCCTCAGAGGATATAAAGGTGGATGAGCTTATAAACTCTTACACCAAGAAACTTCAGGAAACTAAAAAACTCATATCCCAGTTTAGGGAGCGCCTCTCCAACGAGAGGTTTCTCACAAAGGCACCACCGGAAGAAGTGGAGAGGACAAGGCAGATGCTGGAAGAATATTTGGAGGAGGAAAAGAGGTTAGAGGAGTTACTAAGAACACTGAAGGAGGCGCTGGTATGAGGAGTGTTATCCTGAGTATACTGGTGTTTGGTATCTCTTCATGCGGTGTAGTAAGAACAGGTGAAGAAGGTCTGTACAGAAGAACCCTCAGGACCGTCATAATAGAGAACGTGGAGTCCTGTAAGAGTTTGGTATCACCCGGTGCCCTTGTTCCTCAGGTGTGTGGCCGCTGTAAGATAAGCTTTGAACCGGAGAGGAAGAGATTGATAATAGCGGAGACTGATGAGTGTGTCAGGTATGACGCTTATGGATGCATCACCACAGGGGGAGAACCCTTTGTAGTAAACACCGTTTCCTGCAGACCTTTGGCCGAGAGACCTGTGCCGCAACGGTCCCAACCGCAGAGCGTCCCCATTAGGTAAGCATGTAATAGGCTCCCTGTTTGGTTACCAATCCCCTCATCTCATACAGGGTAAGCTGTTGAAGAATCTTGACAGGATCTTCTCCAGTGAGACTAACCAGATCTTCCAATGTGCGTGGCAGTTCAAGGAGACTTAGGAGGGGATCTGTATGTTTGACAGGTTTACTTCCTTCCAGTAGTAGATCCTCCGGAGCGGCTAGCAGCTTTGCCATTCCTTCGTTCACCAGCTTTATGCATCCTCTCCAACGCTCACTGAATCCATAACCTACGTGTGCCCAAACCGGCCTTCTTTGAACATGGGCTGTTTTTGCGGTTATGAGGGCACCTGATGTCTCACCCGCTTCTACCACCACCAGCATATGGGAAGAACCACTTATAAGCCTGTTTCTTCTTGGGTAAGTGTGTATATCTGCACCTTCGTGAGGGAGTAGCTCAGAAAGGAGTACAGCCCCTTTTTTTACCAAGCTTTTCAGAACCTCTGCAGCCTTCAAAACACCCATACCGGCAAAGCACAGAGTGTAACCTCCCATATCAAGGCAGGAGTGATGAGCCTGCTGGTCTATACCTCTCGCACCACCCGAAACAACGGCGTAACCTGCCTCGAGAATCTTCTCTACCAAACGGTGAGTGAACTTTAGACTGTAAGGATGCGGATTTCTCGTTCCCACCACACCTATACCTTCGAAGGGCTTTAGCTCTCCAATGTAGAAGATAACGGGAGGTGGATCATCTATCTGTGCTAGCAGCTTGGGGTAGAGAGGATCTCCGAGGGTTACACCTCTGATACCCTCCTTATCCACCAAGGAGAGTACCTTTTCAGGATCGAAGGATAGGGAACCTCTCCTTATGGCCTCAGCTTTGGCAGGACCTACACAGAGGGACAACTCCTCCCAAGAAGCCTTAAAGATAACTTCGGGATCACCCCACCTGAGGAAGAGCTTCTTTATACTTCTCTCTCCGAGCCCCCTTACCGCCCTGAGTCTGAGCCACCAGTAAAGTCTGTCTGTCATAACTTCTCTTGGTGAATAAGCTCTTTCACTTGTCCTACCGCCTCCTCTATGGGTGCATCCCAACGCTCACCTGTGTGTCTGCTCTGTACCTCCACCTTTCCCTCCTTAACCTTTTTACCCACCACTATCCTGTAGGGAAAACCGCAAAGATCTGCGTCTGCAAACTTGGAACCCGGACTTTCATCTCTATCGTCGTAAAGGACCTCTACACCCATCTCCTGGGCAGTGGTGTAGAGTTTTTCCGCCACCGCTCTCTGTTCTTCGTCGGATATGTTGACACATACTATATCAAGTTCAAAGGGAGCCACAGGAGTGGGCCACTTTATTCCCTTTTCGTCATGGTGCTGTTCCACTATAGCAGACATACATCTACTGATACCTATACCGTAGCACCCCATCACCACAGGAACATCCTTACCCTCAGAATCCTTCACGAAAGCCTTCATAGGTTCCGAGTAACGGGTACCCAGCAGGAAGATATGACCCACCTCCAGTCCCCTGTTCACCTTTAAGGGTGCACCACACTTGGGACACGGGTCTCCTTCCTCCACCTGACAGACATCTACCATATCACCGTAATGGAAGTCTCTACCGGGATTGGCGTTTACGTAATGTACATCAGGTTCGTTGATGGCCACCACCATGTTCTTCACACCGTAAAGGGAGTTATCCCACAGAACCCTTACGTTATTCTTCAGAGACAAAGGTCCCACGAAACCCCTTACGGTACCCAGTATTTCCTTTATCTCCTCATCCTTTGCCAGGCGGAAATTGTCGGTACCTAAGATAGCCTCCAGTTTGTTCTCATCCACCTGCCTGTCCCCCCTTATGAAGACCAGTAGAGGCTCTTTTTCCTCCACCACGTAAAGAAGTCCTTTGAGGATCTTACGGGGAGGGACCTTTAGAAAACGTGAGAGCTCCTCTATGGTAGAAACTCCGGGTGTGGCCACCTTTTGCAAAGGCATCTCCGGTTCATCTTCTTCCTTACCCTTACCCAATGGCACTATCTCTGCGTTGGCTGCGTAAGAACAGTTTTCACAGTAGGCCACACGTGCCTCACCGTAATCGGTTAAAACTACAAACTCGTGAGAGCTCTTACCACCTATAGCTCCTACACTTGCTTCCACCATCAAAGTCTTCAGTCGCATCTTCTTAAAGATCCTGTCGTAGGCAAACTTCATAGCTTCGTAGGACATAATGGCTGAAAACTCATCTAAATCAAAAGAGTAAGCATCCTTCATAATAAACTCACGGGCTCTGATGAGACCAAATCTTGGCCTCTTTTCATCCCTGAACTTGACCTGTATCTGGTAAAGAATCAAAGGCAGCTGTCGATAAGAAGTTACGTAACTTCTGAAGAGATCTGTTACTTCCTCCTCATGGGTAGGTCCCAGACAGTAATCTCTACCATGTCTATCCTTAAGGGTGAAGAGTTCTCTACCGTACAGGTCCCACCTTCCCGTTTCGCGCCAGAGCTCTGCAGGGTTGAGAACCGTCAAGAGAACCTCCTGTGCACCTGTTCTGTCCATCTCTTTTCTTACTATACTCTCTATCTTGCGCAGCACTCTAAGAGCAGGAGGAGTGTATTGGTATACACCAGAGGCTATCTGTTTTATAAACCCACCCTTTACCAAATACTTATGGGATGGGGCTTCCACATCGGCAGGATCATCTTTGGAGGTATACCAAAAGTATCTACTCCAACGCATGGCATAATCATTTTACCAATCTTAAGTACTCCTCTACATCGAGAAGTTTCAGAACATCCCTATAAGGACGTAGGGAGACCTCCAGTTCTTCCTCCAAACGTTCCTGCCCCAGTACCCTGTGGCCCAACTCCAGCAGAAAGGTAAGGAACCCCGCCACCTCCTTTTCCTCCTCTTTCGGAGCACGTCTGTAAAGGATGTTTCCCTCGCGATGCATCAGAAGATCTGAGGAGGCGAGGTGTGTCAGTATGGTTTGACTCAGAGCTGGCCCTCTCCTGAGGAGAACCCCGTACAGAAGATTTATAAGGAAGAGGTGTACCACAAAGAATAGATTCTCCACAGACTGGTACTGTACTATCTCTACCCAAAAGGGTCTTGAGTACAGAGGGGCGTGTGACCAACTTAGCACACCACCCTCCTCCACTAGTACGCCCGTTAACGTCCCCTTTCTGTACAGGTTATAGTACTTCTTCCCGGCGGAATGGACCACCACGAGACCTGTATAACCCTTTCTGCTCATTCCCATAAAAACCTTTCCCAACTCCACCAACTCATCCTCTAAACCCTTCACCAAAGGATCCTGAACCTCTCTCAACATGAATATCTCCAGGATAGAATCCTCCATACCTATAACGGTGATCCTCATCTCTCCGTCAGGATTCAGTAACACCTCCATCAGGTCTGACGAGTAAGGATACAGAGCCACCGGTTTTCCCTTTCTGTAGTAGAGGTTGTACTCCCCGTCAGAAGATCTCATAATGAGCAGTCCACTGAACTTACTGAGTCTCAAACTCTCCATAAGGGTAAAGAGGTTGACTTTACTCACCTCCACGTCCTTAAGAACATACTCCAGATGGGGCGAAGAGCTTTCTACTTCGGGGCTGTAAAACTGGTGTATGTCCAGATATCCTCCCCCAAAGAGCTCCCTGAGTTTTCTTATACCACTGAGTAGGTCTGTATGAGATGTCAGAAGTATGTGAAGTACACTCCTACCTTCGTAACGGTTCATATCCTCAAAAGGTTTATCCACCTTCACTACAGCGAGAGGTGTCATCACTATCTGCATTAGGGCTTTAAACTCCTCTCTCAGAGCCTGTAGCTGAAGGACTAGCTCATCTACCGAAATAGGTCTCTCCAAAGGTGTCCAGGTAGAAGAGGTTTCTTCCCTGAAGGTAAAAAAGCCTTGAGGGTCTTCCAGCATCTCTAGAAGACGGTACAGAAGAAGGGAAGAAGGTCTTGATTCTTCGGGAAAGAGTTGCTGTATCTCTTGATCCCAGAAGGCGGTTATGTTCCCCATCTCCAAGCGAAGGGATATGTATCTTCCTCCCATAAAAAGATCTAACGTACCATTCTTTCCCAGAAGGCAACCATTTACCAGATCCACCAGATCTTGACGAGAACTTATATATCCGGATATCATCCCATCAATCTTTCCAGTCTGGCCAAAAGCAGTCCTTCCAGAAGATCAAAAGTCTCTCTGACACCTTCCCCCCTTATGGCGGAAGCACACACAGAAGACCATCTATCTACGTTAAGTTCCCTCTCCAACAGGTAGTAATCCAGCGCGTCCGGAAGATCCATCTTGTTGTACTGAATGACAATAGGAACCTGTCCGTAAGTTTTTCCTACCCTCGGTAGGTCCATCCTGAGGAGCTCCAAAAACCTTTTGTTTTCCTCCAGTCTTTTGGCGCTGGAGTCCGCCACAAACACCAGTCCGTCTACACCTTTGAGCACAGTGAGTCTCATATCTCTGTATATATCTTGTCCTGGCACCGTATAGAGAGCGAAGGACACATTCAGCTTGCCTAAGGGCACCTTTTTGGTGGCGAAATCAAAAACCAGCGTTCTCTCCCCGGCTGTGTCTATCTTGGTCATAGAAAGACCTTCCAGAGAAGCCAGTTTTTCCAGGTTGGTGGTTTTCCCAGACATAGCAGGTCCGTAGTACACTACCTTAAGTCTTACGATCCCCCTTTCGGTATCTATCAACATCCTTTACCCCCTTTACCTATTATACCCACCTACGTATCTTATTTTCAGCCAACGGCCACAGGAGGAACACATGAGACTGTATCTCCTGTAAGCCCTCCCACAGACACAGACCCACGGTGTGTAAAGCTCCTGCAGTATGGTGGCACACTTTCTTTCCTGTTCTCTGTGAGAGAAGTAGGTATCCGCCAGCAACGAAACGGTAGGATTCAGTTTATCCTTCACTTTCTCGACGTGAGAGGGCATGTTGAGCTTGAGGAACAATAGAGCGGCAACGTTGGGATCCAAAGCCTCCAACTCCTCCCTCAAAACATCCATAAGTTTTATCAATGTCTTTTCGTCTTCCATCACCATAAAAAGAACATCATTTTGAAAACCCAGCTCCAACACCTTATCGAAGGTTTTTCTGAGGTCTTTGGTTCTTTCTGATTGGGAAAGGAGCCGTAGTAAAACCGCCATACTGTAGGGTGTCCTGTAGGTATCAACAGCCTTCTCTGCAAGAGAGAGGGAATTGGTGTTTAAAGCCTGCAGAGCCATAAGCTCTGCCAAAATAGCTCTCTGACGATCCTTCTCCCATCTCTCACATAGGCCTACTACCCTTTTCTGAGCCTCTACTGCCTTCTCTATATCTCCCAACGAAAAAAAAGCGTCCCTGCACGCTTTGAGGAGGTTGAGGTCTTTTGTCTCTCCCTCCAGGAAGGCAGAAAGTTTGTCTATCGCTCTGTCAGGATAACCTAGTCTCACCGCAAGGGCCAGAGCGTATGGATCCTCTGTGGTAACAAGATCATCCAGGTCTTCCATTCTGTAACTGGCCTCCGCCTTGAAAAAGGTATAAGCAGCCCCACCTTTTCCCTCCGACATCTTACGCACTCTCTGGTAAAAACCGGTCTTCATAGCAGTTGCCACGTCCTCCAGAGAGGACAGCTTTCTCCTTAAGAAAAACTCCTTAGGTACAAAATAGAGAGCCGGTAATAGGACGCCGAGCGCTACTGATGAAAGCACTAAGAGAAAGAGGGGAACATAGCCTTTTGTACCCCAAAAAGATATCTCCACAAAACCTGAGTTCTGTAAAGTAAATACTAAGAATACTAATATCAGGAGGGATAGGAGTATCAGCTTAAGGATCTTCATTCTTCCCACCTCTTGGCTGTGGAGTACAACCATTCAAGATCATAGTATTCTCTCCATTCTTTTTGGAATATGTGTACTATTATATCTATAAGATCCACAAGAATCCAATTGGCGTAATCTAAGCCTTCCACATGGTCGGGTCTTATCCCCATCTTCTCAAGCTCTTCCACAAGGTAGTCAGCCAAAGCGCGAGCGTGAGTGGGTGAGTTGGCGGTAGCTATCACGAAGTAATCAGCCAGATTGGTCAAAGAAGAAACATCCAGTATCACTATGTCTTCGGCCTTTTTATCCTCCAAAAGCTTCTTTATCTTTAACAGAAGATCCTTCATCTTCTAGAGAGTTTCTCCAATTCTCTGTAATAGTTGTTTTCTCCGTAAACTTCTCTGTACTTTTGCAGAGCTTTTATACCTTCTTTATAACTCTCATCAGCTATTCTCTCCCATCTTTCCACTTGGGATTTTAGGAAGTTAATCCTCTTCCCTATGGCCCGTTTTTCATCTTCCGATCGCGCGGCGGCAAGGCTCTTGTAAGCATCCTCTATGAGACCTTGGTAGTACTCTTTCCTTTTATCAGCTTGTTTCCTAACAAGAAGCAGAGATCTTATGTATCTGTAGGAAACCTCTGCATCCGATATCTGTTCGGGGTAGTTGATGAGAAGGTCTCTATAACGTAGGGCTGCAGAGTAGTAGTAACCGTAATCTTCATAAAAGCGTGCTATGAGATACTGGTGTTTGGCCAGTTTTTCAACGGCTTGCTGTATGAGATCGCCTACCTTATCAGCGTAGGGACTGGATGGATACTTACTGAGAAACTCCCTCGCCTTATCGAGAGCCTTTAGGGTGTAACTTTGGTCTCTGTAAGCATCGGGTGCCACCTTCATGTAGCTGTCCACCAACTGGTAAAAAGCTCTCTCCGTTTCGGGAAGACCCGGGTAACTGGCCACAAAGTCCTCAAGGTAAACCACCGCGTTAACATAGTCCTTCTTCATATAGTAGCTGTCCGCTATGGCATACTTGGCATCCTTTATCTGAGAAGGTGTGAGGTTCTCCAGATAGCGTAAGGCTTCCTTCAGTCTCTCTATGGCCTTTCCGTAGTCCCTACTGGCGTAAGCAGCCATACCCTCCGAGTATAGATCCTGTGCTATTTTGGCGCGCTTCTCCTCAGTAACTTTGGCACAACTCCCCAACAGAAGTAATAGCAAGAAGAACCCAATTAGATTCCTATTTTTCATACTCCACCTCATAATCATTGTAATCTACATCTTCCGTAGCTTCTACCTCTGCGCTCCTTACACCTAACCTCTCAAGGAGTTTCTCCACTTCCTTAGACCTCTCAGGTCTCACCCTCACCCTCATCCTGGAAGCCACCACCGACTTGAGATCCTTCTCCAACTCAAAGAGGAAAAGGTTTTCTGCCTTTATTCTACCACTTCCACCACACACAGGACAAGATGAAGATAAGAGGTGGGGAAAACTTTCTTTGGTTTTTCTACGTACCATTTCAAAAAGACCGAGGCGGGTAAAACCATAGAACTGCACATTACAACCATCTTCACCAAAAGCTTCTTTTAAAGCTTTTGTCACAGCCTCCCTGTTTTCCGGTCTCTTCATGTCTATAAAGTCCACGATGATTATTCCTCCAAGGTTCCTAAGGATCACCTGTTTTGCTATTTCTTTGGCAGCTTCCAAGTTGGTTCTCAGCGCGCTCTCTTCTTGAGAATTTCCACAAGGTTCTCCGCTGTTGACGTCTATAACGGTCATAGCTTCCGTTTCCTCTATCACTATGTACCCTCCGCTTTTAAGCCAAACGTATTTACTGAAAAGCCTTCTGAAAAGCTCCCTTATGTGATACCTGTTTATGAGGGGTGTGGGATCCCTTACGTAGACACTGCGTTCTAAGAGAGGAGGATGAAAACTGTCCAGAAAAGAGGCTATGTCGTTCCACAGGACGGGATCATCACAGTATATCTCCTCCAACTCGTGCCAGTGGTCCCTTATGAACCTCTTATAGCAAGGGTACTCTTCCAGAACCATCTTGGGCTTTTTTAACCTCTTCACCCTATTCTGTAGCTCGCGGTAAAGGTTACGAAGCTGAGCCAGTTCTTGCAAAACCTCCTCTTCAGAAGCATAGACGGATCCCGTCCTTACTATAACACCCTCTCCCTCCAGATGAGGTGAAAGCACGCTTACCCATCTGCACCTACCTTCCTTATCCAGTTTTGAAGAGCACCTTATCTCTCCCAGGGAGGGAAAGTAAACTATGTACTTGCCAGGAATCCTGATCTTGTCGGTAAGTCTCACCCCCTTCTGTCCCACCTCCTCCCTCACCGCCTGCACAAGGAGAGTGTCTCCCACCTTTACCTGTAGGTCCTTGAGAGGTAGATAGGCCTCCTTTCCCAAACCTATGTCCACAAAAGCTCCCTCCAACCCTTTCACCACCCTAAGGACTTTCCCCTTGAAGATACTACCCAAAATCCGAGGAGCTTTCCTATCTTCCATATCCATCTTCACCACATCGAAGCCTTCCAGAAGAAAAGCAAAAACGTACCTGTCGGAAGAGAGGATCAGGAGCTTCTTGGCCATGATCTGATCACATGCTTTACTATCAAAAGGATCACCAAACCTACCAGTAGCACGTAGGAGAAGGCCAGAAAGGCATTGAGATAATCGTTAAAGATAACTCTGTGGGCCACACTTACCGACTTTATACCGGGAGGTAAAAGACCTGACAGAACAGCTTCCCTTAAGGTGGTAGCATGGGCAAGAAAGCCTATCTTCTCGTTGGGATGAAATACCTTTATGAGACCTGCACTTAAAGTGTTGATGGCCATAAGGATAGCGGGTACACCGGTCACCCAAGCATACCTATGCCTGTTGTTCTTAACTAGGTAAAGGGTGACGATACTCAGAGCCACGGTAGCCAGAAGTTGGTTAGATATACCGAATAGGGGCCAGAGGCTTCTTATACCGCCGTAAGGATCCACAACACCAGCGTAGAGGAGGTATCCCCACAGACTTACCGTTATGAAGCTGGTGATGACGTTTCCAAGTTTGTTGGAGTAATCTCTGAAGAAAGGTATGGCTACACCCAAAAGGTCGTGAAGTATGTACCTACCTATGCGTGTCCCTGCGTCTATGGTGGTCAGTATGAATATGGCTTCGAAGAGTACCGCAAAGTGATACCAAAAGGCCAGAAGGTGTTCGCCGGTGATGCGAGCTAAAACAAGGGCCATACCTAGTGCAAAGGCAGGAGCACCACCCGTTCTGGAAAGAATAGTCTCTTCTCCTACCAGTTGAGTAACGTAACGCAGGTAATCAGGAGATATAGGAAAACCCCAGGAAGTTATAACTTTGGAAGCCTCCTCCACCGTTTTACCTATGAGGGAGGCCGGGCTGTTTATGGCAAAGTAAAGACCGGGTTCCATAGAGACAGCTGCCACGAGGGCCACGGTGGCCACCAAGGACTCTCCCAACATACCACCATAACCTACCAACCTTACGTGACTTTCCTTGTCCAACAGCTTAGGTGTTGTTCCCGAAGAGACTAAGGAATGAAAGCCCGATACAGCACCACACGCTATGGTGATCATTAGGAAGGGAAACAGACTACCTTGCCAAACGGGACCTATTCCCGTATAGGCGTATTGGGTGAGAGGTGGCATCTTCACGGTGGGATTTACCAAAATCACCACCAGCGCCAAGAAGATGACGGTTCCCAACTTCATGAAGGTGCTCAGATAGTCCCTGGGTACTAAAAGAAGCCATACGGGAAGGACAGAGGCAAAGAAGCCGTATATCATAATGGCAAAAGAGAGCTGCACTTCAGAAAAGTAAAACATTTGGGAAAGAAGGGGATGTTTATAGATCCAGTATCCACCTACGAGAGACAGAAGTAGCAGGGTAACTCCTATGACAGAAGCGGTGACAACATCACCGGGTCTTATGTACCACATGTAGATACCCATTAAGAGAGCTATGGGGATGGTCATAAAGGTAGAGAAGCTACTCCATGGACTCTCCGCAAGAGCTTTTACTACAACAAGAGCCAAAACAGCCAAAAGGAGTACGAGAATGGAGTATATCACCACGAGGACGAGGAACCCTCCCTTAGGACCCAGGAGCTCTCTGGCTATACTACCAAGACTGCGCCCCTTCATACGCGTAGAAACAAAGAGTACCGTCATATCCTGCACAGCACCAGCTATCACCGCACCTATGGGTATCCAGAGTACGCTCGGCAGATAACCCATCTGGGCCGCCAATACAGGACCTACCAGAGGACCAGCTCCCGATATTGAAGCGAAGTGATGGCCAAAAAGTACCCATCTGTTGGTGGGAACATAATCTACACCGTTGTAGTACCTGTGAGCGGGTGTTGGATTACTGTCATCCACACCTAGAACCCTGTAAGCTATAAACCAGCTGTAATACCTGTAACCCAAAGTGTATAGGCTAAGAGCAGCAAGAACAACCCATATGGCACCGGGTCGTTCACCTTTATGTAAAGCCAGCGTATAAAAAGAAAGCGCGGCGAGAAGAGCCAGTGTCAACAGTAACAGGTGGTCTTTCCATCTCATCTTAAGTGTTTGTTGAAGAAGGCCACCGTCTTCTCCCAAACGTCCTTAGCGTACTCCTCGTGATAAACCTCTGGCCTTGTGTCATTAAAGAAGGCGTGGTCTACACCGGAATAGATAAGGAACTGGGCATCCACGTTATTTTTGTTACACTCTTCCACGGCGGCCATAACTTCCGACAGGGGAATGAACTGGTCCCTACCTGCGTGTATAGCTAGAACAGGAGCTTTTATTCTAGAAAAATCTATAGGAGCAAGGGAGTAAAGCCCGTAGAAGGGTACGAGAGCTTTAAAATCTTCTATTTTGCTTCCGAAGTACCACGTGCATGTTCCACCACAACAGAACCCGGTAGCTCCGAACATGAACTCTCCCGTGCGTGGTACGTATCCTATATCTTGCTCTCTGAAGTAACTGAGAGAGGCTTTCACCATCCTCTCAGCCTCGTCCAGTCTGTTCTTCATAAGATCCATCATGAGCTTTCCGGCATCTTCGGGATTGTCCGCTGTCCTTCCCTTATAGAGATCTATACCGAAGGCGTAAAAACCCTCGCGAGCAAACCGATCACACACGTCCTTTATGTGAGGAACAAGCCCCCACCATTCATGAAACACCATTATGAGAGGTGCCTGTTTTTCCATAACCTCAGGCTGTGCCAGATAACCTGAAACCTCCACACCATCCCTGGTGAAACTTATCATCTGGCCCATGCCAAACCTCCTTCAAGTTTTGAGAAAATTATAAGGAAAAACACGGAGGTTCTACCATGGAGCTGTTGAGGTTGGTGCGAGCATCAGGTTGAGCTGCTAAGGTAGGTCCGGGGGACCTAGAAGCACTGGTCAGCGATCTGCAGATATACACGGACCCCAACACACTACTGGGTATAGGTGACGACGCAGGGGTGTACCGATACGGCGATAGTGTGTTGGTGCACACAGTGGACATTATAACGCCCGTGGTTAACGATCCTTACCTTTGGGGAGCTATAAGTGCTGCCAACTCTCTGAGTGACGTCTACGCTATGGGATGCTATCCACTGACGGCCTTGGCAATAGTAGGTTTCAACAGTTGTGAGATGAGCATAGATATTCTTAAGGAAGTTCTCAAAGGTGCATGCAAAAAGTTGGAAGAAGCCGGCACTGTTCTACTAGGAGGACACACTTTGGACGACAGAGAACCAAAGTTTGGACTTGCGGTCACAGGCGTGTGTCCTGATGGAACTTTCCTGACACAGAAGGGAGCAAGACCTAAGGATATCCTTTTTCTCACGAAGCCCATCGGGACAGGTATAGTGGTGAAGGGCATAAAGGAGAGAGTACTGAAGGAGGAAAAGGTAAGTCACGTGATAGAAAACATGCTAAAGCTTAACTATACGGCCAGCAAACTTGCTAAGGAATTGGGTGCAACAGCCTGTACTGACGTTACGGGATTCGGTTTACTGGGACATGCCTTGAACATATCCCGCAAGTCGGGAGTGAGACTCACCATAGACGCTTCCTCCGTTCCCGTGTACGAAGTGGCCTACTACCTAGTGCAGCAGAAGGTGTATCCGAAAGGTGCTGTGGATAACTACCAGTTTGTGAAGGATCAGCTGAACGCCCCACATCTTCAATGGTGGGAACTGCTTCTGTTGACAGATCCTGTAACATCGGGCGGATTACTGTTTACGGTACCAGAAGACAGAGCGCTCCTTGTGGAGGAGAGAGCAAGAGATCTGGGAGTGGACGTATGGCGGATAGGCTGGGTGGAGGAGGGCTCTGGCCTGAGGGTAATAAAAACTCAAACGGTCCCCTCCTCCCTTATACGATCCTTAGATAGGATGTAGCTCTTCCTCAGAAGCGCTCTGTTAACGGCGTCCACAAAACCCACCACACTGGCTTTTATAATGTCCACATCCACACCCCTACCGGAAGACCTAACACCGTCCAGCTCTATAACCAGTCTAGCCTCAGCCTGTGCGTCTGTGTTGGGGGTGAGAGCTTTTATGGAGAAATCCAGAAGTTTAGTGTCAAGGTCCAGAGCTTTCTGTATGGCCTTTATAACAGCATCCACCGGACCGTTTCCTGTTGCGGTGGCTGTCCTTTCCTGACCCATATACCGTATAACAACGGTAGCGGTAGGAAGAAGTTTGTCCCCCGTCTGTACCTGATAGTGCAAGACGGAGACAGGTTGATCGTCAGGTAGTTTCATAACTTCCTCATACACCAACGCTTCCAAATCTTCGTCGTATATCTCCTTCTTCTTATCGGCCAGTTCTTTAAACTTCTCAAAGATCCTCTCCAACTCGGCTTCGGATACTTCTATGCCCATCTGCTGCAGTTTCTTCTTAAGGGCGTGGCGTCCTGAATGCTTTCCGAGAATTATCCTGCTGGAGGGAAATCCTACATCTTCCGGATTCATTATCTCATAGGTGAGGGGATTAGACAACACTCCGTGCTGGTGTATGCCAGATTCGTGAGAGAAAGCGTTGTCACCTACTATGGCCTTATTGGGCTGTACAAAGCTACCGGTTATGCGACACAGGAGTCTACTGGTCTTATATATCTCTTTGGTGTTGATGGAAGTATAAAGATCTCCAAAGAAGTCCTTTCTCACTTTAAGAGCCATAACCACCTCTTCCAGAGCGGCGTTTCCTGCTCTCTCTCCTATACCGTTTATGGTGCACTCCACCTGTCTGGCACCATGTTTAACAGCCATGAGGGAGTTAGCTACAGCCAACCCAAGATCGTCGTGACAGTGAACACTTATTATGACCTTGTCTATATTAGGGACATTGTTTCTTATGTCCTCTATGAGCTGGGCAAACTCCTCTGGTACGGAATAACCCACCGTGTCAGGTATATTGATGACGGTAGCTCCGGCCTTTATGGCCTCCTCTATGACTCGGTAGAGAAACTCCCTCTGACTTCTTGTGGCATCTTCACACGAAAACTCTACATCATCCGTGTACCTTCTGGCATAAGACACAGCTCTCTTTGCCCTCTCCAACACATCTTGGGGAGACATCCTCAGTTTGTAGCGCATGTGTATCTCGGATGTAGCTATGAAGGTGTGTATCCTTTTCCTTTCAGCAGGTGCCAAAGCTTCCGCAGCAAGATCTATGTCTTTCTCAAGAGCTCTAGCGAGAGAACATATAACAGGACCTTTAACCTCCTGAGCTATAAGTTTCACAGCTTCGTAATCACCTTTAGAAGCTGCGGCAAACCCAGCTTCCAGAACATCTACACCCAAGCGCGCCAACTGGAGGGCCATCTGGAGTTTTTCTTCCGAAGTCATGGAAAACCCCGGTGCCTGTTCTCCGTCTCTCAAAGTAGTATCAAAGATGTAAACTTTTTCCATAGCTCTTTTACCTCCTTAGTGTAGATGATAATAATTCTCAATTAATCTTTCGTCAAGAGGTGTAAGATTTCTTCCACGCGTTTGATTGGGTCCTCTGCCCTCAGAATGCTTCTACCTACAACCACCATATCCGCTTTACCCTCCACAGCCTCCCTTAGCGTAGCCACCCTTTTTTGGTCATCGGTAGGGTCACCCTCAACCCTTACGCCCGGCACCACCGCCATGAAACCTCTCTCCTTCACTATAGGTAGTTCGTAAACTGAGCATACAAAACCATCTATACCAGCTTTTATTCCTACATCCATGAGTTTTGTAAAGTACTCATCTTTGGGAAGGCACACCCCCACATCCCTAAGGAAATCTTCATCTAGACTTGTAAGAAGAGCAACACCTAGCAGTTTTATCTTTCTTCTTACCTCAACGGCGGCTTTCAGAGCCTCGTATCCAGAGGAAAGATGAAGGGTGAGATAATCGGCACTTAATCTCTCGGCAGATTCCACAGCTAAAGCCACAGTGTTGGGAATATCGTGAAGTTTTAAATCTAAAAAAAGCTCGAAACCTCTCTCCTTTACGGCATCTACAACCCTTCTGTGATGATCCAGAATCATGGAAGGTCCTACCTTAAAAACTATAGGAAGTCCTGCAAGAGCTTCTATCAGGGACAGAGCCTTCTCTATGTGAGTGTCAAGAGCTATGCAGAGTTTAGCCATCCATTATCCTCTTCGCCCAGTTTTTCAGGATCCTTAAACCCATCTTCTGACTCTTTTCGGGATGAAACTGCACCGCCAGAACGTTCTCCCATTCTACCGAAGATACAAAGTCTATACCATAGTCGGTAACAGTGAGGATACAGGATGGGTCCTTAGGTACCACGTGGTAGGAATGGACAAAGTAAAGGTAAGCACCATCTGGTACACCCTCCAGTACCGGAGAGTCTTTTTTTCTGAATATCTGGTTCCAACCTATGTGGGGTACACGCACAGTGTGAGGTAGTAAAACCACCTCTCCCCTCAGTACTCCTAGACCCTCCTCCTCTCCAAACTCATAACTTCTCTCAAAGAGAAGCTGTAGTCCTAAGCAAATTCCCAAGAAGGGTTTCCCTTCCTCTATCTGTTTCTTGAGTTGGTCCCAGATACCACTGGCCTTAAGGTTTCTAACAGCATCCCTAAAAGCTCCTACACCAGGAAGAACTATAGCATCGGCCTCTGGCAGAAAGTCAGGATCTGATGTCTGAACAACTTCAAGACCCACCACCTGAAGAGCCTTTCTTACACTTAGCAAGTTTCCCATACCGTAATCTACCAGTGCAACCCTCATTGTAGCACACCGGACAGAACAGCCAGTTTCCCGGTAGCCAACAGAAGCCCTATCGTCACCAACAGGACACCACCCACTATCTCCACCCACCTAAAGAACTTGCTGAAACGCCTGACAAACCCCAAAAAAGCAGAAAGGAAAAGTCCGGCCAGTATGAAAGGCACTCCTAAACCCATGGAGTAGGAGAGGAGAAGCAAGGCACCTTGCCTTGCTGTTTCTTGTTGAGACGCGTAGAGGAGAATTGTACCCAGGACGGGACCAATACAGGGAGTCCAACCCGATGCAAAGGCAACACCCACCAAGAAGGAACCCACTATAGGAAGCTGTCCCTTACTTTCTAACCTCATCTGCTGATAAAGTTTCTGGTGTACGTTAAGAAGATAGAGAGCTAAGACCACAAGGAGCACACCCAACACATCCATAAAGGTCCTCTGACTCAAAACTCCAAAGGTGTAGAGGGCCACTGTGAAGGCCATGATGGCACCAAACTCTCTCATAAAGTTCTCTCTGAGGAAAAGACCGGCAAAGTGAAATCCAAAGAACACCACAAGACCACCACCCAGACGCGCTATGTATAGTTGATAATCTCTCAGTAGCTGGCCTACGAAGGTGGCGCTTGCACCCATGAGAGTAAATACCACAGTGAAACCAAGAACAAAGAAAAAAGCGGAGAGAACTACACGACCTGCTCTTCCAGTACCACCCATACCCGAAAGGTAAGATATGTAACCGGGAATTATGGGTAGTACACAAGGTGAGAGAAAGGACAGAAGACCGGCACTGAAGGCTATCAGAAAACTTACATCTGACATGGCATACCTCAACTGAGATCAAATATAACCATCTTTACCTCCGTGTAGTCCTCTATAGCAAAGCGTGGTCCCTCCCTTCCTATGCCGGACTGTTTTACACCTCCGTAGGGCATGTGATCGGCTCTAAAGTTGGGTCCTTCGTTGATGAGAACTCCACCGGCCTGGACACCTCTTATAAACTCCCACGCCACTTTTATATCTCTCGTAAACACACCAACTTGAAGACCGTAGTCAGAATCGTTTACCATACTTATAGCTTCATCCACCTCCCTGTAAGGATTAACCACCACTACGGGAGCAAAGGCCTCCTCCCTGAACAGCTTGGCGTTGGATGGTACCAAACTCACCACGGTAGGGGTAAGGATGCTGGCTACCTTATCACCGCAGGAAACACCACCAGTTACCAACTGGGCACCCATACTGACAGCTTCGTCTATCCAGCTTTGAATTCTCTCCACTTCCGAAACGCTTATCATAGGTCCCACGTCCGTACTTTCATCCATAGGGTCTCCCACTTTCAGCTTCTCCACCTGAGATGTCAGTTCCATAAGAAACTTTTCGTAAACCTCCTCGTGTACAAAAACTCTCTGAACAGAGATGCACACCTGACCGGCTATAGCGTAACCTCCAGCTATAACCTTCTGAACAGCTTTCGTTATATCACCATCTTTATGAACTACCACGGCTGAGTTAGATCCCAGTTCCAAAACCACCTTTTTAATACCGGCCTGTCTTGTTATAATGTCCCCCACCTTCCTGCTTCCTGTGAAAGATATAACCCTTATCTGAGGATGGGTACTTATGGCCTTACCTACATCACCGAAACCAGGAAGTACTGATATAGCCATAGGAGGGACACCAGCCTCAAGAAGAAGCTCTCCCAGCATTATGGGTGTCAGGGGAGTCCTCTCAGAAGGCTTCAAAATCACAGCGTTCCCAGCGGCCAGAGCCGGTGCCACCTTATGCATGGAAAGGTTGAGGGGAAAGTTGAAGGGAGTTATAGCACCCACTATACCTACTGGCTCCCTTATGTAGAAACCCACCTTACCCTTTCCGTTAGGATGCGCGTCCAAAGGTATAACTTCACCCCCTATTCTCTTTGCCTCTTCCGCCGAAAAGATGAGAGTTTGCAGAGCCCTCTGTACCTCCGTCCGCGCTTCCCTTATAGTCTTCCCTACTTCCAGTACCAGAGTTCTGGCAAAGACTTCAGCTCTCTCTTCCAGAAGCTGAGCAGCTTTCATGAGGATCCTATATCTTTCGTAAGGAGTAAGAGAGGCCATCTGTTTATGGCCTTCTATCGCTCTTTCTACCGCAGTGTGAACATCCTCCTCAGAGGCCAAGGAAGCCCTACCTATCACCTCACCGGTGTAAGGATATACAACATCCAGCCATTTGCCTGTACTTCTGCGTTCCCCACCTAATATGAGAGGTTTTTCCAGCATAAGACTTAAATTATAACGAAGCATGAGAAGGGTGAGAGGTCCTCTTATTGTAGCCGCCTTTTCTCTCCTTACTTGGGGATGTGCGGTAAGATACACCTATCTACCTTTACCTTCCGAAGGTTTGCAGATACAGGACAGCAGAGCCTTGTACCAAGATGGGAAGACCCAGTGGGAAGTATCCTTCGGCTCCTGGCGTTATTCTCCCAGTGACCTTACGAGATACTACTTGCCGGTGTTTATAAAGGTGAAGAACTCCTCTCAGGATACACTGGAGGTAGCCTCCGATGGCGTTTATATACTGGCGGGTGACAGGCAGATAAAACCCATCCCTCCATCGGAAGTTTACGTCTCTTACTCCACCACCTTCTCTGTATCGTTGGGTTACGGTTACTATGCCTATCCCTTCTGGTGGGGGATAGGTTGGTATCCTTACTACGAACCGAGAAGGTTTGTGTATCCTGATGTGGTAAACAAGGCTTTCCGATACGGGAGCCTACCACCAAACCAATGGACGGAAGGTTTTGTGTACTTTCCACACGTACAGAGCGGGGATAACCTTACCTTGGTAATCCAGTACAGTATAGGAAAAGAGAGAAAAGTCCTCAAGATCCCATTCCAACTATCTAAGAAGGAGTGATGGTTTCCCTTCGGGACATACGATGACTGCCTTGGCGTTAGGTACGTAAATGATGCGTTTGGTAGGTTTACCTGTCATGAGGGAGATATAGGCACACACTCCATGTCTTTGAGGACATTCACACGCCACCTCTGTAGAAGAAGGAATAGCCTTATAAAGCTTATAAGCTATCACTTTCTCAGATTCATCTCTGCTCGAATAGTAGGGAAAGTAGAAAAGACCGTAGGCTAACCTGAGAAAAATTACAAAAACCATAGAAACGTAAAACAGCTTTGCGAATCTTCCCTTTTCTAAAGCTATCTGATAGTAGTAAGACACAACAACAGCCATTATAGGATAGAGGGGAAGTAGATATCTTCCTCCGGATAGAGCTATCAAGTATGGCAGAAGGTTAAAAAACAGAACATATAAAAGGGAACTAATGGTGTGAGGTAAGCTGAGCTCCTTCTTTTTAAAGAGAGTAATCAGAGCAACCAACAACAGAAGAGAGTGAGGAAGAAGATCCTTGAAAAAAATCAAGAAGAAAGAAGCGTAATGTAGCAAACTTCTTTGGGCTTCAAAGCGTGAACTACTTTCTGAAATGAGGGCAGTTAGGTACTTAGTGGGGTACGGAGTGGCAAAGAGCCAAAGGAAGGGTATCACAAAAAGAAGAAAGTACGCTGAAAAAGACCACAGACTAATGGCAGGTCTTAGATCTTTTCTCTGTAACAGAAGTGAAAAGAGGGTAAGAAAGAAAAAGCCAAAGGCAGGAAATCCCTTAAGAAGGAAACTTAACCCTCCAAGGAATCCTGCCAAAGGAAAGAGATAAGGCTTATCGAGGGATACATAAAGGATGAATATGAAGGCTGACACAAAGAAGGTAAAGGTCATATCTATCTCACCGAGGTATCCGTAAAAGAAAAGAACATTACCGAAAGTGAGAAATACAAGAGAAGCAAGGAGAGATAAATCAAGCTTTCTAAAAAGGTAATAGGTAAAAAACCCAGTGGATAGGCAGGTAAGGAAGAGGAAGAAAACACTCACCACCCGAGGTGTTAACTCTCCCCATCCTACAAGATTGCTAGCAAAGATTATCAACCAGTTAAAGAGAGGTGGTTTATTAAAGTACAACTCCCCCATAAAGGTAGGCTGCATGTAATTTCCACTACTGTACATTTCAAAGGCTATCTCTAACCGTCTACTTTCCTCGTTGCGGAGGGCATACGTGTTTAGGTTAGGCAGCAATGATAGAAAGGCAAGAACAAAGAACAGAAAGACAAGACCTTTACTTAAAGATAGGGTATGCATATAATTATTTTTACAGAAGGAGGGTGTAGCTCAGCTGGTAGAGCAGTGGACTGTGGATCCACGGGTCGCGGGTTCGAGTCCCGTCACCCTCCCCAAGACAAAATAGTTTATAATACTCCAGATGATATCCCAATGGTCCAAGTTTATAGATAAGGTCAGAAGTTTTTTTAAAGAGAGAGGTTTTCTGGAGGTTCACACTCCGATACTTCAGCAGTATCCCAACTTAGATCCCAATGTGGAACCTATGGAAGTTTTGGTGAAGGAGAAGGAAGGAAAAAAGAAAATGTGGCTCCACACATCACCCGAGCACGCTATGAAAAAGATCCTTTCTAAGGAGAAAAAAGACATTTTCCAGATATGCAAGGTTTTTAGAAACGGTGAGTGGGGAAGGTTCCATCACCCTGAGTTTACCATGCTAGAGTGGTATAGGATAAATGCCGATTACAACCTCCTCATACAGGACATAGTGGATCTTTTGAAGTACCTTGGACTGAGTGGAGATTACGAGACCGTAACGGTAGAGGAGGCCTTTGAAGAATATGCGGGTGTTATCCTTTCTGAAGAGGAAGAGATATTTAAGAACAACCTTATGGCATACGGATACGAGTTTGATATGCAGGAGGATTGGGAAGCTCTGTTTTACAGAGTATACATAGACGTAGAAAAACACTTAGGGCAGGAGAAACCCACCTTCTTGGTAAAGTTTCCCCAAAGGCTTGCCATATACTCCAAGGTGAAAGACGGTTATGCAGAAAGATTCGAACTTTACATAAAGGGTGTGGAGATAGCCAACGGCTGGACGGAGGAGACGGATCCCACCATTATCAGGCAGAGGATGGAAACCTTCAGCAGAGGTAGGGATCTTCCTGTAGATGAAGAACTCATCAAAGCTATGGAGAGTATGCCACCCTGTGCGGGCTGCTCCATAGGACTGGAAAGACTCTTTATGGTGATCCACAACATTGACGACATAAGAAGACTCATTTATTATTGATAGCCATGGTGAGATCTGTACTGAAGTACCCTCATCCCCTTCTCAAGCAACCAACTCTAAAGGTGGACGTTATAGACAGTGAGATACTTAAGCTAGTACAGGATATGTGGGATACCATGTACGCGGAGGAAGGCGTAGGACTCGCTGCCAACCAGATAGGAGAGCCTCTACGCATAATGGTTATAGACACAACACCTAAAAGAGAATCCCCACCCGTGAAGCTGGTTCTCATAAACCCACAACTCATAGAAGCGGAAGGGCATATAACCTACAGGGAGGGCTGTTTGTCCTTTCCAGGCCTTTCGGTGGAAGTGACAAGGTACAGTAAGGTGAGGTTTAGAGCTCTGGACCTTTCTGGAGAAGAAAAAGAGTACCAGCTGGAAGGTTTCCCTGCTATAGTTTTTCAGCACGAGCTGGATCATCTCAACGGAATAACCTTCATAGACAGGTTGAGTGGGCTTCGTAGGAGGCTGGCCCTTGAAAAGTATGGAAAACTCCAGAGACAAACAATACGAGGTGAAGCTGATTAAATTTTACCCTTTTCCCTTATCCTTCAGAAGACCCAGGTTGTTAGGGTTTGCAGATGTGGAGTTGGAGAACATTCTTGTTATAAGAGGTGTTAAGCTTTTTGAGGCTAAGAACGGAGGCTACTTTGTACAGCTCCCAGAACCTACTGTAGAAATAAAAGACAAGAAACTCCTTGAAAGTATAAGGAGAGTGGTGGTAGACAAATATAAGGAGGTTAGGTTTTGAAAGGTTTTCCCTTCTTCGTTCTGTCCTTTCTATTTCTGGTGGGCACTGTTGTGGTAGGTGTGTTCCATATGGAAGAAAGAGGTTATATGTATTACTTTGTTCTACTTTTAGCTTTATCCCTGTTCCTTGTAGCCTCTGCTAATGTTACTTTTGCAGCGATAAGAGATCTTTTGAAAGATTACAAAAAGCAAGGAAACATTCTTGGATTTCTGTATGACTTTTTTGCTTCTCTAAAACTTGCCATTTTTCTTATGCTCACTATAGGCATAGTTTCCATGCTGGGTTCCACATATATACAACAGAACCAACCTATAGGGTTCTACCTAGACAGATACGGAGCGGATATAGGTCTATGGATATGGAAACTTTGGCTTAATGACGTTTTTCATTCGTGGTATTACATACTTCTTATAGTTTTGCTGGCCATAAATCTTACTGTCTGTTCTATAAAGAGACTTCCATCTGTGTGGAAACACTCTTTTGGAAAAGAAAGGTTCTTAAAACTGGATGAAAAAATGGAAAGGCATATGAGACCTCTTCTGGTATATCCGAAAACCGATATAACTGAAGATATGCTGGTAAAATTTGTGAAAAAGGAAGGTTTTAAAGTTTTCGTTAATAAGGAAGAGAACACCCTGTATCTGTATGGCGAAAAAGGTAGATTCTCTCGGTTAGGTGTGTTTGTGGTACATATAGCCCTTCTTGTTATCATGGCAGGTGGACTTTTAGATGCCCTCATGGGTGTAAGAGGTAACCTTACTGTGGCCGAAGGTTCAAGAGAAGACAGGCTGGTTATTCCCGGAAAAGATAAAGTTTTAAAACTCCCCTTCCAGATACATTTAGAAAGCTTTCACATAGTAACCTACGAAGAGGAAGCAAAAAGAGAGGGAAGGGTCTTTAGAGGCGATCCCAGTATAAAGGATGCGGTGGCCAGTTATGAAAGTAACATAAAGATAGTGCAAGGAGGACAGGTAGTAGCTCAGGGTATAACAGCCGTAAACAATCCCTTTAGGTACGGACCTTACCGCATATTTCAGGCCTCTTATGGTCTTACAGGCGAAGCGGGAGAGGTTCTCCTCACAGTTTACGATCGCCAAAAGCTTTTCCAGGAAAGGGATCCCCAGACAGCCTTCTTAGGCACCGTTAAGCTAAAGGCAGGGCAGGTGGGAGATTTTAGAGGAATGCTCCTCTCTATAGATAGATCTACCCTCAACATAGAGAACGAACAGGCAGGGTTCAACGGTGAATTTAAACCTGCCATTATTCTGAAAGTCATCAAAGATCACCGTAGCTATGACGTCCCCGTCATATACTCCCCTGAACTCACCATATTTGCTTACAGCCAGATACCACAACTGAAGGACTTTCCTTACATCTTCTTTATGGAAGAGTTCAAACCTAGGTTCTTCAGCGGTTTTCAAATAACTTACAGTCCCGGCATGTGGGTCATATGGACAGGATCAGCCCTACTGGTTTTAGGTCTGATCTTGGCCTTTTACACTGTTCATAGAAAGGTGTGGATAAAGTACCAGGCTGGTATCTTGAAAGTGGCTTTCTGGTCCCATAAGTTCAAAGAAGAGTACAGAAAGAGTATGATAATAAAACTTAAGGAGTTGGGAGATGTGGAGGAAACTTCTTGAGAACGGTAAGAGCATAGCACTTTTGCCTTCCCTCAGTCTCTTTGTAGGTGCGGTTTTTCTGGGCATGTATGGGGTCTTCTTGCTCGTGGAGACCCTTTACAAAGCTATAACAGACCCTACCATGAGGGATACCACCTATCTTTCCACAAAATTCATATCTATAATGGACATTCACCTTCTTTCCGTTGTTCTGTATATCTTCGCTGTGGGATTATATGAACTCTTCGTAGATAAGCTCAACGTGCCTGAATGGCTTAAAATAGGAAATATAGATAACTTAAAGGCAAAACTCAGCAGTGTCATCGTTCTGATACTGGCCATAACTTTTACAAAGAAGCTGGTGGAATGGAAAAATGCTCTGGAGACCCTCATGTTTGGTATAGCTGTTGCCGTGGTTATAGCTGTTTTGGTCTTCTACTACAAAGTAAAGGAGAGCCATGATTGAAGATATAAGGATAGGTTTAGGCTTTGATGGCCACAGATTGGAGGAAGGGTTAGAACTAAAGTTGGGGGGGGTCAAGATAGATTACCCGAAAGGTTTGAAGGGACATTCCGATGGGGATGTGCTACTACACGCCCTCACAGATGCTCTGCTGTCTGCCTGTAAAGAACCTGACATAGGTCAACTTTTTCCTGACACAGATCCTATGTGGAAGGGAGCTGATTCTAGAGTATTCCTAATGGAGGCCCTAAAAAGGGTGAAAGAAAAGGGGTATATGATAATGAACGTGGACTGCACGGTGGTGGCGGACGAACCTCGTATAGCTCCCTATAGAAAACTCATAGAGGAAAACATAGCTCAGTTGATGGAATTGGATCCGTGTCGTGTGTCGGTGAAAGGAAAAACGAGGGAAGGTTTCTGTAAAGATGACAGTGTGGCGTGTTTCTGTGTAGTGCTCTTAGTAAAGGCATGACAAAATTGATTATTTACGGAAGAAATCCCGTTTTAGAGGCCATAAGATCCGGCAGGAGTGTGGAAAAGGTGCTGGTAGCTCACGACTCTCATCCACCCCACCAGCTGGTTAAACTCTGTAAGGAGAAAAACATAAAACTTCAAAAAGTGCCTAGGAAAAAGATAGAGGAGCTGGCTGGCACAAAGAAAACTCAAGGTGTATTAGCTATTCTCAGTCCTGTCCATTATGTGAAGGAGGAGGAACTTTTCCGTAAAACGTTAGAAAGGGGAAGCTTTCTGTTAGTGTTGGATCATCTCACAGATCCCCAGAACGTAGGAAACCTATTAAGAACATGCGAGGTACTGGGTGGTGTAGGTGCTCTACTACCTAAAGACAGGTCATGTCCTATAAACCAGACTGTGATAAAGGCTTCATCAGGTGCTGTTTTTCACCTCCTACTGTCACGTGTATCTAGTCTTAGGAGATCTCTGGAAAACTTTAAGAGAGTGGGAGGGTGGATAGTGGTGGTGGAGAGGGGAGGGAAAGATATAAGACAGGTGGATATACCTCTTCCCTGTGCTCTGGTACTTGGATCCGAAGGTGAGGGTGTCTCCAAAAGCGTGATGGAAATAGCAGATCTCATCGTATCCATACCTATGGGAGGGAAAATAACCTCCTTAAATGTCTCCTCCGCAGGTGCCATAGCTATATGGGAGACAATAAAGAAACACCTCCCTCCTCATTCACATCCCCAAGAAAAGTGACGCGATTTCTGCAACTTAGAAGGCGAGAATTTCACATCCCCATTCACATCCATTCACACCCCTGTGACCCTCCTTCATCTCCCTCTACATAAGTTGGCGAAATTGCTACCACTTTCCAACAAAGATTTTCACAAAAGAAAATGACGTAATATCGCAAACTTATGCAGTTTTCACATCCTCAAAGATAACTCACCGTAAAATCTTCATTTTTCGCACGAGGAAAAATCCAGCATTTTCGTGAAGTTATATCGAAGGGTGTGAGAGATGTGAATACACTTCATAAGTTTACGAAATCTCGTTACAATTTTCATGAAAGGAAATCCTACAGAATCAAAGAGAAGAAAGAGGGGGTGTGAATAGAGTGTGAAATTCTCTAAGGCTAAGTTCACGAAAAACCTTCATTTTTCTACAAATGAGAATTATTCTCACACCCCCTATTATTATTATCTATAGAGATAAAATAGATAAAGGGAGAAGAAAAGAAAAAGGATGGAGAGAGAAAAGATCGTCTCTTACTTTATACTGGTTCTTACCTTTCTTTTCTTGATGCTGGTTCTTTACATAATCAGGCCCTTTATAGTCCCTGTGCTTTGGGCGGTGGTCTTCACACTGGCTTTGCATCCCCTTAACCATCTCCTGAGGAGATACGTTAAATCACGCTTCCTGTCAGCTTTCCTGCTGGTAGTTTTGACCCTTCTCCTTATAGTCATACCTGTTTCCTTCCTAGGTTTTATGCTGGTGGAACAAACACTACACATGGTCAATTACCTTGTAAGCTTTGCCCAAAACCATACCTACGAAGAACTGATAAGCCTTCTGAAAGGTCATCCTCTCTTTTCCACTGTCCAGCAGTGGCTGGATTATCTGGGTACTCAGCAAGTGAGGGATGTATTTATATCGGGTGTTCAGAGGGTAAGCCAGTGGCTTTTACAGTGGATAAGCTCTCTTATAGGTACTTCGGGTGTTATCCTTTTCAAGTCCTTTGTCTTCTTGATAACCCTATTCTTCCTTCTGCGGGATGGTGACAGATTTCTGGACTTCGCCAAAAGATTTCTCCCTATAGATCCCCATGACACGGATATGATTCTTTACACTGTCTACAGGACTATTTTGGCCACCGTGTACGGTACTGTGGGTGTGGCTGTCCTCCAGGGTATTCTTTCCTTCGTGGGATACTATGTGGCAGGTTTTGACTACGCTGTACTGTTAGGTGTAGCTACCTTCTTCGCATCCTTTGTTCCTCCCTTTGGTACCGCTTCTGTATGGTTTCCATCCTCTGTCTACCTGTTGCTACAGGGTAAGATGACGGAAGGTATTTCCCTACTCATCTACAGTTTCTTGGTAATATCCTCTCTGGATAACTTCCTACGCCCCTTCATCATGAAGTTTGGTGTACCTTTACCTTATGTAGTTCTTTTCTTCTCCACCTTAGGTGGATTGGCAGCCTTCGGTTTTGTAGGTCTTTTTATCGGACCTATGATATTCTCCACTATGTTTTCCCTGTTGATCATATACGAGAGGAGGTTTTTGAAAGCTTCTGATAAAACTTGATGGCCCTGTCACCTATGTCTCTCCTGTACTGCATCCCTTCAAATTTTATCTTTTGTATAGCGTTGTATACTTTCTCTTTGGCTAAGGTGAGATCCTTTTCACAGGCGCACACGTTGAGAACCCTGCCACCCCAGGTAACTGTTTTGCCTTCCAGCTCATTGGTACCTGCGTGGAAGATCACCACATCCTCTTCCACCGTCTCCAGGCCTTCTATCACTTTACCTTTCTCCCAGCTTTCTGGATAACCTTTGCTGGCAATAACTACACAGATACTGTGACAGTCCTTTACTTTCAGTGTCACGTCCTTCCCTTGATAAAAGTCTAAAAGATCTCTCAGCATGTCGCTCTTCCACCTCAGGAGAATGGCCTGAGCTTCGGGATCACCTAATCTGACGTTGAACTCAAGGACCTTGGGGCCTTCCGAGGTGAGCATAAGTCCCGCATACAAGAAACCTCTGAAGTATATCCCCTCTCTCTTCAAACCCTCTAAGGTTCTCTCTATAATCTCTTTCTTTATTCTCTCCTCCATCTCCTTCGTTATAAAAGGATTTGGAGAGTAAGCTCCCATACCTCCTGTGTTGGGTCCTTCATCATTGTCCAGTAGTCTCTTATGGTCCTGAGTGGTGGGTAGCGGGATGTATCTGTCTCCGTTCACCATAACTATATAAGATGCTTCCTCTCCTTCCAGAAACTCTTCTACCACTATCCTCTCTCCTGCTTTACCGAAGACCTTTCTTATCATGAGGAGGTCTATGGCTTTTATGGCCTCCTGTCTGGTCCTGCATACGATAGCTCCTTTGCCACTGGCTAAACCATCAGCTTTTATCACAAGAGGTGCTGACACATCTTCCACAAAACGCTTCGCTTTCTGTGGATCATCAAAAACCTCAAAGTTAGCCGTAGGTACGCCATACTTGGCCATAAAGTTCTTGGCAAATACCTTACTACCTTCCAGTTGGGCGGCTATTCTGTTGGGTCCAAAGGCCGGCACACCCTCCCTCTCCAAAGCATCCACCAGACCCTCTACTAACGGTGCTTCGGGACCTATCACCACAAAGTCTATCTTCTCCTTCACCGCAAAACGAACTATTCCCTCCACATCGGTGGGATCTAAATCCACCTTGGTGGCTATTTTCCATATACCGGCGTTCCCCCTTGCGCTGTAAAGAATAGGCCTCAGATCACTCTGAAGTATCTTCCACGCTATAGCGTGTTCTCTTCCACCGTTGCCTACTACAAGAACCTTCACACAGAAATTATAACATTTAAGGAGCTATCCAGTTGTCCTGTGTGAGAACTTCCTCCATCTTTTCCGTCACATTCTGAGATATCCTGTAGGCACAGAACTCGGGACCACACATAGAGCAGAACTTGGCAGTCTTGTAGGCCTCTTGGGGTAAGGTCTCATCGTGATACGCTCTTGCTGTTTCTGGATCTATAGCCAGTTCGAACTGTCTGTTCCAGTCAAAGGCAAAGCGCGCTTTAGACATCTCCAAGTCCCAGTCTCTGGCGCCAGGCCAGTTTTTGGCCACATCGGCGGCGTGAGCCGCTATCTTGTAAGCTATCACACCTTGTTTTACGTCCTCTATGTTGGGAAGGCCGAGGTGTTCCTTAGGTGTCACATAGCACAACATGGCTGCTCCGTGCCACCCCGCTATGGCTGCACCTATGGCGGAAGCTATGTGATCGTATCCAGGTGCCACGTCTATCACCAGAGGACCCAACACGTAGAAGGGGGCTTCGTGGCATATCTTCTGCTGAAGTTTCATGTTGAACTCTATCTGGTCCATGGGAACGTGTCCGGGGCCTTCCACCATAACCTGTACATCGTGTTTCCAGGCTCTCTCTGTGAGCTCTCCTAGTACCTTAAGTTCTGCCAGCTGGGCGTCGTCGGAAGCATCCGCTATGGCTCCGGGTCTTAGGGCATCACCTAAGGAGAAGGACACATCGTACTTTTTAAATATCTCGCATATCTTATCAAAGTGTTCGTAGAGGGGGTTCTGCTTACCGTGTTCTATCATCCACTGGGCCATTATGGCGCCGCCTCTTGAAACTATTCCCATAACCCTGTGTTGGACCATAGGTAGGAACTCTCTGAGGATACCTGCGTGTATTGTCATGTAGGACACACCCTGTTTTGCCTGTTCCTCTATCACATCCAGTATGAGATCTACTGTCATCTCCTTTATCCTTCCCTTCACTATCTTGTAGGCTTCGTATATGGGTACAGTTCCCACAGGTACGGTACTTTCCCTTATCACAGCTTCTCTTGTCTCCCTTATGGCTTCACCTGTGGAAAGATCCATTATGGTGTCAGCACCGTACTTTATGGCCACCTTCACCTTCTCTATCTCTGTAGGAATGTCAGAAGCCAGTCCGGAGTTACCTATGTTGGCATTCACCTTAACGCGGGAGTTGATGCCTATACACATAGGTTCAAGGTGTAAGTGGTTTATGTTAGCAGGTATTATCATCCTTCCCCTGGCCACTTCCTGTCTGACAAACTCCGGATGTAAACCTTCCCTCTTTGCTACATAGCGCATCTCTTCTGTTATAATCCCCTGTCTGGCGAGGTGCATCTGAGTTCTGTTACCGAGTTTCTTTCTCCTTTCCACCCACTCAGCTCTTAGCATCTCTGACCTCCTTCTTACGTGTTATGAGTAAAGGAAAATATATGCTTCTTGGTGTGTTTCAATATGATTTTCAGCAGATACCACTCTGTGTTATACTATCTTTTCAACAAAGGTTAAGGAGAAGGTCATGGAAGAACAAGTTTACGCTGTGCCTTTCAGTTTGGTAGGTTTTTTCTTCACCAGTAAGCCCATAGAGGAGAGTATAAGAACGGATCTTAGTCCGGAAGAGTTAGAGAAGCTCCAGGAGATCCTTTCCCGTTTCCTCTTCACGGAGGGTGTTCAGGTGGCCATATATCCGTCCGTGGTTCCACCTGACCAAGCGGAGGAAGCTGTGGAGGAACTGGAAGATATGATATGGGGTGAGGAAGAGGAATGACTGAGGTTGTTCTCTGTGGTGCTCTCGGTAGGATGGGTAAAGCCATTCTGCGGCTTTCCTTAGAGTACCAAGATGTAAGAGTGGTGGCGGGGGTAGAACATCCTGACTGTCTTTCATCTACCGACCTAGGACAAGCATCGGGTATAAGGGAGTTTACGGGAGTACCTCTTACCAGTAGACTGGAGGAAGTGATAGGGTTGGGTCAGGTGGTGTTGGATTTTTCCGGCAATCCTGAAGCAGCTGTTGGACACGCGCGCCTTGCGGCTGCTTACGGAAAAGGTGTTGTTATAGGAACCACCGGCTTAGAAAGGTCCCATCTTGAGGATCTTCGCGAGTTGTCCAAGGATATACCTGTTTTGGTGTCTCCCAACATGAGCTTGGGGGTTAACCTACTCATCAAGCTGGTGGAACTGGCCACTAAAGTTCTCAAAGAAAAGGGTTTTGATGTGGAGATACTGGAAATACATCACAGATATAAGAAAGATGCTCCCAGTGGTACAGCTCTACGTTTGGCCGAAGTAATAAGAAATGAGCTAGGAGATGTTAAATTGGTGTCAGGTAGGGAAGGTATAGCTCCGAGGGGTGAAGAGGTGGGTGTCATGGCTCTGCGTGGTGGTGATGTGGTAGGTGAGCATACTGTTTTCTTTATAGGAAACGGGGAGAGGCTTGAGCTCATCCACAGAGCCACATCACGGGATATATTTGCACGGGGAGCAATAGAAGCCTGCCGCTGGATAGCCTCCCAAAAACCGGGCTTCTACAGTATGATGGAGGTCCTGGGCCTGTGAGCTTCTACGAGAGCATAGATGACATAACCGCCGATGCCGGTATAAGGGTGAGGGGATCCAGTGTGGAGGAGGTGATTTGTAAGGCCATACTGGCCACCTTCAACGAGATAACCAACATAGAGGTCATAGAGCCTGAGGAAGAGTATATCTTGGAAGTAAGGTCTTCACTGCCTTACTCGCTGGCTGACATTATCAACGAGGCTCTTGTGCTACATGAATCTAAAGGCTTTGTAGCTAAAGAGTGTCATGTTTTAGAGCTTAAGGAACACCTACTGAGGGTAAAACTGAAAGGTGGCAGATTTGACCCTGCGAAGAATGAGTCACGCCTTGTTATCAAAGCGGCTACCTATCATCGTCTCCGATTGGAGAAGGAAGATGGTAGCTATGTGGCGGAGGTGATATTTGATATTTAAAGATGGATAAGCTGAGTCTTTACGCTAAGCTTCTGAAGTTGGAGCACACCTTCTTTGCCCTGCCCTTTCTTCTCTCCTCCGTAGTAATCCTTTACCAAGAAACACCTCCTTTTGGAAAGATGTTCTGGCTGCTGGTGGCTTTTGTGGCCGCAAGAACGGCAGGCATGGCCTTCAACAGATGGATAGATCTACCTATAGACAAAGCTAACCCACGTACATCTATCTGGCCCCACGCTACAGGTCATGTGAAGGAGCAGGAGATAAGACAGATAGCTCTGGTTTCTTCCTTGGTTTTCGTGCTCTCTTCTCTCATGATCAACTGGTTGGCCTTCTTTCTTTCTCCTTTCGTTCTCTTCCTTTTGTGGTTCTATCCTTATGCCAAGAGGGTAACTTACTATCCTCATTTTGTTTTAGGTCTTGTGTACTTTCTCATACCTGTAGCTGTAGACGTGGCCCTCAACACCCGCGTGTCTTGGACAGCTTTAGTTTTAGGAACAGCTATGGCCCTATGGGTGTCAGGATTTGATATCCTCTACTCTCTTCAGGATTATGATTTTGATCGCCAGTACGGTGTCAAATCTCTAGCTGTAAAGTACGGCATAGGTAAAGCTCTCAAAGTAGCACGACTTTTGCACATAGGTACCTTCCTGTCTCTCTTACTTCTTGTTCTGTTGGTGGATTTCTTTGGTTTTCTTTATGTGGTGGGTCTATTTTTTATAGCTCTTCTCCTTGTGTACGAGCACTCTCTCGTAAAGGAGTCAGATCTTTCCCATCTCAACAGAGCTTTCTTTACCGTTAACGCTTGGGTGAGCCTTCTTTACTTTCTGGTGGTTTTGATCAGTAAGGTAACCGACCTTTGATGATGTCTTGTGCTACTTCCTTGGCGAAGTACGTAATTATCATGTCGGCGCCTGCACGCTTTATGGAGGTGAGGACTTCCCACATGACTTTCCTCTCATCTACCCACCCCATCTTTCCTGCAGCCTTTATGAGGGAGTACTCACCACTCACGTTGTAGGCACATACCGGTAGTAATGTCATCTGGCGTACTCTGTATATGATGTCTAGGTAAGCGAGGGCAGGCTTTACCATAACGATGTCTGCTCCTTCTGTAACATCCAGGATTACCTCTTTGAGGGCTTCTCTTGCGTTAGCAGGATCCATCTGGTAGCTTCTCCTGTCTCCAAAAGCGGGTGCAGACTCAGCTGCCTCTCTGAAGGGACCGTAGAAGGCGGAGGCAAACTTGGCGGAGTATGCCATTATGGGTATATGGGTGTATCCTGCTTCGTCCAGTGCCGACCTTATGGCCCTCACCATACCGTCCATCATACCGGAGGGAGCCAGCATATCTGCCCCGTTTTCGGCATGAGATACCGCCTGTTTCTTCAGGTTCTCTAAGGTCAGATCGTTGTCCACTGTGTCTCCCTTCAGAACGCCACAGTGACCGTGGGTAGTATACTCACAGAAGCATACATCCGTTATCACGTACATCTCAGGTACTTCCTTCTTTATAACTCTCAGTGCCCTCTGGATTATCCCTTCGTTGCTCCATGTATCGGAACCTACCTCATCCTTGTGCTCTGGTATACCAAAGAGGATAACGGCCTTTATACCAAGATCTCTCACTTCCTTGACGGCATCTGCCACCTTGTCTACCGAGTATCTAAAAACTCCTGGCATGGATGGTACTTCTTCCACTATGTTTTCTCCATACCTTACGAAGATGGGGTATATCAGGTCATCTAAGGTGATGACTGTTTCCCGTACAAGGCTCCTTATGTTTTCCTTGAGCCTGAGTCTTCTGGGTCTAAGTTTAGGAAACTCCATAATCTTTAAGTATAAACCTGTTTGCGGCGTATCCTCTGTAGGATCTCTTCCATCACCGTTCTTCCGTCTGATCCTTCCCTCACCACTATACGGTGAGACAGACAGACAGGTGCCAGGTCTATCACATCCTCAGGTACCACAAAGTCCCTTCCTCTTATGAAAGCAAGCGCTTTGGCACAACTTATCAGATGGACCAGACCTCTTGTAGAAACTCCCATTATCACGTTAGGATGGTTTCTCGTCTCTGTGGCTATCTCTACTGCCAGCTTGGCAACCTCCTGAGACACATAGAAACGTGAGATATGCTCCATGGTGGAGAGAATGTCCTGTAATCTTACCACAGGTTGTAGTCTTTCCAACTTATGTAACAAGTTCTCACCTCTGAGAATCAGTGCTTCCGTCTCTGGGTCCGGATAGCCTATTGACAGGCACATACTGAATCTATCTAACTGGGACTCAGGGAGAGGGAATGTACCGTGTTGTTCCAGAGGGTTCTGAGTGGCTATTACAAAGAATGGTTTGGGTAGTTCGTAGGTTACACCGTCTACTGACACCTTACCCTCCGCCATAGCTTCCAACAGGGCGCTCTGCGTTTTGGGTGTAGCTCTGTTTATCTCATCTGCCAGAAGGATGTTGTGAAATATTGGGCCGTGCTTGAATACAAAACTCCTCTTAGACTGGTCGTATACATTTATCCCCAGTATGTCACTGGGGAGAAGGTCACTGGTAAACTGTATCCGTGCGAAGGAAAGGCCAAGGCTTTTGGCCAGAGCCAGCGCCAGTGTGGTCTTACCTACTCCAGGAACATCCTCCAAAAGAAGATGACCACCTGACAGAAAGCACACAAGGGAGTTTAGTATCACATCCCTTTTCCCCTTGATAACCTGTTCCACCGATGCGATAACTCTCTCTACATCCAGCATGCTCATAGAATTTTACTTAAATTAATTACCATGCGCACAGTGTTTGATAGAAAGCTTATAGAAAAGTACGATAGACCAGGGCCCCGCTACACCAGTTACCCTCCCGCTACCGAGTTTCACGAGGGGGTCACCCACGAAGACTACAGGAGAAAGCTTGTGGAAAGCAATGAAACCAAAAGACCTCTCTCTCTTTATTTTCACATCCCTTTCTGTGAAAGTGCCTGTTGGTTCTGTGGGTGTAACGTCATAATATCCCACCGTAAGGACGTAACGGGTAGGTATCTCAGCTACGTAACGAAAGAACTCAGAATGTTAGCAGAACTTCTGGACACATCAAGGCCAGTTGTTCAACTTCACTGGGGTGGAGGCACACCCAACTTTTTGAGTCCGCAAGAGATAGAGGAGCTTTTTGATAGGATAAAGGAACATTTCCGGTTTTCTCAGGATGCTGAGATAAGTGTAGAGATAGATCCCCGATATCTTCAGGAGGGTCAGCTGGAAACCCTCAAAAGGTTGGGTTTCAACCGTATAAGTATGGGCCTTCAGGACATAAACGAAGACGTGCAGAGAGCTATAAACAGACTGCAGCCTGAATCTCTTATGCGAGAGGTGATGAAGAACCTGAGGGATTTAGGCTTTTCCAGTATAAACATAGATCTCATCTACGGTCTTCCCTTCCAGAACGTGGAGAAGTTTAAGAGAACTATAGAAAAAACTATAGAGTTGGACCCTGATAGAGTTGCCGTCTTCAACTTCGCCTATGTTCCTTGGTTAAAGCCTCTACAGCGTAAGATAGATCCTTCTACACTTCCACCTCCCGAGGAAAAGCTCAGTATGTTGGAGCTAACCATAGAGATGTTCCAGTCAGCTGGTTACGTTTACATAGGTATGGATCACTTTGCCAAACCCAACGATGAACTAGCGGAAGCTCAGAGGAATGGAACCCTTTGGAGAAACTTCCAGGGCTACACAACACGTAAAGGTGTAGATCTAATAGGTATAGGAGCCACCTCCATAGGTATGCTTCAGGATTCTTATTTCCAGAACTACAAAACTATAAGGGAGTATTACGCTGCCTTAGATGAAGGCCGGTTGGCCACCATGAGAGGATTTCTCCTCTCCGAGGAGGATCTCCTGCGCCGAGAGGTAATAATGGATCTTATGTGTAACTTTTACTGTTCCTTTGATAAGATAGAGGAGATGTTCGGTATCCGGTTTGAGGAACATTTTGCGTGGGAGTTAGAACAGCTTTCTGACATGGAGAAGGATGATCTTCTGAGGATATCCGACAGAAGTATTCAGGTCCTTCCGAGAGGTAGACTCTTGATAAGGAATATAGCTATGGTCTTTGATGAGTACGTAAGAAGTAGGAGGGAGAGCAGGTTTTCTAGGACCATATGAAGGAGCTGGATCTTAGGCTGGAAAAAGTCTCTAAGAGGTTCGGAAGTTCCTTCTGGGCTTTGAGGGACATCTCTATGGTTCTTCCAAAAGGTAGGATCACCGCTCTGGTGGGAGAGTCAGGTTCCGGGAAGTCCACTTTGGGAAAGATAATACTGCGGCTGGAGAGACCTACTTCCGGAAGGGTGTTGCTGGGAGGTATGGACATCTTTGCCATGGGAAAGGAGTACACGCGTATGGTCTCGGTGGTTTTCCAGGATCCTACCACCTCCCTCAATCCTCGTATGAGAGTGAGGGAGATACTGGAGGAGCCTTTGGTGGTTCACAAGGTGAAGGATAGAGAGAAGGTAGTGGTGGAGGCCTTACAGAAGGTGGGATTGGACAACAGCTTCTTAGATAGGAAACCTCATCAGCTTTCAGGAGGGCAAAGGCAGAGGGTAGCCATAGCTAGAGCCATGGCGCTAAAGCCTGCCTTCATAGTGGCAGACGAACCAACAGCTTCCTTGGATGCCAGTAGAAAGAGGGACATTCTGGACCTCTTTGTGGAGTTAAGGAGTATGGGAACAGGTGTGCTTCTCATAACCCATGACATAACTGCCGTCAAGTACACTGCAGACATTCTCTACGTCCTTTACAGGGGTAAACTGTTGGAGTATGGGGACAAGGAGAAACTTCTTTTGGAGCCTCTACATCCCTACACTCGTTATCTTCTTGACCACGTACCTGCACGCCACCCTTCCCTCAGAAGTAAAGGAGAATGGACGGAAACGGTTCCGTTCTTTGATGCGGCGTGTCCTTTTTACAGTATGTGCAGGTACCGTAAAGAAGAGTGTGAGAGAAGTTTGAGGGAGGTTATCGTAGATGGAAGGTTCGTTGCCTGCAATCTTTACTGACATATCTGTCATCATCTTCTTCCTTTTTCTTTCAGGATTCTTCTCCTCTTCGGAGGTGGTACTTTTTGGTCTTAACAGATACCTTTTACGCAGGTACCAGAACAAGAAGATATACCCTATCCTCGTTAAACTTCTCAGGGACCCTAAGCAGGTTCTCCTCTCCATCCTTTTGGGCAACGAGATAGCTAACGTGCTCATCTCCTCTTACGGAACCAAGATCTTTGTGTCCTTGATGGGGCAAGAGGGAGCAGGCCTATCGGTAGTCCTCATGAGCGTTCTTATATTCTTCTTGGGGGAGGTTATTCCCAAGAACGTAGTTCTCCACTATGCCACACGTCTTTCTCTGTTGTACGCTGTGCCTTTCTATGTGGTGCATCAACTCCTTTCTCCTGTGAGGTTCCTTCTCATGAAACCTGTAGAGAGGTTTCTCAGGGCGTTGGATACGGAGCTGAAAAACCCTTCCCACAGGGACGTGTTTGTGGAACTTCTGGAAGTAGGTGTGTGGCAAGGTGCCATAGAGGAGATGGAGAAAAGTCTTGCGGAGAGGGCTCTCAGCTTTTCTGAGGTCACCGTTAAGGAAGTCATGACACCAAGAACCGAACTCTTTCTTTTGGAGGAGGAGAGTAAGGTGGGAGAAGTGTGGGACAAGATCCTTAAACACAAGCATAGCAGGATACCCCTGTACCGTGATAATCCCGACAATGTGACAGGAGTGGTTTGGGTAAAGGATCTCATACCTGTGGAAGACAAGATGGACAAACCTCTTAAGGACTACAAAAGGGATCTCTTGGTGGTGCCCCATATGCTCACTTTGGACCGTCTTCTGGCTGAGATGAAAGCTGCAGGAAGTCAGATGGCTGTGGTAGTAGGGGAGCACGGTGACTTGGTGGGTATAGTAACCCTCCATGATCTTCTTGAGTTTATCTTTGAGGAACTGCCAGAAAGTTGGGAGGAGGATATAGTCAAAATATCCAGAGAGGCTTACAAGGTTTACGGTTGGGTAGATGTGGAGAGGGTTTCCAAGTTATTGGGTTTTGAGCTTCCGGAAGATTACGAGTATGACACGGTAGGAGGGTTCGTCATGGCTCAGTTAGGTAAGATGCCAGACGAAGGAGATGAGTTTGTGTACGATGGCTACAAGTTCAGAGTAGACAAAATGGAAGGTAACAGAGTAGTCAGTGTTCTCATCATAGCTATGGAGGAGGAGAAAGTATAATTTAAAGTACATGCTGAGGAATCAGGTAAAGGCCTCGGTAGAGGCAAAGCTCAATCTTACCATACTTCTCAAGGGGCACCTTCAACTTCTCACGGTACCCTCCGAGGAACTTCAGGCCATTTTGGAAGAGGACCTGAAGGATGCTCCTTATGTTTTTCAGACTATGAGCAGACGTGTCAGGTGGTTTCGCCAGGATCTACCGGCTCCTCAAGTGGCCAGCAAGAGGAGTTGGTGGGAAAGCATTCTGCAGCAGATCAAGATGGAACTTGACGGTACAGAACTGGATGTAGCTATGGATATCATCTACTGTCTTGACGACAGAGGTTTCTTTAGAGGAGATGTTAACTCTATAGCGGAAAGATGGGGTGTGCATCCCGACTATGTGGAGGACATAAGAGAGTTCATCATGAAGGAACTGGAGCCTACAGGTATAGCCAGTAAGAGTATGGAGGAGTTTATAAAGGTTCAGATAGAGGAGATGTTTCCAGATAATGGGGATCTGCTTAAAGAAGTTTTGGAGTTTTTCAGAACGGGAAGGGCCTCTAAAGCTGTGAAGGAGCTTGCCGGTAGACTGAAGCTTTATCCTGCGGAAGATGAAACTACCGAGTACTCTTCAGGTAGTGTGGATCTCCTCTTAGAGTGGGACGGCGAGGAGTGGTACGTGGTGGTCAGAGATGACTTTATAGAGATAGGAGGAGAGGAAGATCTCCCCAAGGAGGTTCTGGAAAAGGTAAAACGCTGGAACGTTCTTTTATCTTTGAGAAGGAACATCCTAAGGAAGGCCGGTGAGCTTATACTGGAGAGGCAGAAGGATTTCCTTTTAGGAAAGGGGCCCCTCAAGAGTCTCACCATGAGGGAGCTGGCACAAGTGGTCAACGTGAGTCTTTCATCGGTAAGTAGAGTCCTATCCAACAAGTACGTCAAAACACCTGTGGGGATTTTTCCCATTAAGTTCTTCTTCAAGAGGGAAAGTAAGGACGGGTACAGTACCGAGGAGGTTTTAAGAGCGGTAAAGGAGGTCATACAGCAGCTGGGCGATGTTAGTGACAGAAAACTCTGCGAAGCTCTTAGGGCCAAGGGTATAAACCTAGCGAGACGCACAGTATGTAAGTACAGGAGAATGTTGTCCCATGAAAGACATTCTGGGTAAGGTAAAGAACCTAGTGGTGGAGAAGGATCTGGACGGCTTTCTTTTCAGCTCGCAGGCAAACGTGTTTTATCTCTCCCGTTTTAGGTCCAGCAACGCTTACGTACTCCTCACTCAAGGGGACGCTTATTTTATGACGGATGGAAGATACTATCATCGTGCCAAAGATCTTCTTAAAGACTGGAAGGTGCTGGAGATCCGGGGAAGCTTTTTTGGATTTCTCAAACAGATGGTGAGGGAGTTGGGTTTGAGGCGCGTTGGTTTTGAGATAGACAGGGTCACCTGCCAGTTCAGAAAGAAGTTGAGGACGAAGGATGTTAGGTGGGTGGGTTTTGTGGGCTTTTTGGACAGGGTAAGGGCTGTTAAAACCAGCGAGGAGATATCCATAATGAAGGAAGGTGTGCTTAAAGCAGATGGTATATACAGGGATGTTCTATCTATCGTGAAGCCGGGTATGAAAGAGATGGATATCAGAGCCTTCATAGTGCAAAGGGCATTTGAGGTAGGTGCCACAGGTGAGAGTTTTCCAGCCATAGTGGCCTTTGGTGAAGGGTCCTCCATACCCCACTGGGAGACATCTCACCGTACCATAGGAGATAAGGGCCCCCTCCTCATAGACATGGGAATCCTTTACAAAGGATACTGCACCGATTTTACAAGAACCATCCATATAGGTAAACCAGATGAGGAGTTTATAAAGGTGTACACGGTGGTGAGAGACGCGCACATGTATGCTTTAGAAAAGGCCAAGGTGGGTAACAGATTGGCAGATGTAGACAGAGCAGCTAGAGATCACATAACCCGAAAAGGTTTAGGTAAGTTCTTCAACCACTCTACCGGTCACGGTGTAGGGGTTGAGATACACGAATATCCGAGGGTTTACAAGAATGTGAAGGATTACATAGAGGAGGGTATGGTGTTCACTATAGAGCCGGGTGTGTATTTACCCGGTAAGTGGGGTGTTAGGTTAGAAAACATAGTGGTGGTGAAAAGTTCTTCTGCGGAACCTCTTTCGGAGATATCCCTTGACCTTGTGATTATATGAGTTATAATATTTAAGGTTCTGACGCGGGGTGGAGCAGCCCGGTAGCTCGCTGGCCTCATAAGCCAGAGGTCGCGGGTTCAAATCCCGCCCCCGCAATTTTCAAAAAGTTCTGTATAATATGCCAATGCCCACTATTCTCGTAACCGGTTGTGCAGGCTTTATCGGATGGAAGGTTTCACAAAAACTTCTGGAAAAAGGTTTCCATGTAGTGGGGATAGACAACCTTAACCATTACTACGACGTGCGCCTTAAATGGCATCGCTTGGAGAACCTTAAGAGATTTCCATCCTTTGTCTTCTATCAGGTGGATGTGGAGAACATGGAGGCTCTCAGTGTTGTGTTTCAGGTACATAAGTTTGATGCTGTCATCAACGAAGCAGCTAGAGCGGGTGTACGTTCCTCTATGGAAGACCCCTTCGTCTATATGAGAACCAACGCCTTAGGGACCCTCCATCTTCTGGATCTTTGTAAGCGATACGGTGTCCAGAAATTCGTCCTCGCTTCCACATCCTCCCTATACGCAGGGCAGAGTATGCCCTTTCGTGAAGATCTTCCTGTTAACACTCCCATATCACCTTATGCGGCCTCCAAGAAGGCTGCCGAGGTGATAGCCTACACCTACCACTACCTCTACGGTATAGACGTGACCGTTCTACGTTACTTTACCGTCTACGGTCCTGCAGGAAGACCTGACATGAGTGTTTTCAGGTTCATCAAATGGGCTCTTGAAGGAAAACCTATCCAGGTTTTTGGAGACGGAAGTCAGAAGAGGGACTTTACCTACATAGATGACATAGCAGAAGGTACAGTAAGAGCTCTCACACCTTTGGGTTACCAGATAATAAACTTGGGAGGTAACAGACCTCACAGCCTTTTAGAGGTCATAGACCTTGTGGAAAAGTACACTGGAAAGAAAGTACAGTTGCAGTACGGAGATTTCCACAAGGCCGATATGCAGGCCACGTGGGCGGACATAGGTAAGGCCAAGGACCTACTGGGATGGGAGCCTCAGGTTAGTTTAGAAGAAGGAATAAGAAGAACGGTGGAGTGGTTTCTGGAAAACTGGGACTGGCTGAGGGAGATAACGGTATGAAAGTGTTGGTGACTGGAGGTGCGGGATACATAGGCTCCCACATGGTGAAACTGTTGGGAGAAAAGGGTTACCAAGTCCTTGTGGTAGACAACCTTAGTACAGGGAAACGTGAGGCTGTCCTTTACGGCAGGTTGGTGGTTTTGGATCTTCTCCTTTATGCACCGCTGGAAGAATTAATGCTGGACTTTAGACCTGATATTGTTATGCACTTCGCTGCCAAGATACTGGTTCACGAAAGTGTAAGAAAACCTCTAGAGTATTACGAGAATAACCTTCAGGCCACTTGGAACCTTCTGAGAGCTATGAAGAGAGCAGGTGTCAAGTACATGATTTTCTCCTCCAGTGCGGCAGTATATGGCACTCCTTCCTCCCTACCTGTCAAGGAGTCAGATCCCACGGTTCCTATAAACCCCTACGGGTGGAGTAAGCTGATGGGTGAGAGGATGGTGGAGGACTTTGCCAGAGCAGAGGGCTTGAAGTTTGGGATACTCAGGTACTTCAACGTGGCAGGCGCTGATCCTGAGCTGAAACTAGGTCCTGTAAAGCAGAATCCTACACATCTTATAGCGAGGGCGGTAAAAGTGGCAAAAGGTGATATACCCTATCTGGAGGTTTACGGTACCGACTATCCCACACCTGATGGTACATGTGTAAGGGACTACATACACGTTACCGATCTTTGCAACGCTCACCTTAGAGTACTGGAGTACCTTTTGGAAGGTGGTCAAAGTGATGTGTTTAACGTAGGGTACGGTAAAGGTTACTCAGTACTGGAGGTAATAAGGGTGGTGAAGGAAGTTACGGGAAGAGATTTCGAGGTACGCTACACGGAGAGAAGAGAAGGAGACCCTCCTGAGCTGGTGGCTGATCCCGCCAAGCTAGTTACTTTGACAGGTTGGAAACCATCCTTTGATGATCTTTCCTTTATTGTAAAGACTTTGTGGGAGTGGGAGCTTATATTAGAAAAACATGACTCTTGAGGAGCTGATCTTGGAAAGTTTGAAAAAAGTGAAGGACCCTGAAATACCCCTGGATATAGTGAACCTGGGTCTTGTGTACGGCGTTCAGGTAAAGGATGGCATAGCTTATGTGGATATGACCTTAACAGTGCAAGGTTGTCCCGCGAAGAGTTACTTTGCTCATTACATAAGGGAGTTTGTCCTTTCTCAAATACCTCAGCTTAAGGATGTGGTAGTGAACTTTGTCTTTGAACCACCTTGGGATAAAGATAAAATATCTGAGGAAGGAAAGACCATTCTGAGGAGTATGGGATGGAACATCTGAGGGACAGGTTCAGAGCCTTGGCAGAGGCTATAGAAAGAGAGTCTGTTCTTATTCACAGGGAGGCCCTTATAGACGGCTACAGGGATATTCATAAGTACAGCAAGTTCGGTATAGATAAACTCATCAAAAAAGCTGCCCGCTACGGTGGCAGCAAAGGGGGGAAGATACTGAAGGAGAGGTACGGAGTGACGGTGGATACACTGGATGAGGCCCTTGATGTGCTTACGGTGATAGCAGAGTCATCGCGTCTTTTAGAGGTCTTTGATTACGATACAGAGACTATGGAGATAAGGGTGGAGGGATCTATACTGGTGGAGGCCATAGGGAAGAGTGATAAGCCAGTCTGTGAACCTATGGCGGGTTTTTTTGAGGGTTTCCTCAGTGAGCTTCTGGAGAGGAAGATCTCTGTGAAAGAAGTCAGTTGTGCAGCACAAGGGCACGAGAGATGTACCTTTAAGATAATCTTGGGCTAGCATGGGTGTGATTAAGGTAAAAACCACCAAAAGGACCAGTTTTGTTAACATAACCCACCTGGTGAGAGAGGAGGTAAGAAGGTCCGGAGTAAGATCGGGACTATGCGTCATATATGTTCCTCACACTACAGCTGCTGTCTTTATAAACGAAGGTGCTGATCCAGACGTGATAAAAGATATATCCTACGCTCTGGAAAAACTGATACCGTGGGAAGATAAAGCCTATGCCCATGCAGAAGGCAACTCGGCCGCCCACATACGTAGCGCCATTATAGGTAACTCAAGGGTTGTTCCCGTAGAGAACGGGGCACTTCTCTTAGGAACATGGGAGGCTATATTCTTAGCAGAGTTTGATGGACCGAGGGAGAGAAAAGTGGTGGTAAAGGTGATAGGAGAGAGCTGATGGAGTATGTTATAGCCTTTTTGGTTTTGATCGGCGTTTTAGTATGGTTTCACGAATTGGGACATTTCCTTATGGCAAAGCTGTTGGGGATAAAGGTGGAAGTGTTTTCCATAGGTTTTGGTCCACCTTTACTGAGTAGGCGTTATGGAGATACCGAGTACAGAGTATCCCTGTTACCCCTTGGAGGGTACGTAAAACTTTATGGAGAAGAGGGCAAAACTGACGACCCATCTTCCTTCTCTTCAAGACCAGCATGGCAGAAGATACTGGTGGCCTTTGCAGGACCTTTCTTTAACTTTGTGTTAGCCATCTTCCTTCTGACCTTTATCTACGTGTGGGGGAGAGAAGTGCCCTCTTACTATCTTCAGGAGCCCAGGGTGGGGTATGTTTTGGATAAGAGTTTAGCCCAAAGTATGGGAATAAAGGAGGGAGATCTCCTTTTGGAGATAAACGGCAATCCGGTAAAGAGTTGGAGGGATGTGGAAGAAGTTCTTTCCAAGACCGTACTTAAAAGAGAGCTTACGGTAAAGATTCTCAGAGAAGGGCAGGTAATTTACTTACATACCCAAAGGAACAAACCGGAACCTTTCGGAGCTGAACCTCTACTGGAGCCTGTGGTGGGTAAAGTGTTGGAGGGCAGTCCTGCTTGGCAGGTTGGTATACGGCCGGGAGACAGACTGATTCAGGTAGAGGGAAGACCTATAACTTCTTGGTACGATGCGGTATCTGCTATAAGAAACTCCGGAGGGAAACCTCTCACCATCCGTTTAAAGAGGAAGGATCAGATCCTCGACGTTACAGTAGTACCTAAGAAGGACCCGCGTACCGGTAACTACGTGATAGGCCTATCTCCTTCTATCGGTACTATAAAGATCAGGTACTCTCCCTCTGAAGCGTTGAAACACGCTACAGAAAAGGTTAACCAGCTTACCGTACTCACCCTAACCGCTTTAGGCAAGCTGGCGACTGGAGAGTTGTCTATCCGTACCTTAGGCGGTCCCATAGCCATAGCTCAGATGGCAGGCGAATCTGCCCAACAGGGAGTTCAGACCTTCTTAGGTCTTATGGCTTTTATATCTGTGCAGCTGGCTGTTTTCAACCTCATCCCCCTCCCCGTTCTGGATGGAGGTCTCATCTTACTCTTTCTGGTGGAAGCCATACTCAGGAGACCATTACCTGACAGCTTTAAAGAGGTATGGGCCAGGCTAGGTATGGCTCTCATAATAGCCCTCTCTATCTTTGTGATCTTCAACGATCTTCTGCGGTTGTTGGGTAAAAATTAGAAGGGTCTGTCAGGAACCTTCTCCCAGTCTTTCAGGAACAGTTCTATACCTCTTTCCGTTAGAGGGTGCATGAATAGTTTTTTCATAACATCGAAGGGCATGGTACATATGTCAGCTCCTATGAGGGCAGCCTCCACCACATGCATAGGATGACGTACGCTTGCCACTATGATCTGAGTGTCTATGTCATAGTTTTCAAAAATCTGCTTTATCTCCCTTATGAGTTTTAAACCATCCGACGATATGTCGTCTAACCTTCCTACAAAAGGAGAGACAAAGGTAGCGCCGGCTTTGGCCGCTATGAGAGCCTGTGTAGGGGAAAATACAAGAGTTACGTTGGTGGGTATCCCTTCCGATTCTAAAATGCGTACCGCCTTCATGCCTTCCGGAGTCATAGGTATCTTCACCACCACGTTATCTCCCAACTCTGCCAACATTCTTCCTTCTCTCACCATGCCTTCGGCGTCAAGAGACACCGTTTCTAAACTTACAGGTCCGTCTACCAGTTTTACTATTTCGCGAGCTACCTCCATAAAAGGTCTTCCTGTCTTGGCTATGAGAGTTGGGTTTGTGGTAACTCCATCAAGAATACCCCAGTCCAGGGCTTGCTTTATCTCCTCTACGTTACCTGTGTCTAAAAAGAACTGCATCTTTATCTCTTTTGCCGGCCAATGTCTCAGCCGGCGCCGGGCTACTTGTACCCCGCCTTTTCGCAAAGCGCCCACGTACCCGGCAGGCGGCATTTGGGCGCCCATGCCAGCAAGAAAAATTATAAATTAATAAAGTCATGGAGAAGGTTTTCCTTTATGACACTACTTTGAGAGATGGTTCTCAGGCAGAAGGTGTGAGCTTCTCTTTAGAGGATAAGATACGTATCTTGCAGAAACTGGACGAGTTCCATATGGATTACGTGGAGTGTGGTTGGCCGGGTGCCAATCCCAAAGACACGGTCCTTTTTGAGAGAATAAAGAAGATGAAGTTACATCACTCTAAGGTTGTGGCCTTCGGTGCCACCAGAAGGCCTAACAGAAAGGTGAAGGAAGATCCTCAGGTAGAGAATCTGGTGAAGGCGGAGTCACCTGTGGTGACCATTTTTGGTAAAAGCTGGGACTTTCATGTGACAGAAGCCCTTAAGACTACTCTTGAGGAGAACCTCAGTATGGTTTATGAGACAGTGGAGTACCTCAAGAGGTACGTGGATGAAGTTATCTTTGATGCTGAGCATTTCTTTGACGGTTTTAAACACAATCCTGAGTATGCCTTAGCCGTTCTGGAAGCGGCTATAAGGGGAGGTGCCGACTGGGTGGTTCTCTGTGATACCAACGGCGGAAGTCTTCCTCACGAGGTGTACGAGATCACCAAAAAGGTGAAGGAAAAATTTCCTCAAGCCAAGATAGGTATTCATGCCCACAACGACTCGGATACCGCTGTAGCCAACTCCCTTATGGCTGTGCTGGCTGGTGCAAGACAAGTTCACGGGACCATAAACGGCATAGGTGAGAGGACGGGTAATGCCAATCTGTGCTCTATAATTCCGAACCTTCAACTTAAGATGGGTATGCAGGTGGTTCCAGAGGAAAGCTTGCGTAAGCTCACCGATCTGGCTCACTTTGTGGCAGAGATAGCTAACGTACCTCTACCCCGTAATATGCCTTACGTGGGAGAAAGTGCTTTTGCTCACAAAGCAGGTGTTCATGCATCGGCTGTTCTTAAAAGTAGTAGGACTTACGAACACGTAGATCCCAGTGTTGTGGGGAACCGTAGAAAGGTTACCGTTTCTGATCTTTCGGGGAGAAGTAACGTAGTTTACAAGTTGAGGGAGATGGGCATAGAGGTTGATGAGAGATCTCCCGAGCTGATAAAACTGGTAGAGAAGATAAAGGATATGGAAAAAGAGGGTTATCATTTTGAGGCAGCGGAGGCATCCTTTGAGCTCTTGTGTAAGCGTCACTTTGGCTTAGTGAGGAATTACTTTGATCTGGACGCTTACAGAGTTCTCATTGCCAAAAGGAGTACCGATAACACGCCTGTATCGGAAGCCACCGTTCGTCTGAAGGTGGGTGAGCTTATGGAACACACAGCTTCCCTCGGAAACGGTCCTGTGAGTGCTTTAGATAGAGCTCTCCGTAAGGCTCTTGAAGAGTTTTACCCCAGTCTAAAGGAAGTCCAGCTGGTGGACTACAAGGTGAGGATAGTCAACGAATCGGAGGGTACATCTGCCAAAGTGAGGGTTCTCATAGAGTCCACAGATGGTAAAAGAAGGTGGGGTACAGTGGGTGTGTCGGAAAACATCATAGAGGCGTCCTGGATCGCCCTCACAGACAGCATTGTTTACAAACTTATGAAGGATGAGGAGGAGGGTATAATATAGCTCATGCGAAGGTATCTTCTCTTTGTGCTTCCATTCCTTCTTTCTATGGCAGAACCTTTGCGCACCGATACTAAAATCTCCCTTCTGGTGATAGATGCTGCGGGAAAGGAGCACCTTCTTAACGGTCCTGTGTGTGACGGAAGACCCTTCTTACCTGTAAGGGAGGGGCTGGTGGAGTATGTGGTGAGTTTCTCTCAGTTGAGTCGTGGGGTGGTTTTAAGAAAGGAGGGGAAGGATCTGGTTATGAGGCTTACCTTCAAGGACGGTAGGGAGGAGGAGGTAAGAGTATCTGCAGACACCTTCTGTAGGGCCTCCTCTCCTATAGGCAGGGCTAGTTTTTATCTTAAGGATATCAAAGAGATTCAGGTGAGGTAAAGATGGAGCTCATAGGTATTGAGGACTTTCTGAAGTTAGATCTTAGGTTGGCGAAGATACTGGAGGCAGAGAGAGTAAAAGGCTCCGAAAAACTCCTAAGGCTGAGGGTCTCCTTAGGAGAGGAAGAAAGAACGCTGGTGGCTGGTATAGCCAAATACTATGCTCCTGAGGATCTGATAGGAAAGAAGGTACTCATACTGGCCAATCTGAAACCCAGAAGGATCATGGGGATAGAGTCACAGGGGATGGTGCTGGCAGTCTCGGATGGGGAAAGCCTCTCCCTTTTGGTACCTGACAGGGAAGTGAGGGAGGGTTCAAAGGCCAGTTGAACCTTTACCCTGTTCTATCAGTTGGCACTCGTCTGTTTCTCCGAAGGAGTCCCTCTTACACTGCTCTAAGGGTATAACCTTATAGAAGCGTTGAGAGAACTCTGGCCAGTTGTTAAGAATGAGAGCTGCCCATGGACTCTCCGTGTACCTGTGATGTTTCTCTATGAGACCTCTAAGTTCTGCTACCTCATCCTCTTTCAGTCTGCGCACTGTCACGTAATGGGGGTTTATCTTTTTCTCTAACTCATCGTCCAAAATGTAGGCATAACCGCCAGTCATACCAGCGCCTACGTTAAAGCCCACAGGACCGAGAACTACCACCACTCCACCCGTCATGTACTCACAGCAGTGCATGCCAGCACCTTCTATAACCGCTATAGCACCACTGTTACGTACAGCAAACCTCTCTCCTGCCCTACCTGCTGCGTATAGCTCACCGCCTGTAGCTCCGTACAGGCATGTGTTACCCATGATGACGTGAAGGTTTGTTTCTCTCACATCGGAAGGTTTTATCACTATCCTGCCCCCGTACATACCTTTCCCTACGTAATCGTTGGCATCTCCTATGAGGGTGAGGGACATACCCCTGTGGTTAAAGGCACCGAAACTTTGCCCTGCTGTACCCACGAAGGTAAGGCAAACAGTGTCTTCCGGCAGCCCCTGATCCCTGTAGCGTACCGCTATGTGATACGCTAGGCGTGTGGGTATGCTTCTGTCTATGTTGCTTATCCTATACTCTCTGCTTACTTTCTGAGCTCTCTCTATGAAGGGGAGTATCTCCTCTTCCAATATCTGAGCCAGCTTACTTCTATGGGGGTTATCGTTTCTCTGCACCATACACTTTAGGGGTTTGCCTTCAGGATAACCTTCTTTCAGGAACTCTTCCAGCTTGACCCTTTTGGAGCCAGGTATATGATCGTAGGTCACCACCTCCAAAAGATCTCTTCTGCCTATTATCTCATCGAGGCTCCTGAAACCCATCTCAGCGAGGATCTCACGTACCTCCTGGGCAACGGCTTTAAAGTATGCCATAACGTTTTCCACCTTACCCTTAAACTTCTCTCTGTAGCGAGGATCTTGTGTAGCTACACCGGTGGGACACTGGTTGGTATGACAGAGGCGTGCCATGACACAACCTTCTGCTATCATAGCCGCTGTTCCAAAACCAAACTCCTCCGCACCCAGTAGGGCGGCTATTATCACGTCTTTCCCGGTGCGCATACCACCGTCTACCCTTAACCTCACCTTGTCACGTAGGTTGTTCTCCATAAGGACCCTCTGTGTCTCGGCAAGACCTATCTCCCAATAGTTACCTGCGTTTTTGATGGAAGAGTAAGGGCTCGCACCTGTACCACCTTCGGCACCACTTATCTGTATTATGTCAGCATACGCTTTGGCCACACCGGCCGCTACAGTTCCCACACCTGTCTCTGCCACCAGCTTGACACACACCTTGGCGTTGGGATTTGCCTCCTTAAGGTCGTTGATGAGCTGAGCAAGATCCTCTATGGAGTAGATGTCATGGTGAGGCGGGGGTGATATGAGGGATATACCCGGCTGAGCGTGTCTCAGTTTTGCTATATACTCGCTCACTTTGTGACCGGGCAGCTGGCCACCTTCTCCCGGTTTAGCACCTTGTGCTATTTTTATCTCTATGTCCTGAGCGGATGCTAGGTATGTGGGCGTAACACCGAAACGTCCGCTGGCCACCTGCTTTATGGCAGAGTTCTTTATAGTCCAGTACCTTTCTGGATCTTCTCCTCCCTCTCCGGAGTTGCTTTTCATACCCAATCTGTTGCACGCTTCTGCCAGAACTTCGTGAGCTTCCGGAGAAAGGGCACCCAAAGACATACCACCCGTCACAAACCTACGCAAGATGTTCTCTACAGGCTCCACTTCCTCTATGGGGACGGGTTTCTCTCCTTTCTTGTAAGTGAGGAGATGCCTTATGAAGGTGGGTCTCTCTTCGTTGGCTATACGAGAGAACTCTTTGTAATCTTGGTAATCCTTAGTTTCCAAGAACTTATGGAGGGCACGGACCACAAAGGGGGACCAAGCATGCCACTCTCCACCCTTTCTAAACTTCATGTGACCACCGTAATCCAGTTGCGGCTTATCGGTATTGTAAGCAGCGTTGTGTCTTGCCAGCAAACTGTCCTGCACTTCAAAGATACCATCCGCCTCTAAGGTGACGGGAGTTCCTGGGAAGTATTCCTCTACAAAATCCCTGTTTAAACATACCGTGTCAAAGATCTTGGCTCCCTGATAGGAGTTGAGGGTGGAGATACCCATCTTGGCCATTATCTTGAGAAGACCTTCCTCCAAGGCCTTCTTATAGTTGAGGATAGCTTTTTCAAAGGGAACTTTTATCTCTCCCCTCTCACACAGATCCTTTATGGTCTGATAGGCCAGGTAAGGGTATATGGCCGAAGCACCGTAGCCTATAAGACAAGCCATATGGTGTGTATCACGGGCCTCCCCCGTTTCTACCACTATGGATACCTTGTTGGAAAGACCCCTTTCCGACAGCCACTTGAACACTGCCGAGACCGCCAGAAGGCTTGGTACAGCGAGTCTATACTGACTTATGTTCCAGTCAGACAGTATGATGATCTCAGCTCCTTCCCTTACAGCCTCCTCCACACGCCTGCACACCAGTTCTACACCCAGTCTCAGATCACATATCTGTATCCCTTCGTACATAGCGTCGTACAGAATATCCGTTATACGCCTTTCGCCTGCCATATCTTGCAGTTCCACTATACAGTAGCTCCTCTCCTTGGGGTAGGTCATGGGAATACGTACCACCTTAAAGTAGGGCTGTTCTTCAAGAGCTTTCATCTGGTAAGGTAGCAGTATGGGACTGTCTATCTGCAGCCTTCTGGCATGCTCTGGTGTTTCCTTGAGGAAGTTCCTCTTGTGTCCCAAGTTCATGCGCAGGGACATAACACTCCTTTCTCTTATGGGATCTATAGGAGGGTTCGTAACTTGGGCGAACCTCTGTTTGAAGTACCTGAAAAGCAAAGGAGGTTTTTCGGAGAGAGGAGGTATAGGTGTGTCATCTCCCATAGAGAAGGTGAGCTCTTTACCTTCTTCTGCCATGTAGGAAAGTATGTTTTTGATCTCCTCCTGAGTGTAGCCGAAGGCCACCTGCTTTCTCAATAACTCGGGGTCCTCCTTTATATCTATACGCTCTTCTTTCACAAGTTGCGATAACCTAACCAGATACTTCTCTATCCACTCTCTGTAGGGCTTTCTAGAAGAGAGTTCTTTGAGTATCTCCTCCGTTTTCTTGATGGTACCCTTTGACATATCCACCGATAGAGTATCTCCCGGTCCGAGTCTTCCCTTCTCCTTTATCTTTTTCCCCTGAAGATCCACCATACCCACTTCGGAGCCTAAGACCAGTATGCCGTCCTCTGTAAGGACATATCTGGCCGGGCGAAGTCCGTTTCTGTCTAAGTGAGCTCCTATAACTCTACCATCAGTAAAGGCTATTGAAGCAGGACCATCCCACGGTTTCATAAGGAGTACCTGATACTCAAAGAAAGCCTTCACATCCTCCGACAGCCACGGCACACTCTCCCAGGCGGGAGGTATCAGCATGTTGATGGCATGTTCCGGCGAGAACCCTACCAGTACAAGGAGCTCAAAGACTCTATCCAAAGAAGCCGAATCACTCTCATCGTGAGACACCAGAGGTTTTACCAGCTTTATCCTGTCCTGAAAAAGCTCGTGTTCCAGTTCGTGTTGTATAGCCAGCATCCAGTTTCTGTTACCCAGTATGGTGTTGATTTCTCCGTTGTGGGCCAAGTATCTGAAGGGTTGTGCCAGTTTCCAGTTGGGAAATGTGTTGGTGGAGTATCTTTGATGGAACAGACAGAAGGAAGATTCTATGCGGGGGTCCTTTAACTCCGGATAAAAGATATCCAGCTGGGTAGCCACCAGCATACCTTTGTAAACCAGTTTTCTGGAGGAGAGAGAGGAAAAGTACACTTTATCCTTCAGTTTCTTATCTGTCTCTATGGAACGTCTCAGAAGATAGAGCTCCAGCTCCCTTAGGGGCTCTTCCACCCTCTCTGTATCCAAAAGAAGGTGAAATATTTTGGGCATAACCTTAAGGGCAGACTCGCCTACTGCGGACTTATCAATGGGTACTTCCCTCCATCCCACGAGACGGAAAGGAGATCTTCTTATATGCTCCTCTATCTGAGATCTTACGTCTTCGTACAGAAACACAGCGCCGACGGCCAGGTTGTCTATATGAGATATCTCCATACCCTCCTCTTGTATAACATCCTGAAAGAAACGCCTGGGGATCTCTATCATAACACCTGCGCCATCACCCGTCTTACCGTCACCACCGACGGCACCTCTGTGGGTGAGGTTCTTGACGGCCGTCACACCCCACTCTACTATCTGGTGGCTCCTTTCACCTCTTGTGTGACAAACAAAACCTACACCGCACGAATCGTGTTCCATCATCACCATCTTTCCACCTCAAAAGAGAAGATATATTTTATAAGTTAGTTCCTCAAAGATAAAAGATGGATAAATACAGAGCTCCCACCAGTATTCTGTAGACACCAAAGGGAACAAAGCTGTGAGAGGATACAAACCGAAGAAAAACTTTAACGGCCAGAAGAGCACTGAGAAAGGCGGAAACAAAACCCAGAAGAAGAAGATGCCACTCTTGCCACTGAAAGTTGTGGTGGCTCTTGTAGAGGTCATAAGATGTGGCCGCCATCATGGTGGGTATAGCCAGAAGGAAGGAGAACTCGGTGGCCGCCTTCCTGTTAAGACCCATCAACATACCTCCGATGATGGTGGCACCACTGCGTGATACTCCGGGTACCATCGCCAATGCCTGAAAGACACCTATGGCAAAGGCCCTAAGAAGAGGTAGATCTTCCACGTTTCTTATGTAACAGAATTTACTACACACCCTGTCAGCCACCAGGAGGAACAGTCCTCCCCCTATCAGCGCCAGTGAAGTGACCAGATCGTTTCCTATAAGGTAGTTCTTTACAAGCTTGTAAAGGAGAAAGCCCAAAACACCTGTCGGAAAGAAGGCCACTATGATCCTCTTCCAGAGTTGGGGGTTCTTCACTATGCGTCTCCAGTAAAGGAAAAGCACCGCCATTATAGCACCCATCTGTATGGATATCTCAAAACTCTTGGTGAAGGAATCCTGGGGAATACCCATGATGTGGCTTGTGAGAATAAGGTGTCCGGTGGAAGATATGGGTAAAAACTCTGTAAGACCTTCTACCACTCCCAGCAGTACAGCCTGATAAGCTTCCATCACAACACCTCCAGGTAAATACCTTTAAGGTAGAGGGTGTTAGGCATCTGCAGGATCCACGGATGATCTAAATCCTGGGTACTCTCTCCTATAACTCTCACCATCCTCTTTGTGTCTTTGGCCGCCTCTGTTATCACTTGAAGGAGATGTTCACGGGTGATGTGAAAGGAGCAGGAGTATATAGCCAGGTATCCACCCCTCTTTGTTACATGCAGGCCTCTCACACACAGCTCTTTGTAACCTCTCAGAGCGTTCTCCAAAGAAGCTTTCGTCTTGGTAAAAGATGGAGGATCAATGACCACTACATCAAACTGGTTTCCCTCTTTGTGCATCTTTCTGAGGAAGTCAAAGGCGTTGTCTTCAACCCAGTGAATTCCGTCCAGGTTGTTGAGTTGAGCGTTCTTTTTACCTGTCTCCAAAGCCGGTGCGGATATATCTACCGCTATCACCTCCTTGGCACCCTTTCTCTTCATGTTGAGGGCAAATCCCCCTGTATGACAGAAGAGGTCCAGACACAGATCACCTGGCTCTACAAGATCCCTTATGAGTTTCCTTGCCTTCCTTTGGTCTAAAAAGAATCCAGTCTTTTGGCCTTTCACTATGTTGACGTAGTACTTAAGATCGTGTTCCCATATGATCACCTCCTGAGGAACCTCTCCGTAAAGAACACCCTCTTCTGCATCAAATCCCTCTACACTCTTGGCAAACTCGTTGACTTTTTCGTACACACCTACCGGGTTCAAAAGCTCAACCAAGGAGGATACTATCCAGTCCTTCATCTTGTACATGCCGTAGGTGGTAAACTCCACCACCACGTACCTATCGTAAACATCCACTATAAGGCCAGGTAACAGATCTCCCTCCGAATGCACCAATCTGTAGGCGTTGCTGTTGATATACAGTCTCTTCCTATAGCTGTAAGCTTCCTCTAAACGTTTCTTTATGAGCTCTTTGCTGGGCTTTTCCTCCTTTTGGAAAGACAGAAGTCTTACACTTATCTTGGTTTCAGGATTTATGTACCCGTAGCCTAGGAAATGACCCCCAGCATCCCTCACCACCACCCAGTCACCCTTGCCTGGTTTCTTACTTACACTGGCTATTTCTGGTTTATAAACCCATGGGAAAAAGCCTTTTATCTTGTCTTCTATACCTGGTCTTACTCTTACCTGAATCATGTGTAATCTACCAGCATACGTTTGGCCACCTCCACAGCCTTCTCCCTTCCTTCCAGCTTTTCTAGCAGTTTCAGACCAAAGAGGAGAGCTGTCCCTGGTCCTTGGCTGGTCACCACATTATCGTCTTCCACTACCTTTTCATTTACAAAGGTGGCGGGTTTTATCTGCTCCACCAGGGAAGGGTATACGGTGGCTTTTTTACCCTCCAGCACGCCGAACTTGGCCAGAGCTGTGGGAGCTGCACAGATGGCACCCACCAGTTTCCTCTTTTGGTACATAGCCTGAATCAGTTTCTCTACACGGGGATCAGCCTTAAGTTTTTCCACACCTTCCGTACCTCCCGGTAAAACCACCATGTCCAGTTCTTCGGGATTAAGCTGGTCCACACTCACGTCGGGCAAAACCCTCACCTGACGGGCGCTACTCACGGGGTCTTTACTGAGTCCCGCTATCAGAACCTGCACGCCACCTCGCCTCAACACATCTATGACTGCTATAGCTTCCACTTCTTCAAAACCGTCTGCCAAAAGTATCGCCACTTTCTTCATAGCTTTACCTCCTTAAGTTTTATCTCCTTTTCCCTTACCCTTGGGTCCACCAGGGCAAGGATTATGTCTGCTATGAGGTTTCCCACTATCAGCATTATAGTTCCTATGTACAGGCCACCCATGACCAAAAAGAGATCCTGTGAGAGAACAGCGTTCAGCATAAGCTCTCCCAGTCCTGGCCAGCCTACCACCACCTCTATAAGGGCAGCACCGGATATAAGCCCCGCTATCTCATACCCTATCAAGGTGATGAAAGGGTTCATAGCGTTTCTCACCACATGTTTCATCATAACCCCTGTGGTGGCACCTTTTGCCCTCAGCATCACCACCGTGGGACTGTGGAGAACCTCTATCACAGCGCTACGCATAAGTCTCACAAGACCGGCGGTGGATATCAAGCTCAGGGTGGTTATGCCTACCAGGAGACTGGAGGTGCCACCAGGTTGAAGATACCCCCCTCGCGCGAGGAAAAAGAGCAGTATAAAGGCCAGGAAGAAGGAAGGCATGGACATGAAGGTATAAGAGAAGATACGTACAGCTCTGTCTATCCATGTTCCTTCTCTAAAGCCTGCCAGTAGCCCTAGAAAGGAAGCTGCCACCCACGATATTACCGCAGATGGAACAGTAAGAGCCAGTGTTTTACCTATCCTCTCCCTTATGAGATCTGTCACAGGAGTGTTGTACTGGAGGGATATCCCAAGATCAAAGCGTAGCGCTGCTGTAAGCCATTTAAAGTACTGAAGGAGGAGAGGATCATCCAATCCATACATTTTCCTCAGTTTTTGTATAGTTTCCGGTGATATCTGAGGGTTAAGTTTGAACTGTTCAAAATAGTCTGCCGGTGAGAGTTTAATAAGGGTAAAGGATATAAAAGTGACACTCAAAAGCACCAAAATACTCTGAAAAAATCGTGTCAAAAGAAACCTAACCATCAGAAATAGTTGGCTATAAAATGCTTAGTTACAGAAAAATATCTCGCTATCTCGTCAGCATGCTTATTTTTGACGTATCTTACCACTTTATAGTCATCCCATAATCCTATGATGGGAAACCAGTCAGGTATACTGTCCTTCTCTTCCACAAAGTACAGGAGGGCACACACCATATCCCTCTTAGCCTCTTCTTTAAGATCAAACTCCTCGTCGGTGAGTAGCCTCAAAAAGAGCTTCACATCCAAGATAAGGTTCCTCACGTACTCCATGGTAGGAGAGGTCCTCTTCAGTTTTTCTTCCACCCTCTTTACCAGCTGAGGAATGTCCGTCTCTTTGCAATACTTCCTGAGTTTCTCCTCCATGAGATATATAATACTCTCACCATGGAACTGGATGCAAGACAGATTATGGAGATCCTTCCTCACCGCTACCCCCTACTCCTTGTAGATAAGATCCTTCACATGGAGCTGGGTAAGAGGATAGTGGGTGTAAAGAACGTTTCCGTTAACGAGCCTTACTTTCAGGGACACTTTCCTGGTTTTCCTCTCATGCCGGGAGTGTACATACTGGAGGCTATGGCCCAGGTGGGTGGTATTCTCATGATAAAGTCCCTGGACCTACAGGTGGGTAAGTACGCGGTGGTGTTTGCAGGTATAGACGAGGCACGTTTTAAAAAACCTGTGTTTCCGGGAGATCAGCTTCTTCTGGAGCTGGAGGTTATATCCCTCAAGAAAACCCTCTCCAAGATGAAGGGTGTAGCAAAAGTGAACGGCCAGGTGGTGGCAGAAGCTGTTCTGTATGCCGCTGCCCGTGAACTTTCAGAAATAACTCGCAAAGATTCTTGATAAGCATCATAGTAACATCTTTCTGGATCACATATATTGATAACCGTAAATACCCGGAAAGGAGGTGATAGAAATGTTTGAATACAGTGAGAAGGTGCTGGACCATTTCCTTAACCCCAGGAACGTGGGAGTTTTGGAAGATGCTAATGCGGTAGGTCAATGCGGAAACCCCGCCTGTGGTGACGCCATGCTCTTTACCCTTAAGATAAACCCCGAAAACGACGTTATAGAGGATGTAAGGTTTAAGACCTTCGGGTGTGGTTCTGCCATAGCTGTTTCTTCTATGCTCACAGAGATGATAAAGGGTAAACCCATCAGCTACGCTCTCAATCTTACCTACAAGGACATCTTCGATGAGCTGGGAGGTCTTCCTCCTCAAAAGATTCATTGCACCAACCTGGGTTTGGAAACCCTTCACGTGGCTATAAAGGACTACCTCATCAAACAAGGTAGACTGGAAGAAGCTGAGAAGATACCCGGTTGCTACGAGGAAGAGGAAGAAGACAGCAAGGAGTTTGAGTTTCTGTCCACATGAAGGTAAGGGCTGTTGCTCTTCTCTCAGGAGGGCTTGATAGTTCTCTAGCTGTCCGCCTCCTGCAGGACCAAGGCGTAGAGATAAAGGCCCTTCACTTTTACACAGGTTTCTGTATAACGGAGCACAAGAGACGCCTTGGCCTGCGGAGAGAAGACGGACAGCAGTATGTCAACCCAGCTCTTCGAGCAGCAGCCCAGCTGGGTGTCCCCATAGAGATAGTGGATATCTCTAAGGAGTACATTCATGTCCTGCTGAATCCCAAGTACGGTTATGGGAAGAATGTGAACCCTTGCGTAGACTGTAGGATAATGATGCTTAGAAAAGCTAAGGAGATAATGGAGAAGGAGGGCTACCAGTTTGTGGTAACGGGAGAAGTGCTAGGCCAGAGACCTATGAGTCAGACATACCAACGTCTTATGCTTATAGAAGAAGAGGCAGATCTCAAAGGCCTAGTACTTAGACCCCTTTCCGCAAAGCTTTTACCACCCACCATTCCTGAAAAGCTGGGATGGGTAGACAGAGAGAGACTACTGGGTATCAGAGGAAGAGGTAGGAAAGTACAGATAGAACTTGCCAAGAGGTACGGTCTTGAGTACCAACAACCGGCGGGTGGATGTTGTTATCTTACTGATGAAACCTACGCTTTCAGGTTTAAAGAAGCTCTCAGCGTGGAGGGTAAGATTACGGAAGATGACCTAGTCCTTTTCTCGGTGGGAAGACATCTGAGACTCCCCTCAGGAGTAAAGGTAATAGTAGCACGCCACGAAGGCGAGGTGAACTTTCTGCAGGGTTTCAGGAGTAGATACTCTTACGCACGTCGCCTTGACGGTAAAGGAACCTTTGCCCTAATAAAGGGAGACCCCAGTGAGGAAGACCTTCAACTTATAGCCAACATAGTGGCAAGGTACTCCAAAAGGGAGGAAGCTGAGGTGCTTATACATTTATCGGATGGTAGAGAGGTTGTCTTGCGGGGTGTTCCTGCAGAGGATGAGTTTCTTGACCAGATTAAAATACATCACAGGGCGGGTGTGACATGATGGAGGATATAAAGGCTGACGTGGTACATGACGTGGTAGGTACCTTTTGCCCAGTTCCTGTGGCAGAGACTGCCAAGATGGTAAAGCAGATGCAGATAGGACAAGTTCTGGAACTTATAGCAGATGATCCGGGGGTGGTGGAGGATATACCTGCTTGGTGTAAGGCAACCGGCCAGGAGTTTTTGGGTATGTACGAGGAGGGTGGTGAGTATCATCTCTTTGTGAGGAAGGTGAAAGAACTATGAAGGATAGAGTCACGCTTGACACTGTAATGAAGGATCTTTTGGAAAAGTACCCGAAGGTGAAGGATCTCCTTTGGAACTACGGTCTTTGTAAGTTGGAGGAGGACGATATAGCCCCCGTAGTTCTGGACAAGCTCACTCTCAAGGGTTTTATGAGGCTCATGGACATAGATGAGGACACACAAGGAGATCTCTGGATGCAGATCCAAGATCTTATAAAAGAGTCGGAGGTGTGATATCATGGAGGAAGAAAAGCTGAGAGAAGTGGAGGCAGTTTTGGAGAAGATAAGGCCGGCTCTGAAGGAACATCATGGAAATCTGAAGGTGGTAGACATAAGGGAGGGTGAGATATACCTTCAGTTTGAAGGAGGATGTACCGACTGTCCCATAGTGGATGCCAGTGTGAAAGATGTAGTGGACATAGCCATACGGGGCAACATACCGTGGGCTCAGAAGGTGGAGATAGTAACACCTAAGTACCAACTTAGGTGATATGCTTTTGTACGGACTCATAGGATATCCGGTCTCCCACTCCCTATCTCCTGTCTTTCAAAACTTCGCTCTCCGGTATCTGGGAGTTGATGCCATCTATGTACCTTTTGAGGTGAAGCCGGAGGATCTGAGTGAGGCCATCAAGGGGCTTAAAGTTCTCGGTGTGAGGGGTGTTAACGTTACTATACCTCACAAAGAGAGGGTTTTGGATTTGGTAGACTGGATGGATCATCACACAGAGGTCATAGGAGCTGCCAACACCCTCCTTTTGGAAGACGGTATCATAAAGGCTTACAACACCGACTGGATAGGTTTTCTCAAAAGTTTGTGGGACATGCAGCTGAGCAAAGGTAAAGCTCTCCTGCTGGGAGCAGGTGGTTCCTCCCGTGCTGTTGCCTACGCTCTTAGGCAGGAGGGGTGGGAAGTGTATCTTTGGAACAGAACCAAGGAGAAGGCTGTGTCCCTTGCGGAGAGGTTTCAGCTACAGGTGGTGGATAGGCCGGAGGAGGTGGTGAAACACGTGGACCTTATCGTCAACACCACCCCCTCAGAGGAACCTCTCTTTGACTACCAACTCATAGATAGTCATCACAGCATACTGGACATCATTTACTACAGAGAGACGGCACTGATAAGAAGAGCTAAGGAGGTGGGGGCAAAGTACTCTGATGGGCTTCCTATGCTGTTGTACCAAGGTCTGGAGAGTCTGAGGATCTGGACTGGGTGTTCAGTTCCCTATAAGCTGGTGCTGGAGAGCGTGCGACAGCACAAGATCCGCTAAGCACCTTACGAAGGTGGGATGGGTTCTGAGAGTAGGTATACGGACGTAGTCTTCCACACCCAACGATCTTGCCATATTTCCGTACTGATAGTCTAGCTCGTACAGAGTTTCTGAGTGTTCGTTGACGAAGGATACGGGAATCACCGCTACTTTTTTCACACCCCGTTTGATAACATCCTCTAGTACTTTTTCTGTTTCTGGTTGTAGCCACTTTACGGGACCTACCTTACTCTGATAGGCCAGTGCGTAGTTAACTCCTGGGAAATGTTGCATTATCAGCTGCACTGTCCTCTCTGTCTGAAATTGATAAGGATCTCCCTTCTTGATAACACTGATCGGTAAGCTGTGGGCGGAGAACAAGAAAAAGTAGTCCTGCCAGTTGGGTAGGTTCTCCTTGATGTTCTCCACCATAGCCTGTATGTAAAGAGGGTGATCGTAATAATGCTGTATCTTCACCACAGGTAGAAAACTCATTTGGGACTTTGGAAAGACTCTGTCGAACTCATTGAAGGAGGAACCTGTAGTGGTCCTACTGTACTGTGGGTACATGGGTAAGAGGATGAGGCCAGAAAGGGGGTAGCTCTCCATCTCCTGTAGGGCTTCCTCTATGAAGGGGTGCCAGTATCTCATACCCACCTTTACTAAAAACCCATCTCCGAGAACCTCTTGCAGTTTCTGAGCTTGCTCTAAGGTTTGTTCCTTCTGGGGTGACTTTCCACCCATGTACCGGTAATAGGTCATGGTCTTCTTGGCTCGCACATGGGATATGATCCAAGCAACAGGTTTCTGTATGAGACGTGGTATGGCTATTATGTCGTGATCAGAAAAGAGATTGTAGAGGAAGGGTTGAACAGCCTCCAAGGAGTCCGGCCCGCCCATGTTTAACAGTAACACACCTACTTTTCTCATAGAGGTATTCTTCCCTCGTAGATGGCTTTGCCCACCACAACACCTTCTACCACGCCCATTAATTTAATGACGTCCTCTATGGAGGCAACTCCACCTGACGCTAAAACGGGTTTCTTTACCCACTTCTTGAAAGATAAGTAAGGTTGAGGATCAACGCCCTCCAACGTACCGTCTCGGTCCACGTTGGTGTAAAGGTAACCCCATATGGGAAGGTGATCATACTGGAGAGCCATCTGGTGAGGGGTTAAGGAAGTTTCTTCCTTCCAGCCACCTACTGTAACGCGTCCTCCCTTACTGTCTACCGATAGGATCACGCGGTTGGGGAAGAGCTCCAACATCTTCTCAAAGGTTCTTCTATCATAAACGGCTACCGTTCCCACTACGAAGAGATCCACACCTATGTCGTCCAACATCTTTAGTCTCTCAATGTCTCTTATACCGCCACCCACCTGTATCCTCCCGCCAAAGACCATCCTTATGTTTTTTATGGCCTCAAGATTGACGGGTTTTCCTGTCACCGCTCCGTCAAGATCCACAACGTGTATCTTGCCAAATCCCTTACTTTGGAAAAGGCTGGCCATATCCTCCGGGCTTACCTGGTAACTTTTGGCACTTTCCATAAGACCTCGCACTAACCTGACTACCTTCCCCTCCTTTAGGTCTACGGCAGGTATCACAAAGTCTTTCCAGTTCAAACCCATACCTCCGGTATACCGATGTAAAAGCCTTGAACAAACTCTACACCTAACCGTTTGGCTAGAGCTAAGTCTTCCTCTTTTTCAACACCCTCTAAAACCACCCTGTAACCCAGTCGGTGTAAACCTGCTATCACCCATCTGAGGATGCGTCTCTCTTCTCTCAGGAAGAAACCGTCTACTTTAACAATGTGGGGTTTCGTTTTAAGAAGACGTTCCACAGAGGAGTGTTCCACACCAAAGTCATCTACAGCCACCTTAAACCCCATGTTTTTGACCACTTGTAGAAACTCCACCAGCTGTTCCGTAGTGCCCAACACCTTACTTTCCGGTATCTCTATACAGACCCGCTGAGGTTCTATGCCGGCGGTTCTCAGTTCGTTGGCAAACTCCTCTAGTCTCGCCAAACCTTTAGCTACAGAAGTAGTGAGGTAAGAAGGGAAGTTTACAAAGAGATATCCTTGAACACCTTTTCTTTTCCATGCCTGAAATGCCTTCCTCCATACTATTTCATCCAACACGGACATGCGGGAAGTATCCTGAGCCTTTTCAATGAACATTGAGGCAGGTATAAGCCGGCCGTTCTCTCCCTCTATGCGCATCAGAACTTCGTAACCAAAGATCTTATTTTCTTTAAGACTCAGTATAGGCTGGAAAACAGGGAGAACCCTATCCTCCTCAATAGCTCTCTGTAGAAAGGCTAAGGTTATCTCCTCCCCTTTTCGATTTGTCAAGTGAAGAACGGGTTTCCCCTTAAGTTCCGTTACTTTAATCTCCAGATGTGTCAACAGATCCTCCACCCACTCTCCGTCGTGAGGGTATGTGACACTTCCGATAGTAACAGTCACAGGTATGCCATCCACCTGTAGGCCTTCCAGTTTCTTCTTTAGTCTTTCCACCACCACAGCTGCTCCGGAACTGTCCGTTTCAGGCAGGAGAATGAGAAAACTACCACTTTTGTACTTACCTGCCACGTCGCTCTTTCTTACACTTTTTGAGATAATGTCGGCCACACTTATTAGCACCGTGTTACCCCAAAAGTATCCCTTCTCCCTGTTGATCTTTCTTAGATTGTCTACGTCCACCAGAAGTATGGAAAGTTCCCTTCCCTTCCTCTCGTGTAGGTAAAGGTACTTTTTGAGTATCTCTTTGAGGCATGTGGTGTTGGGTATTAGGGTCTCTTTGTAGAGCTCTATGAGGGTAAGGGCTCTGCGTGCCACACAATGATTATACCATCTAGTAGCATGCGGTTATATAGTCTGCCACAGAAGAGGCTGCTATGGCTCGGGGTTTCACCACAGGCTTGAGACCTTGTGCCATGACGTAACCTATAGCCTCTCTTAGAATAACTGAGGAGGAGTGCTGTGGGTTGGGGTTTATGTCGAGATGAACCTCAAAGGGTCTTTCGCCCACCACATCCACTATCTGGAGTGCCATATAGACCGCTCTGTTTACCTCCTCCATCAATCTCTGGCGCAGAGATCTTATCCGGCGCACCTTGTCCACTTGCCAGAATATTTTGGCACCTCTACATGAGTCTATGTGCACCACCACCACTGTCACGAAGACGGTAAAATCCCCAACCTGCCTGGAGTCACAGCCTACGTAGATGGCCGTTTTGGGAGAGGATCTTTCTATAAACTCCCTCACCTCCTGTATATCCGTTATCTTGGGCATCAGAGCCTACCTTTGAAATCTACCTCTTTTACAAAGGTCGGTCTGAAAAAGATCCAGTGTTTTAGGTTCTCTGCACTTCTTGAGTAGCATATTTCGCATAAAACACCTCCTTCCACCAGTTTGGAGTTATCGTCGCAGCATTCGGTGAGGTTCCAGAACTCGTACCCATCGTGAAAGATAAGGCACCCACACCCTAAACACTCCATAAGGTGGCAACCCTTCTCTTTCAAGAACTCCTCCAAAGTGGTGTCAGGCAAATGATCCAGTTCAAAGATGTTCTTAAGAAACTCTCTCTGTCTATCACTCAGCTCCGACAGCCTCATGAAAAATAAATATAGAAAGTTTTCTTGAACCTTTCCATAAGGGTTTGGGTATCGAAACATTTTCTTTCGTTACACACTTGGGGAAAACAAGGGGAGCAGGAAAGTCCAAGATGTAAGGGGAAAACCTTTTTCCCTATAGGTTTCCACACCACTGGATCCGTGGGTCCATAGAAAACGAAGGTGGGTAGCCCCAGATAAGCTGCCAGATGAGACACTCCACTGTCCAATCCTACTAACATAAAGGCTTTCTTCATATCCTTAGCCAGTTGTAGAGGTGATAAGGTCTCGTACACAGGCCATACCAGGCCTTTCAACCAAGCATCTGCCTCACCCACCAGATACACCACACGTATACCTAAGGAAGTGAGAAAGTCCTCTATCTGGTAGAAGAGATGCAGAGGAGGGATTTTGGCAAAAGAACCACTGGAGGCATGAAGGAGGGCGCAACCTTCCAACGGACTGTTGGGAGAAGGTTCTATAGGCAGTTCCCACGAGAAATCTAAAGGTAGCTGTAAACTTCTGAGATAATGCTCAACTATCCACACCCTCTCTTTGGGAAAAGGGGATACGTTTCCATCTACGCTTATCAGTATTTCCATTTCGTATTCTCCCATAGGTATCTCCGAAAAGATCTCGTCCACCCAACCAACTTCCTTAGCCAAAAGGAGATAGTCGGTGTTACCTACCGCGGTTATGTGATTTCCCCGTCCCTTTAGGATCTCCAGGATGGGAAAAGTAAGGAGTGTGTCTCCCAGAGCACCTCTACGGTAGAAGAGCACCTTGCTATTTAGCCAAGACAAAAGCTATTACCTCCTCCAGAGTTTTAGAGTAGGCAGGAAATCCATCCAGTTGGGGACTGGTGCTTATTCTTTTGTAACCCGGGATGAACTTCCAGCCTTCCAGCAGTACAATCTGACAGTCCTTAAAGTACTCCTGCACTAAACTTATAGGGTCATCTTCCCTCCTTTCGTAAAAAGTTGTTCTTTGGGGTGATACAACAGCCACCTTATCCAAAAGCTGGAACATACGGAAGCTATCGGAACCTTCTTTGTCGGTAACGGCATGCCCTTTAGGATCGTGTTTTATGTAACCCACCTTAAAGCCCATCTTGGTGAGTTCCACAGCCAACTTTTCCGCCAGAGTGGTCTTCCCTGAGTTGTGAAAGCCTACTATGAAGACGAGTTCAGGCATAGGAGAGAGCCTTTATCCTCTCCATTATGGTATCTGCCACCTTTCTATAACCCTGAGGGGAGTCCTCCTCTTCAAAAACCTCAGGTTGCCCTATCACCACCTTTATGACACTGCCAGGTAAAGGAAATTTCCTACCCCTCGGAAGCACACGATCTGTACCCTCTATGTATACGGGTAGGACGGGTTTCCTGCTCTTTATAGCCAGAAAGCCCACACCTGCCTTTGGCTTCAGAAAACTTCCCGGCATGGCCCTCGTACCTTCCGGAAACACGCATACTTTACATCCTCTGTGGAGCAGGTCCAACGCTTTCTGAAGTACATCCAGATCACCTGATCCCCTTCTCACAGGTAGAGCTCCCATGTGGGGAAGAGCCTTTCCTAAAAGGGGTATGCGGAAGAGCTCCTCCTTTGCCAAAAAGATGAGAGGTTGAGGAAAGACGGCATTCAGTACAGGAGGGTCCAAGTGGCTTCTGTGGTTGGAGGCCACTATACACGCGTCGGGAGGTATTCTTTCCAGACCTATCACTCTCACTCTGAACAAGGTCCTAAACAACCTCTTAGTAAGAGGACAGAGAGGAGCCAGAAAAGTGGCCCAATTACTTTCTATGCAATGCTTCATTTTGGCGCTTTGTGTTGGCGCTTCTTAAAAAACTCAAAAGATCCTGTAGACTCATCTTTCCCAGGTCTCCTTCCCTTTTACCTCTCACGGAAACACTCCCATCCTGCATCTCTTTGTCCCCTACTATGAGAACATACGGAATCTTTTGGAGTTCTGCATCCCTTATCTTGGCTCCTAGTCTTTCGTCCCTTTCGTCTACTTCCACTCGGAAACCTTCCTCCCTCAATGTATTGGCCACACTTCTGGCATACTCCACATGCCTTTCTTGTACCGGCAGTACCCTAACCTGTACGGGTGCCAGCCAGAAGGGCAGCAATCCTGCATGGTGTTCTAAGAGGACTCCTGTAAACCTCTCTATGGAACCCAGTATGGCTCTGTGGATCATGTAAGGTCTGTGTCTTCTGTTGTCGGGTCCCACGTACTCCATATCAAACCGCTCCGGCAGGTTAAAATCAAACTGGATTGTGGAACACTGCCACAGTCTACCTAGAGCATCCCTTATCTTTACGTCTATCTTAGGACCATAGAAAGCGCCACCACCTTCGTCTATTTCGTACTCTAAGCCCATACTTTCCACAGCTTTTTTGAGAGCGCTCTCTGCCTTTTCCCACTGTTCGTCGGAGCCTATAGCATCTTCAGGTTTGGTGGATATATACACTTTAAACTCATCAAAACCAAAATCCCGTAGCATACTGATAGCAAAATCCAGTGTTTCTTGGATAACATCATCCACTTGATCAGGTCTACATATAATGTGAGCATCATCCTGAGTAAAACCCCTTACCCTCATAAGGCCATGAAGTACCCCAGACATCTCGTACCGGTAAACGGTACCCAACTCCGCCAGTCGGAAAGGTAGATCCCTGTAACTTCTCACTTTACTTTTGTAAATGGCTATGTGGAAAGGACAGTTCATGGGTTTTACGAAGTACTCTTCATCTTCGAGCTCCATGGGAGGGAACATGTTCTGTCGGTAATGATCGAGGTGCCCACTTTTTTGCCACAGTTTGGCGTTTCCTATATGAGGTGTGTACACTAGCTGGTAACCTCTTTTCAGATGCTCCTCCCTCCAGTAATCTTCTAGAACCTTACGGTAAATACCCCCCTTGGGTAACCATATGACGAGACCCGCACCTATCTCCTCGTCTATCATGAACATCTCCAATTCTTTTCCCAGCTTCCTGTGGTCTCTCCTCTTTACCTCCTCGTAGAATCTGAGTCTGTCTTCCAGCTCCTTTTCATCCCAGTAGGCTATGCCGTATATCCTCTGTAACATAGGCTTGCTGGCGTCACCCATCCAGTAAGCACCCGCCACATGGGTTAACTTGAAGGCTCCCACCATCCCTGTACTGGGTACGTGTGGTCCCCTGCACAGGTCCACAAACTCTCCCTGTTGGTACACCGATATAACATCACCTTCCTGTATCCTGTTGATGATGTCCAGCTTGTAGGGTTCCTTTAAACTCTCAAAGAGTTTTAGAGCGTATTCTTTGCTCACCTCCTGCCTCACTATAGGAAGGTTCCTGCTCACTATCTGCCTCATTCTTTCCTCTATGATGGGCAGATCCTCCTCCCTTATGCTGATACCCTCCACTTCCACATCGTAGTAAAAACCTTCCTCCGTTGTAGGCCCTACTCCCAGATGTACCCTATCGTAACCGTATATCTCCTTCAGGGCCTGTGCCATTATGTGAGATAGAGTATGTCTCATAACTTCTAAGCTTTCTGGATCACCTTTCCTTATGGGTTTTATCTTGCCACCTTCCCGCACAGGTGTCTGAAGATCCAAGATCCTGTCACCTAACCTGCCCGCTATAGCATCCTGCACTCCCGCCAGACGAAACACTTCTCCCAGAGGGGTACCCTTGGGTACCTCTATCTCTTTACCATCTACTTCAAGGATTATACGTTCCATGAGAGTTTATTATAAGGCACGGGAGAGCAAGGGAATCGAACCCTCCGAGGATCGCCGGAGCGACCCTCCACGGGATTTGAAGTCCCGGGGCGGCACCAGCCGGCCACGCTCTCCCGTCAGCTTCTTGGAAGACATTCTATGTCCTCTCTGATTATAACCTTTCTGAAGATCTCTACCACATCCTGTGCCTTTCTCAGTTTTCTAAGATTGACCACATCGGTGGATTCTATCTTTACAAGCCATGCACCGTAAGGGTCAGCTACGATGGGAGACGGATCCCTCTCTAGGGTTCCGTTGACTTCCACAACAGTTCCAGTGAGAGGTGATGGAAAAGTTAGGACCCTTTTCCCAGCCTCTATGACGGCCAGATTACCATCATACTCCACTTTAGTACCTACAGGTTTTAGCTTTATAGCATACACAGGATATATTAAGTATGCAAGAATTGGAGTAAAACCTACGGAGTACACACTTTTACCTTCTCTCTTCACCCATTGAAAGATCATTCTCTCCTCGTTAATCCTGTACAACCTATCCTTTTTTATTTTGCAACCCAAGACTTCTATGTAATCCATGCCTCTCCCATATAAAGGTAATAAAGAACTTAGCCAAATAAAAAAATTCCTCCTGTTTAGCATTATTAGAGCCCAAGTAAGTTTTTTTCATACCTCACAAAACCTCTCTGTCTTGCCCACAGGTCCATACTGACTGTCGCTATATCGTCCAGTATAGGGATCACGGTCCCTTCAACCCTCATGTCTAGTACCTTAATGTAAGTACCGCACCTATGACAAACCTGAAGCTGCACGTATTCTTCTCCTTCTGTGTAGTAATATTCCAAAAGATGATCTTCGTTGTTCCCACAGGCTACACAGCTAGTTCTGTTAAAGTACCAGCTAAAACCACACATAACGCAGGTAAGATATCGTGCCCCCTCTACTTCTTCTTCATCTACTACATAGGACACATAAGGCTTGAAACCACACACCGGACACACCTTTTTCAGCCACCCTTTACTGTCGTATCTGCCTTTGCTAGCCCACGAGGAGTATATGGGCCCCAAGAAGGTCAAAAAGATGAATCTGTCTATATCTGTGGCAGTTTTGTCCTCCAAGAACTTAGTCACCATAGCACAGAGGGTGTTTTCATCGAACTCCATAAATTCCTTCGCTCGTTCCTTCAGTGATGAAGGTCCGATACTCACACATAGTTGGAGCAAATCTATAAGGATATGAAGATTACGTGACCAGTCTATTTCTTGCACTGTAGCTTGTGCCCTGTGCTGGAATTCCAATACTCTTTCCATAAACTGAAGCATATGTAGAGATTCTGGATGTCTCTTTGAAAGAACCTTTATCCTGTCACGAACTTCATGATTCATCTTATAACTCCGCAGGCTATTCTGGGTCCTGCATTTCCTGCTGGGTCTGTTTTGTAGTCATCACGGTGGTGGTGTACTATGAGAGCGGTTCCACCTTCTCTTAGAAGACTGTTCTCTTTATTAGGCTCGAGGGTTATAAAGGTGTTTAGCACATCCACCCTGAGGTTTCCGTTGGAATCGGTAAATACATTGGGCATGTCCCCTGCATGTGGTCCATCTGGGTTTAAAAGTCCGTGCTTCTTTTTATAGGGATTGAAGTGCCCTTTTGCGGACATAAAGTCCGGTGGGTCGCACTTCCCAACTTCGTGTATATGTAAAGCGAGTTCTGAGTTAGGTGGAAGTCCACTCGCACGAAGCTTTATAAGAACGCCACCGTTCGTTTGCAGAAACTCTGCCGTGCCTATCTTCTCGCCCTTCTGGTTTATCAGGTCTGCATGTGCCTTTACTTCCATTTCCTGAGCTTTTGAGAAAAAGAAGAGGGTGGCGCAGAGCACCATACCCTTGACCACACTTCCCATGGTACTCACCTCCTCATAACCTCCTTGAACCACTTAGGATGGTGATACATGGCCCAAAGAGCCGAAACTTTTCCAGTTATCATACCAGAGAGGGAACCTGGCACACCTATGGTGCCCATGTACACGTGGACTATAAAGCCAGCACCTACTATTATGAAGGCCACATCGTGCAGTACTATTGCCACCCTTACCACGTACGAGGGGAAGCTTCCAGGAAACCACATGACTATACCCGAAAGGAGAAACACCAGTGTACCCACAAACACAACCCACCCAAATAGTTTCTGTCCAGCGTTGTATTTACCAACCTCCGGCAGTTTTTCCTCCTCTCCCCTTATGTAATACTTCACCCCCTTCAGCCACCGTATATCGTCACCGGCCAACATAAAGTCCTTCGCCCATCTCAAAAACATCAGTAGAACTCCCACCGAGTAGACTATACCCACCCACCTATGAAGCCATGCGGCAAACTCGCCACCCCCCAGTATCCAAAGTAGCCAGTGGAACCTAGGTGAGTATATTCCTAGTCCAGACAGAAAGAGGTACAGAAAGGAAATGGCCACTATCCAATGTAGTAGTCTGTCCCATCTTGAGAACCTTTCTATCTCGGTATCTTCCAATTTCTTTACATCCTCCATGGTTTATACCTCCTCCTTGCTTTTTTCTTTTTTACCCACCCTTATGGGACCGAAGATTATGAGCTGTAGGAAGGCACCTACCAGCGTACCCCACAGGACAACGCTTCCCAGCAGTTTCAGAGGACCTTTCCACAAATTTACTAACGGTGATATGCTTGCCTCCTTAGGTAGTCCGTACATCTCAAGTTTGTCTCCATGAGGTAAGACATAGATGTACCCTGTACCTCCTACGCCTGCAGGATCATAGAGAGTTGCATTTTTAAATCCCCGCTGCTGAAGTTGTGCTATTATCTTCTGTGCTCTTCTCACCATCTCCTCTTTAGTCCCGAAGTGTAAACAGTTGGTGGGACATGCCTTCACACAGGCAGGTTCTAGTCCGGCGGACACTCTGTCAATACAGAAGTTACACTTCCAGGGTTTGTTGTTGGAATCGTAACGAGGTACATCGAAAGGACAACCGGAAAGACAAAACTTACAGCCTATACATTTAGAGTGATCAAAGTCTACTACACCGTTTGCATACTGTACTATCGCACCGGGTGATGGACATGCCTTCAAACAGCCGGGATCACCGCAGTGCATACACTGATACTTTGTTATGAACCATTCCACACCTCTCTCCGTTTCCACTTCTCGGAACTTCATCAGCATAAACACGTTGGGCAGTAAATCGGGGAATGACTGATAACCTATGAAGGGTGCTCTCTCATCAGGTAAAGGAGGTTTCAGATCGTGCCATTGGGAACATGCAGCTTCACACCCCTTGCATCCTATGCAGGAGGAAACGTCTACCAATATAGCCAGTTGGTCACTTCTCTTTATATCCTGAGCAGGAGAGCCTGAGGCAGACACTCTCCTCAGGCCCAATCCTACGGTACCTTCAGTGGTCACGTTGCTCATGGTATCACCTCCCTATTAAGCTTTGATCTTCTCTATTTTGCAGAGGAAACCCTTGTACTCAGGTGTCTGAGAGTTGGGATCCCATATGAAAGGGGTTATCAGGTTTGCCAGAGAACCTCTCACCACACCCTCGTACCCCCAGTGTATAGGTATACCCACGGTATACACCTTTTTACCGTTAACTATAAGGGGTTTTATCCTCTTTGTAGGTAAGGCATAAGCCTCTGCAGAACCTCTAGCCGTTACTACCCTAACCCTATCTCCTTGATTTATGCCAAGCTCCTTTGCCAACTCCTCAGGTATCTCTATAAACATACGGGCAAAGAGGATAGATGCGCCGTAAACGTGCTTTGTCCAGAAATGGAAGTGTTCTGTGACCCTGTAGGTAGTTGCGGCATAGGGGAACTTATCCGGTGTTCCGAGAAGATCCACGTCCGACTTATAGACTTTCACTACTGGGTTCATCCCAGTTCCCTTGGGGTGTAACGGGTTCTTTACAGGTGATTCATAGGGTTCGTAATGTTCGGGGAACGGACCGTCTACCAGGAAGTGGGAGTACAGTCTTCCCCTACCTTCTGGAAGCATTATGAAGGGACCATACTCAGGACCTAAGTCAGGCTTTATATCTGGTACATCGTTACCTACCCATTTCTGTTCTCTTTCGTTCCACCATACGAGACGGCGTTTAGGATCCCATGGTTTACCAGAAGGGTCGGCCGAAGCCCTGTTGTAAAGAATCCTCCTATTGGCAGGCCAAGAGTAACCATAACCAGGGTATATACCAAGTCCCGAAGGGTCCGAAAGATCAGTGCTCTTTGCTCTGTTTCCAGATTGAGGGTAAACGCCACAGTACAACCACATACCACATACGGTGCTACCATCTTCTTTCAGAGCTGTGAAGCCCGGCAGTCTCTCGCCCTTTTTGGCTATGACGTTACCCTTATCATCCTTTATGTCATCTAACGCTACACCGTTTATCTCCATGGCCAGTACCTCGTCGGCAGTCGGATGGTATGGGTTTTTATAAGGCCACCAAGCCTTCAGTATGGGGTCGGGGAAAACCCCACCCTCCTTCTGATAAAGCTCTCTGAGTTTCATATATAAGTTTCCTATGAACCATAGCTCTTCTTTGGCATCACCCGGTGGTTCCGCAGCTTTGTACACCCACTTAAGGGTACGGGCACTGTTGGTTTTGGTACCTTCCTTTTCAGCAAACACAGCTGCCGGGAGTAGAAAAACCTCCGTTTGGACCTTCTCTGGATTATCTACATATTTCCAAAAGTTGGCCATCTCCGTCATAAAGGGATCCATGACCACCATCCATCTGAGGCGGGATAGGGCCTCAATAGTTTTTCTGGTATTGGGGGTGTTGGCCAGTATGTTGATGCCTACCGCAACGACACCTTCCATTTTACCTCTGTACATCCTATCTATGGCTTCATCCCAGCTTATAATCTTCTCTGTCTTGGGTAAGTAGTGGTAACCGAATTCATTCTCAGGCGTTGCTGCATCCCCGTAAAAGGCCTTCAGCATACTTATGAAGAACTTAGGATAGTTGGACCAGTAATTCATAGAGTTTTCATCCCAAGGTTTCGGCGTGTTTGCCTCAAGATGTTCTTTCAGACTTTGTTGCTCAGGCTTTGGAGGCCTAAGGTATCCTGGCAGAAATCTTCCCTCTCCCGCTAGATCCGTCATACCCTGTATATTGGCATGACCTCTCAGAGCGTTTACACCTCCGCCCGGCATACCTATGTTACCGAGGAGCAGCTGAAGTATAGCCATTGAACCGATCACTTGGCTACCCCAGCTATGATGAGTCCAACCGAGTGCGTAAAGGTGTGTCATGGTTTTGTTAGGTGCGCCGGTTTCTGCTATGAGCTTTGCCACCTCTAAAAACTTCTCTTTAGGAACCCCTGTGATCTTCTCCACCAACTCCGGTGTATATCTCTCATAATGTTTCTTAAGTAATTGAAAGACGCATCGTGGGTGTTGCATCGTCATGTCTTTCTTTACCATACCTTTTTCGTCTCTCTCGTAGTCCCACAGTGTGGTGTCATACTTCCTTTTTTCGGGATCGTACCCAGAAAACAGTCCCGTCTCTGGGTCGAAGCTGTAAGTATCTTTTACTATGTAAGTAGCGTTTGTAAAGTACTTAATGTAATCTTCGTTATACTTCTTGTTTTGAATCACGTAGTTTATAAGTCCACCCATGAAGGCCAAGTCTGAACCAGGTCTTATCTGCACGAAGATATCAGCCACAGCGGCAGTTCTATGATACCTAACGTCCACCGCTATGATCTTAGCCCCTCTCTCTTGCCTAGCTTTTATTGCCCACTTGAAGCCACACGGATGGTTTTCCGCAGGATTCCCCCCCATAACAAAAATCAGATCAGCGTTCTTTATATCATTCCATGAGTTGGTCATGGCCCCCCTACCAAATCTTGCGGCCAAACTGGCCACTGTAGGAGCGTGTCACACTCGCGCTTGTGTCTCTAACGCTACGAGACCCAGTAATCTTCCCAACTTTACCATAAGATAACCGGGTTCGTTTTCTATCGTGCACCCTGTAAGCCAAAAGATACTCTCACATCTGTTTACCACCCGTCCCTCCGCATCCCTTTCTATAAACGTCCTATCTCTAGTATCCTTAATTCTCCTTGCTATCCTCTCTATAGCCTCCTCCCACGTTATTTCCTTCCACTCTGTAGAGCCAGGAGCCCTATAGAGAGGTTTTGTCAGTCTTTGAGGAGAGTTTATGAAGTCTCGCAGCGTTGCACCTTTGGGACATAGAGTTCCCCTGTTTACTGGGTCATCTGGATCACCCTCTACGTGTATCACCCTAGGTTTAACGTTCATGGCGCCGTCAGTGAGGGAGTATATGAGGACACCACACGAAACGGAACAGTAAGGGCATATACTTTTCACAGCTTTTGCTTTCGCAATTTTAAGTTCTCTCACCCTCGCGTAGGCAGGGGAGAGGTCGAAACCTAAACTGCCTATTAAACCTGTTCCCAACGATACACCTGTTAACTTTAGAAACCCTCGTCTTGTCACCTCCATGATAAACCTCCTGATGGTACTTACGTTGTTTAATATACCTGTTTGGAAAGAGGCTGTGTTTAGAAATTTTCAAAGTATGGCTTCGGATATATGAAAATTCCTATATATTTTTCTTCATTGTGAAGGTAATAGGTATAACTATAGGAGATCCGGCTGGCGTAGGTCCCGAGCTTATAGTGAGACTCACCCCTCATCTGGACAAAGAAACTGCCTACGTGGTGTACGGCGAGTACAAAATTCTAAGGGCGTGTGCATCTCACTTGGGGATGGACTGGGAATTTCCCACAGTGGAGAAGGTGGAAGACATAAAAGAACCTGGTGTGTACGTGATAGATCTCAACGTATGTGATACAGACAGACCATCTGCTTCTATTACGTCTGGAAAGGTAGCTGTTGCGTATCTTGCAAGGGCTGTGGTGGACGGCGTAACAGGAAAAATCAAAGGTATGGTGACTATGCCCATCAACAAGTTCTGGGCATCACGCGCTGGTTTTTCTTACTCAGGTCAGACAGAGTTTCTGGCACAGGCTTTTTCCGTTAAAGATTACGCTATGCTCATGTACTCAGAGAAGGTGAAGGTGGCACTCTTGTCTACACACCTACCCCTCAGGGAAGCTGTCCAGATGGTCAAGAAAGATCTCATAAAGAGGAAGCTACTTTTGGTTATAGGGGAGTACAGAAGACTCTTCAAGGTTGATCCTAAGGTGGGTGTTTTGGGACTGAACCCTCATGCAGGAGATATGGGACAAATAGGAAACGAAGACGTAGAGGAGATATTACCCGCAGTGGAGGAGCTTAGAAGTGAAGGTTACAAAGTGGAAGGTCCTCTTTCTCCCGACGCTGCCTTTCTTGAACCCTCAGCCTACGATATCTTTTTCTGTATGTATCACGATCAG